>JAMLJB010000002.1:0-300000 GCA_023953835.1 Rhizobiaceae bacterium | reverse complement strand
GGCTCTTCCTTCACTGTGTCGGCATCCTCGGCAGGCGGCGGGGCAGGGGTGGGTGCAGGCTCGGGCACAGGTGCAGGTTCGGGGGCTGGCGCAGGTTCGGGGGCTGGCGCAGGTTCGGGCGTCCTGTTTTCGGCAACAATGTCCGCGCGTGGCCGTTCGCCGATGCCGATCCAGCCGGTTGCGTAGGCGACCACGGCCAGCGCCGCGAGCACCGCGCCCGCGCCCGCGACCAGCGGCAGGGGCGAACGTCGGCGCGGCGCGTTGCCGCCTTGAGGCGAGGCGGGGGCGGTCTCCGCTGCGGGCGGCGGAGGCGTCGCAGGGCGTCCGGGCAGGATCGGCGCGACATGCGGCACGAAGCGCGCGCCGCCTGCGGCGGGCATCCACGGCGCGGTCGGCTCGGTGTCCAGCCGCGCGTTTTTCGCGGCCAGCCCCCCGGCGCGCGCCAGCCAGTCGGCGATGAAGCTCATGCTTTCGGGCCGGTTGGCGGCTTCGGGTTGCAGCATCTGCTCGATCAATGGCCGCAGCCGCGCATCGATGTCGCCGAGGTCGGGAACGGTGCGCCGCCGCTCGATCACTTCGGCGGGCATCGTGCCCATGTTGATCGGCGTGCCGCGCAGCGCTGCCGCCATCACCAGCCCGAGGCTGTAGATGTCCGAGCTGTTGGTGACCTGGCTGCCCGCCAGCCCGATCTGCTCGGGCGACACGAAGCTGAACTTTCCCGCGAAACTGCTGCCCAGAAGCGTGGTGGTCGCGTTGGCGGCATGCGCGATGCCGAAATCGATGACCTTCGGCTCGGCGAGGCTGCCGTGCTGGATGATGATGTTGTCGGGCGACAGGTCGCGGTGGATGACGCCCGCCCTGTGGGCGACCGACAGCCCTTCGGCCACGCGCGAGAAAAGCTGGAACGCATCGTCCACAGGCAGGGGCCCGAGCCGCATCCGCTCGGCCAGCGACTGCCCCTCCACATATTCCATGACGAGATAGGGCCGCCCGATTTTCGGGTCGCGCGAAAACGCGTAATAGCGCACGATGGTCGGATGGTTGAGCCGACCGAGGATCAGCCCTTCCTTCTTGAAGAGCGCGAAGATCGTGTCGTCGTCGGCAAGTTCGGACAGGATGGTCTTGATGGCGACGGGTTCTTCCGTCTCGATATTATGCCCTCGAAACACCTGACCCATGCCGCCCGAAGCGATCAGTTCGTCAAGCTGATAGGTGTCGTTCAGCCGCACGCCGGGCGCGAAGCGGTTGTTCACCTGTATCCTTGTTTTGTCGTCAGAGGTCATCCCGACGCCGGCCCGTGGTCATGTTCGAGAAACAAAGACTAGAGCATTTCATGGTCAGGTTGAAGCATTCTGCCGGCGACGGTTTGCGACAAGGCCAAGGGGTTTGTCGCAGGTCGGGCTGGTGGCCCGGACAAGACAAAGACCGAAGGATTTGGCGCAAACCGGCCCGGCCCTTCGGGTTTGCGTTTGGCGGGCACCCACTTCGTCATGCCGCTCGACCGGGCAACCAGCCCGTTCTTCGCGACCTTCCTTGTGGATCGCCTCGCCAAACGACAAACAGAATGATTCAACCTGACCATGAAATGCTCTAGCATCATTGCGCGGTCCTGATTAGACGCTTTCATGATGAATGCCGTTGGTGGCTCCGCTGTCCAGCATGCGGGCAATGTCGTCGGCGCCGTTGTGCCAACCAATCTTCCCGCAATTCTCGGTCATGCGGCTGCGTTCGCCCGCGTCCAGCAGACGGTCGAGATGTCCGTCGATGCGCGCATGGTCGTCGCGGCGCATCAGGAGGCCCAGCCCCTCCCGTTCGGCCCAGCGCGCCCGGTCGATCTGGCGGTCCATCTCCTCGGCCTCGTTCGGCACGAACAGGCTGGGGATCGCGCCCAGCACGTTTTCATGGAAGCTGTTGTAGCCCGGCGCGCATATGGCCGCATCGAAGGCGCGGCTGTAGCGGAACGCCGGGAACACGCTCCGCACCACATGCCTGCCGGACGTGCCCTCAAGCGGCTCGGCCCGCGCCTGCACAGGAGAGCGCAGTTCGACCAGCACCACATCCGGCCTCGCGGCGAGCGACCGAAGCGCGGCCTGCCGCACCGGGTTCATGTCGAAATTCATGCCGGAGCCGAGTTGCATGGCCACAACCACCGCATCGCCCGGCAGGCCAAGCTCGCGCCGCGCGCTGTCGCGGTCGAGCCTTGCCCCCGGATCGACCAGCAGCACAGGCGGCACGCGCGCCACCGACGACTGGAGCGCCTTGGTCGGGCCTTCGTCAAACTCGTCTGCCAGTTCGCCCGGCTCCACGACGAGGTCGAAGCAGTCCGACTGTTCCACGAATTTGCGGTTGAGTTCCGACCACATCGCGCGCCTCAGCCAAACGGAACGCACGCCCTCGTGCCGGTTCATCGCGGCGAGGACGCCGCCGAACACCGCCGTGGCGTCGAAGACGAGCGTTGTCGCGCCCGCATGGCGGATCAGTGCGTCAAGCTCGAATTCGAGCTGCAGGTTCCAATCGTCCACATCCGTGCCGTTGGCGCGGTGGTGCGGCAGGAAGAGCGTCGGATAGCCCGCCGCGGAAGCCAGCGAAGCGGCATAGGACATGGTGGCGAAGATCGATCGAGATCCCGGCGCGAGGCGGCTTGCCACCGCCATCTGGCGGGTCAGGTGGCCGAGGCCGATGCCGTTCGATGACAGGAAGACGATTGCTGGCGGCGGGATATGTTTCAATATTCTCTAGACCGCCCTGGTGATGTCCCAGTCCGTGCGCACCAGCCGCGCATGGTCCTGGATGTAGCGGGCGATGTCGTCCGCGCCGTTGGTCCAAGGGATGCGGCGGCACCGCGCGACGATGGCGGCCTGCTCGTCCGGGTCGAGAAGTTTTTCGACCAGTTCGCCGACATGCGGAAGGTCGTGGTCGCGGCGCAGTGTCCATCCCATGCCGGACAGTTCGGCCCACCGCGCACGGTTGAGTTGCAGGTCCATTTCGTCGGCCTCGTTGGGCACGAAGATGGACGGAACGCAGCCGAGGATGTTTTCGTGGAAAGTGTTGTAGCCGGGCGCGGCCACCATTGCATCGAAGGCCCGGCTGTATCGGAAGGCGGGGAAAAGCTCCACGATGCGGTGCCGCTCATGGCGCGGCGCATCGTCCGTGAAGCTCGCGCGGATCGGTGAGCGCAGTTCCAGCACCAGCGTGTCCGGCCTTTCCAGCACCGACCAGATGACCGCCTCGCGAACCGGCCCCATGTCGAAATTGGCGCTAGAGCCGAGTTGCAGCGCGACCACCCGCACACCGTCCGCGACGTCGAGGAAGCGCCGTGCCGCGCTGCGCTCCAGCCGTTCGGCCGGCGCAAGTTGCAGCACGGGAGGCACCAGATAGGCGTCGTCGCGCAGCGCCCGCGTCGGGCCGTGGTCGAAATCGGCGGCGAGTTCGCCGGGTTCAATCACCGCGTCGAAATGGTTCGCGGCGTCCAGCAGGTGCCGGTGGCTCTCGCGCCACATCGGACGCCTGACCCAGATCGAGAAGATATCGGGATGCATTTCCAGCGCCGAAACGATGCCGGAGAAGATGGCCGTTGAATCATAGGCGAGGACACGCGGCCTCAGATGCGTCAACAGGTCGAACATCTCGTCGGCCAGGATGTCGTTCCAGTCGGAAACCTTCGCGTCGAGCGCGAGGTGATGCGGGATGAAATGGGTATGGTAGCCGGCATCCGCAGCGATCTTCATCGCATAGGACATGGTGGCGAAAACCGGCTTCAGGTCCGGCCCGAGCCGCTGCGCAATCGCCATCTGCTGCATCAGATGGCCCATGCCGATGCCGTTGCTCGACACGAACAGAACGGGCTTGACGGGCAGCGGCGGCATCGGCGTCACAGGCGCCGCGCCGTCCTTGCGCGGCAGGTCGAACAACGCCGCGATCCTTGGCGCGAACAGCGACGCGTCGTGGTGCTCCTCGACAAACTTGCGGGCGCGTCGGGATTGGGCGGCAAAGCGATCGGGATTGTCGACGAATCTGGCGATCACGGCCTGCACCCCGGCTGGCTCGGCATAGACCGCCGCCTCGCCGAACAACTCGCGGAAATGTTCGGGCAGGATCACCACCAGCCCGACCGCAAGCGCTTCCAGAATGGTCCTGCCGAACGCTTCGGACCATGCGTCGGAGTGGAAATAGACGTAGAAATCGAGGCCGCCGAGGAACTGCGCGACGCCCTCGGTCTCGAACGGCAGCACCTCCCAGTTGGCGGGCAGCGGGCCATACATCTCTTCAAGGAAGCCGCCGCCACCGAGAATGCGGATGCGAAAGCGCCTGTCGACGGGATAGGCGCTCATCGCCGCCTCGGCGAGGTCGGGCCATTTCTGCCTGTGCGGCCGTGCATGGCGGCCGATGACCACCGGCTCGGCGGGATGTCCCGCCTTGCGCTGCGGCCAGTCGTCGAGCCGGATCAGGTTCACCCAGTCGCGGTCGAGCACCGACGCGCCCTTCGGCAAGAGGCGCGGCAGCGAATCCCGCACGACACTGCTGACCGGAGCCAGCAGCACATCGGCGTCGAAGGAGGCGCGGCAGTTCGCGACGATCCGGTCGATGTCATATTGCCGCGCGCCCTTGCGATCGAATGCCGGATGGTGGAGCACGACCACCAGCCGCTCGGTCGCGAGGCGCAGGCGGCGCGTGACCCTGTTCTCCATGATCGAGGGATGATGCAGGAGCACGAGGTCGCTATGTGTTTCCATCTCGGGGTCGAGCCGCTGCGTCAGCCCCTGTTCCAGCACAGCCGAAAGATGCGGATGCACTGGAAAGGCCGCGCCGAGCAGCGGCCCCTTGACGAACAGCATGGCGGTTTTCAGCCCGGCGCGCGCAGCCTCGCGGATCTCCACCGCGAGCGCGGTCGAGGAGCCGCCCTCGAAGCGAAGGTCGGCGACGAAAACGATGTCGAAGCGTGTCAAGCGACGGGGTCCTGAACGGGCCGCGCGGGCGCCGCGTTCAGAAACGCTTCGATGTTCATGCCGTAGGAAAGCACGAGGCGGGGTTTCCACTTCGCCAGCAGCAGGCCCCAGCGCTCCCGCAGATAGGCCTGCCAGGGCATATCGGCGGCATGCAGCCGCTGGTGCACGAGCGGTGGCAGATATTCGAAGGCGGCGCGGCTTTCCCGGAACTTCGTGAAATCGCTGTTGTCGGTGACATAGACGAGCTTGTCGGTCTTGCCGAACTTCGCTTCGGCGGTGGCCATGATGTCGCCGATGAGGGACGGGTCCACGTCGATGACGACGATCATCACGATGTGGACCGGCCCGCCGGATTTGTAGATGAAGGGTTCCTTCTCCGCGACCGGATTGACCTTCACCGCCGAGAAAAAGTTCAGGATGGATTTCAAGGCGTGCTCCCCGGTTCACGAAATCTCTGTCGCGTCACCCTTGCACTTGAGCCTCAATTCCAGCCCTTCAACGGTCTTTCGTCAAGGCCTGGCGCGAATGAAGCGCGGCACGGAGCAGTTCGCCTTCACCCAGGCCTGTGTTTCGGGGCATATCCATTTCAGCAGTTGCATGATTTCGGAATAGTTTCCGGACAGGTTCAGGCCCAGAAGCGGCTCCTGGTGAAAAATGCGATTACGCAAGTCCAGCACATTGTTGACCCGGCCATAGATTTGCTTGTGGTCCGCCGTTCCCGGCATATGGGGGAAGGCCTGCACCAGACGACTGCTCCACAGGATGGGCTTGTATCTGGGCGCCAGCATGGCGACCCAGAAGCCGAAGGAAAGCCCGGCAACCATTTCGTCGGCATTCGGCTCGATCCTGCGCGCCTTCAGGCGGCGTCTGGCATTGGCGAGTTCCTCCAAGCTGCGCTTGTCGAGGAATTTGCCGGCGATGCTCTCGCGCCACCATTTGTCACCAAACTTGTCGCGGAAGACGGCGGCGACCGAATTGCGATAGGCCACCTCCAATGTCTGGACGGGGAAATGGAAACTTTGTCCCATCATCGTGTTCCATATGTAGAGATGGACCGCGCGCTGGTGGTCGAAGCCTGCCGCTGCAAGATATGGGGTCAACCGTGCCGGTGTTATGGTTCGTTCGAAAGCTGCGATGAGGGCTTCCGGAACTTCTTCATAGATTGTGTGTTGACTGATCGGCACGGTTCACCATATTTGCCAGGCAAGCCGGACTTCGCCACTGCTCGCAAGCGAACCCGGATGGATAGAACCCCCGGACAGCCGAGAGGCCCTCCGGGGGTTTCGCTTTCTATATGGCATTGCCCGGCATTTCGACTGCCGTTCACATCGTCCACAGCTTGTAGGTCATATCTCCGCAGCCTGCTCCGCGAGCCAGGCGTGAAGCGGCTTTGCCTGTTCGAGAAGAAGCGGGATGGCCGCAGGATCGCTCGCCAGCACCGTCGTCAGCGTCGCCGCCTCTCCGCCGACCGCGAACCGCATGCGGATGCGCCGAAAGGCGCTGTTGTCGCTTTCGCCTGCCGGGCTCGGCGCGGCCTCGACCACCATGCGGCCATCGGGCGGGGCGACCATCTTCAGTGTGACGCGGCACCCGCCAAGCGACAGCACCGCGCCGCTCTCATGTTCCGTCGCCTCGGCGCGCGTATAGGCAAGCCAGTCGGCTTCAACTCGCACGCCCGGACGCGGCGTCACCCTGTCGGCGACGACCACACCGCCGCCCGGCACGATCTCTACCGCGCGGCGGAACAGGCAGGGCGCATCAGGATCGTGGACGGTGCACACCGCCGAGATCGAACCCGCCGCGCGCGGCCCGAGCAAGGTAGCGCTGGCGCCGATGGACTGGTCCGCGCCGCCGAAGGCAATCGTGTTGTGCGCCATGGTCCTTGTGCGGAAATATCCGAAACGCCGCTCCGGTTCGAAATAGCCGGGGGCCTCGTAGTTTTCGCGCCCGAGTTCGCCGAAAAAGCGCTGGCCCTGCATTTCGACCACCATCGTGCCGAGGTCGAGATGCGCGTGGTTGACCGCGTTCGAACCGCCCTTGAGGCCGACCCATATGTCGCCGTCGCGGAGCATGCAGACGCCTGCCGCCTCGAACCTGTCCACCTGCGCGCGGCTTGCGGGTGCTGCCGCCATGGTTGCTCCCCGGATCAGGTCGAAGGGTCGCGGTGCACCCGGGGCCGCGCGCTGCCATGCCGCCGCCTGCGCCTCGCCCGAGCGATGGGCCAGCCAGCCGAGGCCGTGGCTTCGTTCGGGTTCGAGCAGGTTGTCGCCATAGTCGAAGGAAAGGCCGGCGGGCGAGGTCATCGCGCGATTGAACCGCCAGCTTTCGAGGAACGCGCGCGGCGGCTCGACATCGCGGTCGCCCGCCGCGTCGAGGGCTGCGAGCGCAAGCACCGCGTAATCCGTCGCATAGGCCCAGTAGCCGGGTCCCTCCGGCCAGCCGCCGTCCGGCTCGAATATCCTGAGCGCCGCCGCGAAAACGGCCTTGGCATCGCGCAGCACCTCTGCGGCCAGTTCGGGCCGGGCCTTGCGCGCCGAAAGCGCGCCGAGGATCGAGGCCCCCGCGCAGACCACCGTCCAGTTGTTGTTAGCCGTGACCCATGGCGACGGGCGCTGGAGCGAGGACCGCGCCGGGACCAGCCCCAGCCGCGCCAGCGCCTCCATGATGAAAGCATCCTCCTCGCGCGTCAGCACCGGCTCGCACCAGCCCCGGCCAATGGCGACCGCCGCCATCGTTTCAGCGGTGTCGATGAAGTGCGACCTGTTCCAGTCGGGAAAGGCGGCCACCGAGACAAGCTCCCGGACGATGCGTCTCTGGAAGCGTGGGTCGCCCGAGATCATCCAGCTTACGCCCAGGGTCTGGATGCGGGTCGATATCCGCCGCGCCACATCGAGCATCGTGCCCCTGCGGTCGAGCGCATGGGCGATGGGCGGGGTATCGAGCACGGCCTCTGCGTCTTTCAGGAAACGCTGCGCCGCCACCCCTGCCCAGGGGTCGTCGCCGACCAGCCGGCGCAATCCCGATAACCCGTTATATGGCGGCAGCAGCATTGGTGACAGCCCTGTGCCTTTGCATATGTCTTGCAGGCAAAGACGGCGCGCGTCTCCGGATTTCGACCATCGCCGTGCCTCCGCCTGTGAGATTGCGCTTGACGCGGGTGGTTCTCTTGAGGCCAAATGGCCCATCTCGTTGAACAGACTACTTTGACAAACGCAAGTGTTTCGACTTTTTTCGACGAAGGCGGCACTCTCATGGCAAAGTTTCTTGCGGCGAAAATCGCTTCCGCAGCGGCTTTCCTTTCGACATCCGTGATCCTGAGCGGGTGTGCGACACCCCTTTTCAAGCCTCAGCTTTGTGACAACAAAACCGAGCGCTGCCTCAAGGTCCCGCCCAAGAAGCCGGCGACCGGCTACAAGACCAAAGCCTCCGGCGTCGGGGACTATTGAACTCATTGAGAGCAGGAAGGATGAGCGCGGTTGAAAGCGGCTTCGGGATGATGCCTTTGCGTGCTTTCGGCGCGGCCTGCCTCGCGCTGGTCCTGTTTTCTCAAGGCGCGATTGCCCAACAGCCGAAGAGCCTCGCGCTGGTGATCGGCAACGGGGCCTATGCCGCGCTTGAGCCGGACCGCCAGGCGGTTGCCGATGCGGATCTCGTGGCAAAGTCGCTCAAGTCGATCGGCTTCGAGGTCGATGCGGTGGACGACGTTTCGAAGAAGGACTTCGAGGCAGCCATTGCGGCCACCAAGGCAAAGGCCGGGCAGGACGGAATCCTGTTCGTCTATTATTCCGGCCGTGCGCTGCAATTCGGCGAGAAGAACTATCTCGCGCCGGTCGACCTCAAGCTCGCGCAAGCATCCGATCTTCCCGGTCAGGGTGTCGCCCTCGACGACCTTCTCCAGCAACTGGGCGGTCGCGCATCGGCCTCCACGATCGTTGTCGTCGATGCGGCGGACAAGAACCCCTTTGATCAATCGGCGATGGCCGATGCGGATGCCATCGGCGACGGCCTCGCCCGCGTGACGAACCTGCCCGCAGGCACGCTGATCGCCTTTTCGGCTGCACCGGGGTCCGTTGCCTCACGCAAGGCGAACTATGCAAGCTCGCTTGCCACGATCCTGAAATCGCAGGGCAAGGGCCTCGATTCGCTGCTCAAGATGCTGCGCGCCCGAGTCGTCGTCTCCAGCGGCGGAACCCAGATTCCGTGGGACGCGACCGCGCTGCTGCAAAGCGTGGTGCTCTATCCGGAAGCCGACAAGCCGGTCGCCATCGCGCCCGATGCGTGCGACCTCGCGGCGGGCCATCCGTCTGACCCGGATCGCGTCGGCCCGAGCGTCGAATATGCCAATCTCGATCCGCAGCTTGCGATACCGGCCTGCGAACGCGCGGTCGCGGCCAACCCGGACAATATGCGGTTCAAGTCGCTGCTGGCGCGCGCGCTGGACAAGGCCGGGCGCGGCGAAGAGGCGGCCGTGCTCAACGAAGCCGCCATGAAGGCCGGCTACATCGCCGCCTTTCACAATATGGGCAATCTCTACCGCAAGGGGTTGGGCGTTCCCGAGGACATCGGCAAGGCGTTCGAGCTTTATCTTTACGCGGCGGAAAAGGGCCACCCCGAGGACCAGTCGAATGTCGGCTACATGTATATGCGCGGGGAGGGGGTCGCGAAGGACTATGAAAAGGCCCGTTTCTGGCTGGAAAAGGCTGCTGCCCAGAACTGGGCTACCGCCTATGACAAGCTCGGCCTGCTCTATCTGAATGGCTGGGGCGTCAAGAAGGATCCGGAGCGCGCCTTCGAGGAGTTCGGCAAGGGCGCCAATCTGGGCAATGCGCCGGCCCTCGTGAATTATGCCAATGCCTTCAAGGCCGGCATCGGCACGCCTAAAAATCCGAAGCGCGCTTTCCAGTACTACACGCAGGCCGCGCATCTCGGCAGCCAGGCCGCCTATATCAATCTCGGCCAGTTGAGCATGGCCGGCGAAGGCACGCAGAAGAACCTGACCGAGGCCGCGTTCTGGTTCACGCTTTCGTCGCGCGAAGGAAACGAGGAAGCGCAAAAGCGCCTGACCGAGGTCACCGGCATGTTGTCGGAGGCCGAAAAAGAAGAGCTTCGCGAGCGGCTGGAGCAGTGGAGCAGCCGCCGCTTCGGCTAGGAGTGTTTTGGTCGGGTCGGCGGACGATAGGCGACGCAACGCCGTCTTGATTGCCAGTCGCATAAGGTATGTTATGGAACTACTGGCTGTTGCGTCATGCGTTCATGGCGATACCGGCCCATATTCTAAGATACATTGAACTCCGCGAATTCAGACGCTATATTGCGTCAGTATGAATGGCATGGAAATTGAACGGAGTGCGCCATGAGCATCGCCCAATATGCGGACAATGGTGTTTTCGCGCCGCGCCGCATCGCGCAGGCGCTCCAGACGACCAGCGAGGAAATCGCGCGGACGGTCGGTCTCGGCAAGGATGCGATCCAGCGCAAGGACAGGGTCAGGTCTGACCGGACACAGCGCCGCCTGCGCGAGATGGTCGAGATCCTCAACAAGGTGGAGCCGCGTTTCGGGTCCGCCCTGATGGCCTATGCGTGGTATCGTTCGGAGCCCCTGCCCGGCTTCTCCGGCCAGTCCGCGATGCAGCTTGTGCGTTCGGGCCGCGCTGATGACGTGCTCGACTATATCGACGCGGTCGATGCCGGCGTTCACGCGTAGACGCCCTCTTGCACTTTGAAGGCAAGCTCTACCGGGCGCTCAATCCGGTCTATGCGCGAGAGCCGCTTTCCGGTCGCGGCGCGGAACTCTATGGCGGACGCTTCAACCCGAAGGGCCTGCCTGCGCTTTATCTATCGCTTTCGCCGGTCACTGCTCTGAGGGAAGCCAACCAGGCCGGCAGCCTTCAGCCCACGACCCTCGTGTCCTATTACGCCTCCGTCGCGGAAGTGTTCGACTGTCGCGACGAGGCGGCGCTTGCGGCATTTGGAATGAAGGCCCCTGCCCTCGCCGACACCGCATGGCGCGACCGGATGAAGCGCGACGGCGAAGCACCGACGCAGGCATTTGCGCGCAGGCTTATCGCCGCCGGATACAGTGGCCTGCTGGTGCGCAGCTTCGCCGCAGGCGCGGACGCAGACGATTTGAACCTCGTCCTGTGGCGGTGGGGCGCAAAGGCCCCTGCCCTGCTCTCCCTGATCGACGACGAAGGCAGGCTGTCGCGCTGACCAGCGGGTCGCGTAAAAAAGCGTCGAAAAAAACTCCGAGAATCTATTCACCCCTCCCCTGCCCTGCCGGATGATGCCCGTACGTTGGATGATGGAGGGATGATTCGTGGTTAAGCAGACTGTTCCGGTGCTGAAATGAACCGTGGCCAGTGGGTGGCTCCCCTGCCCTGCCCTTCCGGCCTCGTCTGGTTTCCTGCGACGCCTGATCGCCGCCCTGGATATTGGTGCGACGGCTTGACAGCCGTGCAAAACGTTAAAAATAATAATTATATCAATAAGTTAAATAGAATCACCGCGTTCGTTCGCCCGATGTGCCCGGCGGCAGCCGGTATTATCGTTAACCTTTTGTTAAAGTTAAATTCCTTGCAGGCTGGCGAGAATCGGATCAAATTCACGCTTGAATTTCGGATATTCTCGAAAAAGCGTTATTCAGGCCCGTCAGAAATGAACCTTATGATCAATCCGCAGGCAGAAACCGATTTTGACGAGATCATACTCTCACAGGGAGAATTGATTTCGGACAAGCTCAACATCCTGCGTTTCGAGCAATATCCACCGAATGCCACCAAGGGGTTGCGCTCCTTCTCGCTCTCCGAGGTGGCGACCTTTCTCGGCATCACCCAGAGCAATATCAAGAAGCTGCATCTGGAGGGCAAGGGCCCTACCCCGCAGACCACGCCGTCGGGTCGGCGGACCTATACGGCGCAGCAGATGCTGGAACTACGGCACTATCTCGACAAGCATGGGCGCAGCGAGTCCAAGCGCTACGTTCCGCACCGCCGCGCCCATGATCCCATGCAGGTCATATCGGTCGTCAATTTCAAGGGCGGCTCGGGCAAAACGACGACGGCGGCGCATCTGGCGCAATATCTTGCGCTGACCGGCCACCGGGTGCTCGCCATCGACCTCGATCCGCAGGCCTCGCTGTCGGCGCTGCACGGCATCCAGCCGGAGCTTGACCGCAACCTCTCGCTTTACGAGGCACTGCGCTATGACGACGCGCGCAAGCCCATCGCCGATCTGGTTCGCCCGACCAATTTTCCGGGCCTCGATATCATTCCGGCCAATCTGGAACTTCAGGAATATGAATACGACACGCCCCTGATGGCCTCGAAGAACGCGCCGGAGGGGCGCATGTTCTACACGCGCATTTCGCAAGCCTTGCAGGCCGTCGACGACCGCTACGACGTGGTGGTGATCGACTGCCCGCCGCAACTCGGCTATCTGACGCTGACCGCCCTCACCGCCTCGACTTCGGTGCTGATCACCGTGCATCCGCAGATGCTCGACATCATGTCCATGTCGCAGTTCCTGCTGATGCTGGGCGGCATTCTGCAATCGATCAAGGCGGCGGGCGCGCGGGTGCGGCTGAACTGGTTCCGCTATCTCGTCACGCGCTACGAGCCGACCGACGGTCCTCAGGCGCAGATGGTCGGCTTCATGCAGGCCATGTTCGCCAGCAGCATGCTGTCGGTGCCGATGCTGAAATCGACTGCCATTTCCGATGCCGGGATCACCAAGCAGACGCTCTACGAGGTGGAGCGATCGCAATTCGTGCGCACCACCTATGAGCGGGCGCTGGAAAGCATGAATGCGGTCAATGGCGAGATCGTCAATCTCGTGCATAAGGCGTGGGGGCGCAGATGAGGCGGCATTTGACAGCCGTGCAGATCGGCGAATTTCGCTTTAGCGGCAAGCAATTAGCTCGAATTCGAAGGAGAGGCTGATGGCTCGCAAGGGATTGCTGGACAGCGTCATTGCGCCGGACGAGACGCGCTCCGAAACCACGCAGCGCGCCGACTATGCGCGTCGCGGCGCATCGCGGGCGATGATGCTTTCTCTGGACGAACTCGCGCAGAATTCGAACCGGCTTCTGGAGGGCGAGGCAATCGTTTCTCTCGACCCGGCGCTGATCGATGCGTCGCCCGTTGCCGACCGCATCCAGGATGAGGAAGGCGAGGACGAGGAATATCAGGCGCTGGTGGAAGCCATCCGCGCCGACGGGCAGGCGAGCCCGGTCCTTGTTCGCCCTCACCCGAGCACGCCCGACCGCTATATGATCGTGTTCGGCAGGCGGCGGCTCAAGGCTGCAAAGGAACTGGGGCTCCAGGTCCGCGCCATCGTCAAGCCGCTGGAAGATGTCGCTGCGATCATCGCGCAGGGACAGGAAAACTCCGCCCGTGCCGACCTTTCCTTCATCGAGCGCGCGCTTTTCGCGCGCAAGCTGGTCGATCTCGGCCAGACCAAGGAGACGGTCAAATCGGCGCTGACCGTGGACAACACGCTGCTTTCGCGCATGCTGTCGATCGCCGACGGCATTCCGGCTGCCGTGCTTGAGGCGCTTGGCGCCTCCAAGGGGGTGGGCAGGGACCGCTGGGAAGAACTCAAGAGGCTGGTGCAGCGGCCATCCAATGCGGAAGCCGCAATTCGCTACGTGCGAAGCGACGAGTTCTTCAATGCACATCCCGCGGATCGCTTCAACCGATTGCTGGAAACGCTGGCGCAGAAACCCGCGCGCAAACCCTCGAAAAAAGCCTCGGTCTGGGTGTCGCCGGACAGCGTCGTGGCTGCAACGGTTGGCGTCAAGCGCAACTCGGTCAGCATCGCGCTGTCGTCCAGCGACGACATCGGCTTTGGCATCTGGCTCAGCAAGAGCCTGAACGAGCTCTATCGGACATATGAGCGTTCCCGGAACGCGCAAAACGGAGATTGAACCGCAAAAGAAAAAGGCCCCCGAACGTCGCCGCGCGGAAGCCCTTCTCATCGTGTAGCAGCCTGAGAATCGCAAATCCGCGAATCACTGTCAAGCTTCAGGCGTCATTTCGACGAGCCAGATTCTTTTGCCTTTGAGAAGGTGAGAGGACATGGAGACCTATCTTGCATCGACGCCCTTCGGGCGGCGACGGCTTAGTCATGCCATCATGGCAGGCAATGCAACGGCGCAGCAGTGCCCCAAGGATGCAAAAGCCGACAAATGGACGATCATTCGCAACATCTGCGAAGCCAGGCCAATGATCGGCGCGACGGATCGGGCAGTGACCCTGCTGACCGCCCTGTTGAGCTTCTTTCCCGAAAGCGAATTGTCGGCGGAGGGGAATCTGGTCGCATTTCCTTCGAACCGGCAATTGGCCCAGCGCGCGAATGGCATGGCTCCGGCCACGCTGCGCCGCCATCTCGCTAATTTGGTCGATTGCGGCCTTGTGGTGCGCCGCGACAGCCCGAACGGCAAGCGCTTCGCCCGCAAGGGGGAGGGCGGCGAGATCGAGCAGGCCTATGGCTTCGACCTGTCGCCGCTCCTGGTGCGTGCGGCCGAATTCGAGCGCCTGGCCGACGAGGTTCGGCGCGAACGCCGCGAATTGCAGGTCGTGCGGGAGCGCATCACCATTGTAAGGCGCGATATAGCGAAGATGATTACCTTCGGCCTGGAAGAGGGCATCGAGGGCGATTGGGAGGCGCTTCACCTCGAATACCGCGCCATCGTCGGGCGCATTCCGCGCACTGCTACGAGGCGGGAGCTGGAGCCTTTCGAGGCGGAACTCTCAGCACTTGCCCGCGCCACCCGCAAGCTGTTGGAACAACGTGAAAAATCGGAAGATTCAAGCGCCAATGAGTCTCAAACTGAGCGGCACAAACAGAATTCAAACCCATACACTCATCCTGAATCTGAACCACGCTCTGAAAAAGAGCCGGGGGGCGAAGCCGAGCCAATCCATCCGCCGTATATCCAGCCGCAAAGGCCGGTCGGTAACAAATCACCGTTGGGCTTCCCGCTTGGGCTGGTGTTGCGAGCCTGTCCGGACATTGTCGATTATGCCCGCGCCGGGATCGATAGTTGGGACGATCTGGTTGAGGTGGCCAATCTGGTCCGCGCGGCACTGGGGGTCAGTCCGGATGCGTGGAACCAGGCCTGCGAAGCCATGGGCAGGGTCGATGCCGCAATTGTCGTCGCGGCCATTCTTCAACGGGCCGACCAGATTTCCAGCGCGGGCGGCTATTTGCGGGCGCTGACCGACAAGGCGCGCGCAAATGCCTTTTCAGTCGGACCGGTGCTTATGGCTCTGCTCAGGGCAAAGGGCCGCGCACAACAGGAAAAGACGGGATGATGCCCGGCAGGGGAGGGGGCTTTCAAAGCCCGGACGCCTTTGTGAGGTTGACGCGGAACCGGTCGCGGCGGCGTTGGTATCGCCGGGTCATTTCGGCGGAGGCGTGGCCAAGCTGCTTCTGCACATGCCGCTCATCCACCTCAGCCGATGAGGCGAGACCGGCACGAAGCGAATGGCCCGCGAAAAGTCGGGCGCGCTCGCGTTGCGGCAGGTCGCTGCGTATTCCTGCGGCGAGTGCTGCGCGCTTGACCAGACGCGCGACCTCCTGGTCGTTGAGGCGTTCGGGGCCGAGCTTCTTGCCCTTGCCTGTGACGCGACGGAACAGCGGACCATGCGCGAGGCGCGCGAATTTCATCCAGTTGTCGAGCGCGACGACAGGACAGGTGGAATCCGCCGAACCGCGCCCGACCTCGATCTCGCGCCAGCCTGTCTTGCCCCGCAAGGTGACCAGCAGGCCCTTGTCGAAGATCTCGATCCAGCCGCGGCCATCCGCAGTCTGGTCGCGTCCGACATCGAGGCCGACGATCTCCGAGCGCCGCAGGCCACCTGCGAAGCCCAGAAGCAGCATGGCACGGTCGCGCAATCCGCGCAGCGTGCCCCGGTCGAGCGTTTCGAGCATCGCGATCAGGTCCTCCGGCAGGATCGCGTCTTTCTGGCGAGGAGGGGCGGCATGGGTGTTGCGAATACCGGCCAGAACGGTTGCGATGTGACGATCCTTGCGGTCGAGCGGTTGGCCGCGCTGCGCATAGTTCCAGCAAAGGGACGACAGGCGGCGCTCGATGGTCGAAACCGAGTTCGACTTGCTTCCTCCCGTTGCCTTGCCGGAGGCGCAGGCCGTGACATAGAGGCCGACGTGCCGGGGATCGGGCGGAAAGGCGCTGAGACCCTGCCGCCTGCACCAGCTCGCAAAATGCCGCCAGTCGGATGCGTAGGCGCGGCGCGTATTGGCCGAGCTGGCCGCCTCGACATAGCCGCGCGCCATGTCGGCGAGGCCTTGCAGTTGAGCGGGGAGGCGCGTGTTTTGCGAGTCTGCCGGAAGGGGAGGGGAGTGTTCACCCGTCTCAGGGTGTTGTTGTCCCATCGCCATCACGACGTCGACGATGTCGGGAAGATCGGCATCGGTCGGCAGGTGAGGGTCGCCGGACCCCTGCGGGGAAACGTCCTGTGGCTGTTCGGATTTCTCCGCCACATGATCAGCGTGTCAGTTGACCGTTTTTCGTGAGACTGGTCGTCATTTATTTTCAAAGCGTTAGCCGATTCAGATTTCGTGAGACCGAGTCGGTTTCGTTGAGACTGAACTGTCACGCGATTCAGATATGGTGAGACTACCTTGATACACCAAGCGCGTGAAGGGCATGCGACGTGACCAGCTCAACGAACAAGAATGGCAGGACGTGCTTCGGCATGCGGACGTTCTGCGGCGGTTGCCGCTGCGACCCACTGCGGGCGAAGTGGCCGATGCCATGGCGAACCTCGCGGTCAGCCGTGCGACGCTGTTCCGCTGGCTGAAGCGGTATCGAACAGAGGAGCGCGCTGCAGCGCTTCTTCACCGGAAGTCGGGGCGGCACGGCGGCATCGATGCCTTTGATCCTGCTCTGAAGACGATCGTCGATCACAACATCACGACGTTCTACGCGATGCCGGAAAGGCCGACGCTGACGCGGCTTTGGAAGCGGATCTCATCCGATTGCCGGGCAGAACAGTTGCCGCCGCCGTCGATCCGGCGGCTCAAGGCCTACCTGCGCACGCTCGATGTCGAGGCACTGAAGCGCCGTCGTGAGGGCAAAGCACGGGCCGAAGCGCAATTTCTGGCGCTCCCAGGCGAGCTTTCGGTGCAGCATCCGCTGCAGATCGTCCAGATCGATCATACGAAGGTCGACGTGACGGTTGTCGATCCGATCGAAAGGCAGCCGATCGGCCGTCCTATCCTGACCATCGCCATCGACGTCTGTACCCGGATGGTTCTGGGCTTCTACCTGTCCCTGGAGGCGCCGTCCGTGACATCGGTAGCGCTCTGCCTGACGCATGCGATCATCGACAAGACGCGCTGGCTGGAAGATCGCGGGATATCGGTGGAATGGCCGACGAGCGGCCTACCCGAATGCATTCACGTCGACAACGGCGCCGAATTCCACTCTCGCGCCTTCAAGCGCGGCTGCGACGACCACAACATCGCTATCTCCTACCGCCCGCCGGGGACGCCACGGTTCGGCGGGCACATCGAACGCCTGATCGGCACGATGATGGGCGCGGTGCACCTGCTGCCCGGCACGCACTTCTCCAACGTGCTGGACCGGGGCGACTACGATCCCGAGGCGCGCGCCGTGATGACCATGCGCGAGCTCGAAGCCTGGCTGGCGCTGGAAATCATCGCCTACCATTCCGACCTGCACCGCGGCATTGGTCGGCCGCCGGTCGCGGCCTGGAACGAGGCGATAGGCGCGCGTCCTCCGCGGCACGTGCGCGATCCGCTCGCCTTCCTGATCGATTTCCTGCCGTTCGAGCCGCGCGTGCTGCGGCGGACCGGCATTCATCTCAACAACATCTGCTACTGGTCGGACGGCTTTGCGCGCTGGATTGGCCGGTGCGACGACAAGGTGCTCGTCAAATACGATCCGCGGGACCTGCATCAGGTCTTCGTCAAGCTTGGCGAGAACTATCTGATGGCGCCGACGCGCAATCCCGGGCGCCCGGCGATCACGCTATGGGAGCAGAAGGCGGCGCTGCGCGTACAGCGGGCTCGCGGCCGCCGCGAGATCGATGAGGAGACGATCTTCCAGACGATCGCCGCACAGCGCGCCCTGGTGGACCAGGCAACGCGGGAAACCACGCAAACCCGCAGGCTACGGGCTCGCCGCGCCCATCTGCAACCAAGGCCGGCGCTTCCGGCAAGCGCACCGGCCGACGAGCCGGTGATCGCCTTGCCGCATTTCCCGGTGGAGGTTTGGGAATGACGGCCTATCCGCACCTCGATCCCGCCGTTCAGGGCCATGCCGATCTGCCCGACCGCGAGCGTGTCGAACATATTCGGGTCGACCGCTGGATCGACTATCCGCGTGCCCGCCATGCGCTCGACAAGCTCGAGGAACTGCTTCTGTTTCCCAAGCGTGCCCGCATGCCCAATCTGTTGATCTTCGGCGCTTCCGGGATGGGCAAGACGATGATCATCGAGAAGTTCGTGCGCGCCAATCCGCCCAGCTTCGATGAGAGCAGCGGGATCCATCATCGGCCGGTCATCGTCGTGCAGATGGTCGCTTCCCCAGACGAGGGACGTTTCTATCATCGCCTGCTTTCCGTGATCGGCGCACCGCCGCCGACCCGCGCGACGCTCGGGCAACTCGAGACACAGGCACTGCGGCTGCTCCAGGAGATCGCGCCGCGCATGCTTGTCATCGACGAGGTCCAGAATCTGATCGCCGGTACCTATCGCGAGCAGCGCAGGATGCTCAATCTGTTGCGCTTCCTCGGCAATGAGCTGCGGATTCCGCTGATCTGCCTCGGTTCGCACGAGGCACGCGATGCAATCCGGGGCGATGCCCATCTCAACAGCCGCTTCGAACCCTACGGCTTGGCGCCGTGGCGGCCCGATGCCGACTTCCACGGGCTGATCGGCGGTCTTCTGTACTCGCTGCCGTTGCGCTTGCCGTCGGAGCTGACGGACAGCGCCCTCAAGCGTCTCGTCGAGGCTAATGGCGGGATCACCGACGCGATCTTCAAGATGGTCAGGGGTCTGGCGACAGACGCCATCCTCAACGGCAAAGAACGGATCACGTCGGCCGCGATCCTCGATCACCGCGTCACCGCGCCGACGACCTTCGCGGCCTGACTCATGGCGGGGGAGGGGAGGGCGCCGCTGCCGGTCGTGCCGCCGCCCTTTCGGGACGAACGGCTGAGTTCCTGGCTGGAGCGGATCGCCGACGTCTATCTGGTTTCGCTCGATGATCTGCGAGCCCATGTTGGATGGTCCCGGCCTGCGCTGCAACTCGAGATCGATCCCGTGCAGACCGATATGGAACGCATCGCTGCCGCGACGAATTCTTCGGTTGAACGCCTGTTCGGCATGACCTTCCATAATGCATCGTCGCGTTGTCGCAGCCTGCTTCGGCCCGACGCTCGTGAGATCTGCCCGATCTGCTCGCGCGGCATGCAGCGACCGCCAAGGTTGCGAACGTGGTCTTTCGCCTTCAGCTTCTATTGCGATCGGCACCGTCAGCCACTGCAAAGCCCGGATACAAGGGGCGCTAGTGTGTTGAGCGATGTCGGATCAGCTTGCCGCGGCGCCGCGATCCTGTCCAACTGGGCCAAAGGCGGCGAAACCGCCGTCGTGCCCGTCGACGCCGCGATCTCCCTGTTGCTCGCGCCGCATCGCAAGCCGTCGCCGCCGGCGCCATGGGAACTGGCCAGGTTGGCGCGCTCCGACCAGCAGGCCCATGCGATGGAGCTTTCGCGACCGTGTCCCCGGCCGGTGCTCGGCATTCTCGTGCCCGAATTCAACAGCGCCGTCCCGGTCTACAACCAGCTTCTGCCGCGTGCTCTGCCAGGCTTGCGCGATGCGCCCTTCGCGGAGCGTTACGCCATCGCAATCGGCCTTGCTCGGCTTTTGAAGAATCCGGCCACCGCAGTCGCCCACATCCTGGAGACCACCGATGAGTTCGGCCGAAAGAAAGTGTTGGGGCTGATTGACCGTTGGCCGACCGGGATCCGTAACGCTGTCGCTCGCGGCGCCCGCCGCACGACGACGAGAGGAGAGGGCAGGGGAACGGCGAAGAATGCCTGCTTCACCCGTCGGGTTCGTGCACCTTCAGGCCGAGACGCCTGGCGCGATCGAGCAGATGCTTGACCGACGAGGCCGCCCATCGCCAGCCGCCGCGTGGCGCCCGTTCGCGCATCGCCTCGAGCTGCGCGGCTATCGCCCGCAGGCTGAGATCAGGGTCTGCGATGGCAATGCCGGCCACGAGCGTCATCAACCGGTCCTCCGGCTGCCGCCGCGGCGCGCGCTGGACAAGCTCAGGCTCCGCCAGGCCTTCGCGCACCAGGCGATAGACCGAGCGGCGAAGGCGTTCCACCGTCCAGCTCTGCCCCTTGTGGTTCAGGACCCGCACGACATCGTCCCAGTTGTGCTGGGGACGCAGCCGTCGCACGACCGGCAGCCAGTTCTGTGCCGAGGCGATGAGGTCGCCGACATAGGCGCTGTCGCGGGCCGCCGCGATGGCGCGGATGCTTTCCGGCCTCCGCTCGCGCAGCCCAGGGTTGCCGGGCAGCCGGCCGCGCGCCTTGGCGGCGGCGATTCCGGCCTTCGTGCGCTCGGCGATCAGCGCGCGCTCCAGCTGGGCGACCGCGCCGAGAACTTGCAGCGAGAACATGCCCTGCGGCGTCGAAGTGTCGATCGGATCGCGCAGCGAGCGGAAATGCGCGCCGCGCTTTTCGAGCGTCTCGATCACCTCGAGAAGATGGCTGACCGATCGGGCAAGCCGGTCGAGCCTGACCACGACCAGAACATCGCCGGCGTGGATCTCGCGCATCAGCTTCGCCAGCACCGGCCGCGAGCGCGACGCGCCGGAACCCTGTTCGTGGTGGATGACGGCGCAACCGGCTTGCCTGAGTTCGTCGGCCTGTGCATCGGTAACCTGGTCCTCCATCGAGACCCGTGCATAGCCGATGAGGCGGCGCGGTCGCGGGGGAGGGGAGGGGGCCTTTGCCATGGCGGGCTTTCGAGGGATGTTTCACGGCCGTTTGTACAGTATCGACGGCTATGATCAACTGGCCAGTTGCAGACGTGTTTTATCGAGCCTCATAAACGGCCGCAGAGCGGTTTTACGGGCTCCGGATGCCCCGAGGGAGCCGAAAACGCCCCAAGGCGCCTCCTGGGCCGTTTATGGCTGAAACCGAGCAAATTGGGCAGTTTAGCGTGGGCAGGGGGCTAAAGGGTCCTCCCCAGGCACTTCGGATGCTCGGAATTGCTGGCGTTCTGCCCGCCGGGTGGAACGGAATTCGTGAGACTATCTGCATCCGAGTCGGAAATCGTGAGACTACGTGACAAACTCGGATGGCACGCGGTCAACATCAATATGAGCGTGAAATCAATGGCTTAATAGGAGGCCAGTTCGGCACTGTGCACGTAGTCTCACGAAAACCGATTCAAAAAGGCGCCGAATCTCACGAATTCCGGTCAGCTGACACAGCGGGCATTTGCTCGATGTTTCGGACCATATTCGCTATTAAGATCAAAATGAACGATAATGCAAGATTATCGTTCGTTTTATCCAATCGACAAGCGCGGCGGTTTGTGTCCATTTTCGTTGCCAAAACCGCCGCCATGATTCATCCTGCTGACGATGATTCTGCGCCCGAAATCCTCTCCGCGCCATCAAGCGCCGACGCTCGGTGCCGCCGCGGCCATCCCGGCGATCGCGCTGCCGGGCTGGCTGCGCCGTGCCGTTCCAGACGCGCAAAGCCTTGGCGCGCAAGGGCTTGAGGACATCGCGATCGGCGCGGGTGCCGCCATCGGCGCGCTCGACGCGGTTGTCCGCCGGCAGGAAAGGTGGGGCGGCGCGTGGCGGCAACGGCTGGCGCTTACCGCGGCGGCGGTGACGACCAGGCAGGCAGGCCGTGTCGAGGACGAAGCCGCCCTGCGCGACGCCGTCCTGCTCACGCGGCCCAGCGACGATGTCGGCCCGGCCGGCCGCATGCTCCTGGCCTGGCGTCGGCTGGCGGTCCGACCCGCGGAGGAGCTTCTGACGGAGACGAGCATCGCCGGCGTTTTCGATGCCTTCGGGCTCGCCCGGGATGACGAGACAGCGGCCGATCTTGCCGACGAGCTTCGGCAGCTTGCGGCGACCGAAGGAGCGGTCGGAACGCTGGTCGGCACCTTTGCGGCCGTCGAGCGGTGCGGCCTTCCTCGCACTGTCGGGTCCTGGTTCGCCGACGCGCTGCTGGCACAGCGGCTGGGCTGGACGCACGCCGTGCCGCTGCTCGGTAGCGACGCTGCCGGCGCAATTGGTTCCGGTCGGCCGCGGCGCCCCTCTGGCGTCGTGGCGACGAGCATCGAGGCGGTCCCCGAGCGTGCGAGGATTTTGCTCGCCGCCCAGGCGCGTGCGGCGTTGCGCGCCATCGACCAGTCAGCCGACATCGGGCGCCGGGCGGACCGCCTGATCGCCGTGGCGCCCGGTCTTCGTGCCCGAGGCGCGGACGCCGTCGTCGACCGGCTCTTGTCGGACGATGCGATCGTCGCTTCGGCAAACATCGCCGGCATGAGCGACCGCGGCCTGCGCCGCCTGTTCGAGCGCCTGCTCGAACTCGGCGCCGTGCGCGAGCTCAGCGGCCGTACCGCCTTCCGCATCTACGGGATCTGACGAGAATGGCGGAGGCGGCGCGAGCGAGACGAACGAAAGGCCGACTGGACGACGGTCTGTTTGATCGGGAGCTCGACCATCTGCCGCCGCAGGCGCGCTGGCGGGAATGGATGAATCGCGTTGAGGCGACCATCTTTGCGGCCAGCGAGCCGGTCGGCCGCGAGACGCTGGCGCGGATCGTGGGAAAGAGCTGCAGTATCGATCTTCTCATCGACGACATCCGCGAGGAACTGCGCGGCCGCCCCTACGATCTGGTTGCGGTCGCCGGCGGTTGGAAGTACCTGACACGGCCGGCCTATGCCGACGCCATTCGCACGGCCGTTGGCGCAAGTGACCGCGCGGTCGACCTCACCCAATCCGAGGTGCTGGTGCTGATGTGCATCGCTTATTTCCAGCCGATCACGCGGGCCGAACTGTCGAGCTTCTTCGGAAAAGAGATCAGCCGCGACCTGATCGGCAATCTGCGCTCACCCGGATTCATCGCGTCAGGCCCGTGCGCGCCACAGCCGGGTGCGCCCTACACCTATGTCACCACGCAGGCATTCCTGCTGGAGTTCGGACTCGAAACCCTGCGCGACCTTCCCGACCGCGAGGCGCTCGAGGAGGCTGGGTTGCTGTCGAAGGAGAAACTGCTCGCGGGCGACATCATGTCCGATTTTTCCGGCAGCCAGGAGGAAGCCGCCGAGATCGAGGATTAGCGGCCCGCTTCCGATCCATGGGCCTCTGGACTCTTCTGAATATGTCGATTAGTCTCGACATATGGAATCAGAGCAAGCCATTCTCGCCTTCGCAGCACTCGCCCAGCCGACCCGGCTCGACGTCTTCCGCCTCCTGATCGAGCACGAGCCGGACGGACTGCCGGCGGGCGACATCGCCCGGCATCTGGCGGTCCCGCACAACACCATGTCCACCCATCTCGCGATTCTCAATCGGACCGGGCTGATCGAGGCCGAACGGCAGAGCCGGTCGATCATCTATCGGGCGAAGCTCGACGCGGTGCGCGACCTCACCTCCTTCCTCGTCAAGGATTGCTGCGGCGGCCACCCGGAAATCTGCGCGCCATTGGTCGCCGATCTTTCACCCTGCTGCACACCGAAGAAAGCCGCCGTCAGGGAGGCGGCGCCCCATGAGTGATCAGATCTTCAACGTCCTGTTTCTCTGCACCGGCAACTCGGCTCGGTCGATCCTCGCCGAAGCGATCCTCAACCGGGAGGGGCAAGGTCGGTTCAGAGCGTTCTCCGCAGGCTCGCATCCCAAGGGAGCGGTCCATCCCTATACGCTCCAGCTTCTGAAGACCGCGAACCACGACACATCCTTCGCCCGCTCGAAGAGCTGGGAGGAGTTCACCGCTCCCAATGCGCCGAAGATGGATTTCGTGTTCACCGTCTGCGACGACGCGGCGAACGAAGCGTGCCCGGTCTGGCCGGGGCAGCCGATGACGGCGCATTGGGGCGTGCCGGATCCCGCCGCGGTCGAGGGAACCGAAGCCGAGAAGCATTTTGCCTTCGCCGATACCTACCGGATGCTCGCAAACCGTATCTCGATCTTCGTCAACTTGCCGATGACGTCCCTCGACAAGCTCGGCCTGCAAAGGCGGATCGACGAGATCGGCCGCAACCTGCCCAAAGCGGGTTGAGGAACATGGCGTTCGATCTGCGGCGTCGCTTGGCGGCCGAGACGCTCGGCACGGGAATCCTTGTCGCAACAGTCGTCGGCTCCGGCATCATGGCCGATCGCCTGACGGACGACGTTGCGCTGGCGCTGCTGGGCAACACGCTGCCAACGGGCGCAATCCTCGTGGTGCTGATCACGATCCTCGGCCCCATCTCCGGCGCGCATTTCAACCCGGCGGTCACGCTGGTCCTGGCGCTGCGCCGCGAGATCGAGGCGAACGCGGCGCTTGCCTATATCGCAGTGCAGGTGCTCGGCGGCATAGCCGGAACACTTATCGCGCACGCCATGTTCGAGCTGCCGCTTCTGCAAGTCTCGCAGACCGTACGAACGGGTTCTGGGCAATGGATCGCCGAGGCCGTCGCCTCATTCGGCCTCGTCTTCGCGATCCTGGTCGGGCTGCGATTCCGGCCTGACGCCGTTCCGTGGCTGGTCGGGCTCTACATCACCGCCGCCTACTGGTTCACGGCCTCGACGTCCTTTGCCAATCCGGCCGTTGCCCTTGCCCGTGCCCTCTCCGATACGTTCGCCGGCATCCGTCCGATCGACGTGCCGGCGTTCGTCGCCGCCCAGCTCGCCGGTGCCATGCTCGCCATGATCGTGGCGGGGTGGCTCGCGAGCGAATCGACCACGACACCTGACAGCCTTGAACCGAAAGCAGCCGAATGACGATCACGATCTATCACAACCCGGACTGCGGCACGTCCCGCAACACGCTCGCCATGATCCGCCAGTCCGGCGCGGAGCCGGAAGTGATCGAGTACCTGAAGACGCCGCCCTCCAGAGAGCGGCTTGTCGAGCTGATCGAAGCGATGGGCATCACGCCGCGCGATCTGCTGCGCGAGAAGGGCACGCCCTACGCCGAGCTTGGCCTTGGCGACCCTAAGTGGACGGACGACGAGCTGATCGGTTTCATGCTGGCGCACCCGATCCTGATCAACCGGCCAATCGTCGTCACGCCGCTTGGCACGAAGCTCGCCCGTCCCTCCGAAGCCGTGCTCGAGATCCTGCCGAACCCGAACATCGGCACGTTCACCAAGGAGGATGGCGAGGTGGTTATTACTCAGCCGCGACCAGCTTGACGCCGCAGGCCGGCAGATTGCTATTTCCATGATTGTCGAATTTTGGGCTGGACAGCGCCGCGAAGCCGTGTAGGCTTATTTCCATGAATCTCGAAGAAGTGGCAAAGCAGCTCGAAGCGCTCGGGAACCCGACCCGGCTTCAGGTCTATCGGACCCTGGTGCGCGCCGGCGACGCCGGACTGCCGGTCGGCCGCCTGCAGGAACGGCTCGCTATCCCGGCCTCGACACTCTCCCACCACCTGCAACGGCTGATCGCCACCGGCCTCGTGACGCAGGAGCGGCAGGCCACCACGCTGATCTGCCGGGCCAACTATCCGGCCATGGAAGGCCTCATCGGCTTCCTTGCCGATGAGTGCTGTGCCGACGCCGGCTGCGTTGCGAGCCAGGAGGATGCGGCCGCATGACGGCCTCTCTTTTTTGCCGTGTATTTCGATGATCCCGGAAGGACCGAACATGAAACCGCAATCGCTCGAATCTTTGCCTGTCGCCGTCATCGGTGGCGGCCCGGTTGGTCTCGCTGCCGCTGCCCACCTTGTCGATCGAGGCGTGCCGGTGAAGCTCTACGAGGCCGGTTCGCAGGTCGGCGCCAACATCCGCGACTGGGGCCATGTCCGCGTGTTCACGCCATGGCGCTACTGCGTCGATGCGGCATCAGTCGCTCTGCTCGAGCGTCAAGGCTGGGTAATGTCGCCCGCCGATGGGTTCCCGACGGGCGGCGACCTTGTCCGCGACTATCTCGAACCGCTCGCCGCGACGCCCGAACTGGCCGCCGTCATCGAGACCGGCGCCCGCGTTACGGCGATCTCACGGCTCGGTGTCGACAAGGTGGTGAGCTACGGGCGGGAAGAGCGACCGTTCGTGCTGGCAGTGAAGACGGCAACGGGCACGCGCCGGGCTCTTGCCGGGGCCGTGATCGATGCCTCTGGCACCTGGGCGACGCCGAACCCGCTTGGCGCCAGCGGGCTACCCGCCGATGGTGAAGCCAAGCACTCCGATCGCATCGCCTATGGCATTCCCGATGTGCTCGGCCGAGATCGAAGCACCTATGCCAGGCGATCCACCCTGGTTGTCGGCGCGGGGCACTCCGCAGCGAACGTGCTGCTCGATCTGGTCCGGCTGGGCGAGATCGAACCGGACACCAAGGCGATCTGGGCGACCCGCAGCACCAATCTCGTGCGTATCTATGGCGGCGGGGACGCCGACCAGTTGCCGGCGCGCGGCGAACTTGGCGCCGACACGCGCGAGCTGGTCGAGAGCGGCCGCGTCCCGCTCGTTGCCGGCTTCGCGATCCTCGCCATCCGTGAGGAAGGCGGCCGGCTCATGATTGACGGCGAGACCGGAGAAGGACCGCGCACGATCGGTCCTGTCGACCGCGTCGTCGCCGCGACCGGCCAGCGGCCGGACCTGTTGCTGACACGCGAACTGCGCCTCGATCTCGATCCGTGGCTGGAAAGCACCAAGGCGCTCGGGCCGTTGATCGATCCGAACGAGCACTCTTGCGGCTCGGTGCCGCCGCATGGCCACCGCGAGCTTGCCCATCTCGAGCCGGGCTTCTACACCGTGGGTATCAAGAGCTACGGCCGCGCGCCGACCTTTTTGCTGCTGACCGGCTACGAGCAGGTCCGCTCCGTTACCGCGGCAATCGCCGGCGACATGGCGGCGGCCGACAACGTGCAGCTCGTGCTTCCGGAGACGGGCGTCTGCGTCACCTCGTTCGAGGTCGAGGGCGCTTCCGCCGGATGCTGCGGCGGTCCCGCGCCGGAGAGGTCCGACGCCTGCTGCGTCGCCGATGCCGTGGCGAAGGACGAGGGCAAGACGGGATGCGGCTGCGGGGTCGCTGCGTGAGCGTTTCGGCCGCGGACACACCTGCGTCCACCTACCGGCCGCCAAGCCTGCTCTTTGTCATCCCGGTCCTCGGCGTCACGCAGATTCTGGCGTGGGGCTCGTCCTACTACCTTCTCGCGGTTCTCGCCCAGCCGATCGCTGCCGACACCGGCTGGCCGTTGGCCTGGGTGGTCGGCGGCCTGTCGCTCGGACTGCTGGTCGCCGGCATCGTCTCGCCGCGGGTCGGCGACAGCATCCAGACGTTCGGCGGCAGGCTCGTGCTCGCCACCAGCGCCGTGTTTCTGGCGCTAGGCCTGGCCGGTCTCGCGCTCTCGCCCAACCTGCCGCTCTATATCATGTCCTGGCTTGTGCTCGGCGTCGGCATGGGGGCCGGACTCTACGACGCCGCTTTCGCCACGCTCGGCCGCCTTTACGGCCAGCGCGCCCGCACGGCGATTGTCACACTGACCCTGTTCGGCGGATTCGCCAGCACCGTCTGCTGGCCGCTGTCGGCTCTGTTCGTCTCCGAGTTCGGCTGGCGCAATGCCTGCCTGATCTACGCGGCCATTCACGTCGCTGTGTTGCTGCCCCTCTATGTCTTCGCCCTGCCGACCGAGCCGAAACGAGAGCTTCGCGTCGCTTCCCCTTCAGCGACGCCGGAAGGCGAAGGCGCTGCCCGGTCGCTCGCTTCGGGCTCGAAACTTCTGTTCGTGCTGATCGCGCTCGTCATCACCATCAGCTCCATGATCTCCGCGATGCTCTCCGTGCATCTGCTGACGATCCTGCAGGCCCGCGAGATCGTGCTTGCCGCGGCCGTGGCGCTCGGCGCGATCGTCGGGCCGGCCCAGGTCGGCGCGCGGGCGGTCGAGATGTTGATCAGCCGCTTCCATCACCCGATCTGGACGAAGTTCGCCTCCACCATATTCGTGGCAACCGGCGTCGGGCTCCTGTGGGGCGGTTTCCCGGTCATTGCGGCCGCGCTGATCTTCTACGGCGCCGGCATTGGCATCGAGTCGATCGCACGCGGCACCCTGCCGCTCGCCGTTTTCGGCGAGGATCGCTATGCCTCGATCATGGGACGGATTGCGATGCCGAGCCTGATCATGCAGGCCGCGTCCCCGTCGCTCGGCGCGCTGCTGATCGACGTGGTCGGGGCAGACGGCGCGCTCGCTGCATTCCTTGTGCTCGCGATCGTCAATGTGTCGCTCGTGACCGTCCTCTACGCGATCTTGCGGAAGCGCGGACGCCTCCAGACTGCATGACCCGAAAATAGGCGGCGAACAGCGCGGATCGGTCGGCGGCTGGCGGCGAGCGCTTGGGTCGTCGCGAACCCTGGCGCGCCTCCGGGAAATCCGCAAACTGTGAGATCAGCGCCTCATGGCCGCCCGCGGCCACGGTCATACAAGGCCGTCCACTAACAGGGCTGGTTGGCCACCGGCCCTACATCGCAATATAGCTGGCGGATATCGATCGCGAAGCCTGTCCGTGCTTGCGGTACACCCCCTCACATCAGCTCGTCACGCACAGGCGCCCGGCGCCGCTTCGCGACCGGGACGTAGCGCAGGGCCTCGATGCCCGATTCGGATCCCTTCCCGCCTGACCTCACCGCGGCCGTGGCCGCCGCGGAAACGATCGCCACAACCTACCGATCAGAACCGGAGAGACGTCGAACGGACGACCGATCCTCCGCAGGAAACCAAGCACGGACTCGACGTCGCGGGCACGGCGCTCACAGCGCATTGTGGAACTCATCGAAGATCATGATTCTGGGCGTCAGCCTGTCGAGCAGATGATCGATGTGTTCTGCTTTGCGACCGACGTGTCGGCTCATGAGGCTGCAGGCGCATCTGGCCGTTCGTGCCTGCGCGTCATTAGATGGCCACTGCTCATCGGTGGTCGGCCCGCCACTTGCCGGCATTCAGGGCCCTCTCGATCTGTCCGGCCGAGGCCATGACATTCTCAAAGCTCGGTGCCGCGCCGAAAATCATGGCGGTCGTGTTGGCATAGTCGCGGGTAAGCGCATCCACCATTTTAGGCGTCGGCTCAATCGCGAAGCTCCCCGGGACGGCCGAGGCCAGATCGTAGTCGGGCCGATCGAAGAACATGCGGGCGTGCCGCACGCAATCGGCGACAAGATTTAGGTCGGCAAGCGCGGTCTTCCCGATTTCCGACTGCACAAGGCAGTGCAGGTCGTAATAGTGCCGGGAAACGCGCTGACCCTCCTGCCGCAATTCGCCCCGCCGCTCGAACCAGCGGCGCAATCCGTGAGCGATGACTACCTTGTCCCAGAAGGTCCGCGTCGCCTCGATCGTTGTCACCTCTGGCACCGCCAGATCGATGTCTGCGGCCTCCTCGGCGACATAGGGAATGATCGTCAGCGGGCCGTGCGGATCGAGTGCCGATTTCCCGCCCGACTCGAGACGTATGGCCGGTCGGACATAAGCCCCGTCCCGCGGCTCCACCTCCGGGTACCAGACCAGCAGGCTCTGCCCATCGGGATCTGCGTCATCGACTTCGACGCGTCCTGTCCCGCTGGTGACATCCGCCAATTGAGCGGCGAGGAACGCGTTGAGCGGTCCGGTGATATAAGTGCGACATGCGTTCCGAATGGTGTCGAGCCTGGTGCGGCGCTTCTTGTTCGACAGCGCCTCGAGATCTTCAACAGAGGCTGGCTCCTCAAGGTCGTCGCGGAACACGGTAACGTCGATGTCCTCGGAAAAGCGCTTGATCAGGTCGTAGCCCTTCGACAACGAGGTGCCGCCCTTGAAGAGCAGCCGCGGTTCGCCCGCAGGGCGCTCGTGATAGAGCGCATTGAGCGTCCAGCAGACCCAGAAGTCCTTTTCCACATTCCCCACCGGAGCGCCGATGCGGTTCGCCGTCGCGAGGAACAAGTCGAGCCTGTCGCGTGGTGCCGCGGCAATAATCCGGCGGTAGGCGTCAGTGCTCATGGCTTGCCTCGACCGAGACATTCGGCACGAGCAGTTCGCGCAGGAACTCCTGCATCCAGATCGGCACGGCCGACAGCCCGGCGCGCAGGTCCTCGCGGATGGCCTTACCATGCCTGGGGTCGTCAAGCAGGCGTCGTAACACCGTGCGGATGCGCTTGCGTTCGCTCTCCTGGGTAAGCATGTCCTGCATCCAATGCAGGGCCTGGACGACCCGCATCCCTGGCCGGCCAGCCCAATAAAGGCGGCTCGGTGCCGCGTATTTGAAGTGGATTTCCTGGATGCCCAGCTTTATGGGCTTCAGCCGCGCATCGACCAGTACCTCGATCTTAGCCGGCACGGCTGTGGTGAGACCGAGGTCGTTGGCTGCCGTCATGCCGTCGATGACGGCGCGCGCGTTGTCGCGCCGGGTTACAGCCCTGATTACGGCCCGATAGTCGGGCACAGTCGCTCGCCCGGTCAGGCTGTTCGTCCGCGGCCGGTCGTAGAGGCCACGATCTATCCGGCGCAGCTCCTTTGCAGCCGCCAGTCGCTGCAGCGTCTTGTCGATTGCCGCACGAGCGCCGAGATGGGCAAAATCCCCCGGCGTCCACACCTCGTCCGGGTTGGCTTGGATTCGCGCAAGCACGCGGGTGCGAATATCGGTATCGGGTGTCGCCGTGGCCATGTCCGAAATATGCTACAAGTTTCGGACAGATACAAGGCGGGAAGGTCGCGTGGCGCAGCGCTGGAATGGCTGGCGGCTAACCCGGTGCAACGACTGGCGCTAAACGCCTTCGCCCTTTGTGGTTTAAGGTGCGAGCCCGACCTCGGGCGAAGGAGGGGGTAGATCCCACTCGGTCCAGGCGAAGCTAAAGCGAATCGTATTCATCAAGGTTCGATCGGCCGTTAGGTTGACCAGACCCCATGGAACGATATTCGCGCGGCCCGACTCCTGTCGCCTTGCGAAAGGCGCGCGAAAATCCAGCAGGAGACGCATAGCCGAGGTCTTCTGAAATGCTGGTCATCGAAACGCTGGTATTTCGCAACAGTTCAGTCGCGCGCTCGATCCGAACCGAACTGGTCAGTGTACGAAAGTCCGTACCTATCTGCTGGAGTTCACGTTGAAGCGTTCTAACGCTCGTATCCATCGATTGCGCGACATCCTCGATCGAGACGTCTCCGGTAAGAAGCTGTGCGCGGATCTGTGCAACGGCGATGTCGAGCAAGCTACGGGGTGCACCACCTGGACGATCGCGCGCAACGTCATCAAGAGTCAGGGTCGACCTCGATGTTCGTCTCGATGACGCCATCAGCCGATGCCGCTCACCGACGACTACCACGGCAGGTGCATTGAATATGACTGGGCATTGGAACACATCTTCAAAGAGCGAGGTGTGGCACGGAGTTGGGATGTCAAGTTCGATGCGAAGAGGGCGCCAATAGTCAGGCAGATATGCGCGGAAGAGGCTCAACAGTTCACCGGCAGCAGCGCACGCTACCGAACTGTATCCCTGCGCCCCAGCCAGGGCGAATTTATAGCTAAAGCGTATTTCCTCCTCGTTTGTGGCGACAATCAGCTTGTCAAAAGTACTGTGATACTGCAGCGCCGCGATGCTCCGCGTGATCGCCTGGCCGAGCGTGTCTGCTTCCGTGATGTAACGCCCGAAGCTACCATAGGTGGCAACGTCCATATTGGGTACGAGCAGAAGACCGAGATTCGCGTCGCCGACCGCTCTTGCCATCGCGTCGACGAACCCTACCACGGACTGCTGAGGAATGTAGAAATTTCGATCCTCGATAAGTTCTAGATCGAAACCCGCCGCGCGATTGGCGCGCTGCAGAGCTCTCTCCCCGATCTCGGTTCGTACGAACGCGGGCAGACCCTGCAAGACATGGCTGGAGATCACAGGGACAAGGACTATTTGAAACAACCCCAAATATAGGCATTGGCGCAAAATGGATAGATTTCACATACCGACTACCGCTGGGGCAGACAAGCGGTATCTGCGCATCGCAGTCTGACCGGAGATGGGCATCTGTCCCCAGGTTCGCCAGCATGCGGGAATAGGTGGCGGCCACCGTCTTTTCGGGACGTCTGAGCGAACCACCGGAGCTGCTCCGTGCGGTTAGCTTGCGTCTTGTCAAGCTCCCTGCGCTCTGCACAACAATCATTTGGGAAAGAGTAGCGTAATCCCGGTTCTGAACCCCCAGCCGTCAGGTCCGTTATTGGGGCTGTCCGCCCAATAACGCACTCCGGCAGTGAGACTCACCGGCACTTTGTCCAGCTTGACGATCTTCGAAACCGTGAAGTTGACAGGAACCGACCAGTCCTCCGCTTCCCAATTGTAAGTGGTTTCGGTGTTCAGGGTGAATGTCCAGGCATCATGTGTGGTGTAGGAGACAAACGGCTGCATATACGTGGAGTTTACGTCGGCTTTGTCACCGTCCCCGGCGAAGGACCAGATATGATTGGCCAGCATACCAACCGTCCATCCGTCAAACTGCTTCAAGGCGACGCCGGTCGGCCCCGCCCCCCACTGATCGCCGCCTAGAAGAGGGTCGGTGGCAGTCGGTAGGAGGAAGACAGGGCCGACACCCCAGATGATGCCACCGTCCGTGGGCCGCTTCGGAGAGAAGAACAGGCTCTGGGTGACGTCGCCGAGGCCGAACTGGTCGCCGGAGTGACCCGCAATGTCATTTTGCCATGCTATCGGCAGGATGGTGCGCGATATCAGGTTCCAGTCCTCGTTCAGAGAGAAGGGAATCACTGGCTGGACATTGACATAAGCCTTTTCACCATCGTCCGGACCGTACCCGCTGTCGTAGTTGAACTGGAACGGTACGCTGATCAACGAGGCGATCGGATTGGATAGCTTCTTTGCGAGTTCCTGGGCATCCTCGTCAGCAAATGCAGGCACGGAACACCCAAGGATTGCAAATGCACAAAGCAACCTGGCGCTTATATTGCTTGACAATATCATTTCCACTTCGTGACGGTCCTTCAACCGTTAGCGCCGTATCGTTCCGCAACCGGGAACGCGGCGATGAAAATGCGTCCGTCAGCGTGCGGCTTGATCTGCATGTGCAACCGGCGGCTTCAAAAAAGTTGCCGGGATCTACAATTGTTCATCGTCTGAGAAATCCGAGGGCGACGTTGATACGGCTGTCGAAAAACGGATTGGCTGAGCCTTGTCATGCTTGGCAGTTCTCATCAGGGCCGCTCGCACCTTTTCGATATGCTCGGGAACGCCGTAAATGCGCAGCAAGCCTTTGTTCTCAGCAGTCATGGGATCCAGCTTTCCATCCACCAGCGCCCTGACAACCGTCTCTTCGGTGACGATAACAAGGTCGTCCTCAAGAGGCCCTTCGGCGTGACCGTGTACGTTCACTCCGTTGGGGCCGATCTCGTAACGCGTCCACATCGCTTGCGGTATCAACACGACTGATATTGCTACTCCGCCTTCCGCAAGGCGCGCGTCTGCAAGATTGGTACCGAATGACTTCATCGTCGCGGTAGCGCGGTAGAAAGCAAAAGGGCCTCGCTGAGCGCCAAGCCCGTCGGACGGCAACAAACCGGCGGCCTCAGCCTGCGACACGGCTGTGTGAACGTAGAGGGCGTCCGGATAGACCCAGTTGAGTGAGCCGAGCGCAATTGACTGTGGATTGTCGTACCCGCAAGCCAACAGATCGACAGGGTGTAGAGCGCCAGCGGTTAGGCAGGCTGCGAAAACCGTTGAGTACAAACGCATTCGTAGGTTTCCCTGCATTTCATCGAATCGATCATGCTATGGCGGGAGATGGCAGTCTTATCCTTTCGCGCCAACCATACCTGAGTGTCGAAATTTGAAGGCGACACACTTTTCATAACTGCTCAGCTTGGCGTAAAATGACAAGATTAACGGAAGGGATACAGATAATTTAGTTTCACATGCTCATCCGTTAGCAGAGGGTCATGGAACTTCGTCACCATGCTCCTGTGCCAACGAGTGGATAGGCATGCTGATGGAACCAGTCACCTGTGCGGATTTCTGGAGGGGTAAAATGCTTCGTCTGCGGACTTCTTCAAAGTGGATGGCGCGCGCCAGCGCGTTGGCCATTCTGTCTTCGTCGGCGGCTTTCGCAGACCCGAACCCCGACAGGGATGTGTTCTTCGGCGAGCAGCATCTCCACACGAGCTGGTCGTTCGACGCCTATATTTTCGGCGACACCAAATCGACCCCGGCGGATGCCTATAACTACGCCAAGGGCAAGCCGCTCATGCATGCGCTCGGCTTCGAGATGAAGATCGAGCAGCCGCTCGACTGGATGGCCGTCACCGACCATTCCGAATATGTCGGCGTGGTGCAGCAGGCGGCCGACCCGAGTACGGCGTTGGCTAAAAGCGCGCTCGGCAAGGAATTGCAGGTCAAGACGCCGGCAGACATCCAGCGCATCTACCTGATGCTGGGGCGCACAATGACGTCGAACCAGCCGATCAAGGAACTGGTTTCGCCCGAGATCATGTCGTCGGTCTGGGACCGCAACAACGCGATGGCGGACGCGGCCAACGAGCCGGGCAAGTTCACGGCCTTCAACGCCTATGAATGGACGTCGACGCCCAACAGCCGCAATATGCATCGCAACGTCTATTTCAGGGATGGCGATAAATTGCCGCCTTACCCGTTCACGTCCTTCGATTCGCAGGCGCCGGAGGATCTGTGGGCCTGGATGGACAAGCAGCGGGGCGAAGGCATCGAACTGCTCGCCATCTCGCACAACGCCAATCTGTCCGACGGACTGATGTATCCGACCGAGGTGGATTTCAAGGGCCGTCCGATCGATGCCGCCTGGGCCGACTCACGCATGCGCAACGAACCGCTGATCGAGATCAAGCAGATCAAGGGGCAGTCCGAAACACACCCGCTGCTGTCGCCGAACGACGAATTCGCCAATTATGAGATCATGTCCTACCTGCTCGGCGATCCGGCCGGCCGCTTCGACGGCATCAAGGGCAGCTTCGTACGCGACGCGCTGCGCAACGGGCTCGCGATGTACGACACCAAGGGCTACAATCCCTACAAGATGGGCTTCATGGGCGGTTCGGATTCGCACAACGGTGCCGCGCCCTATCGCCAGAACAATTTCTTCGGCGGCCATGGCGCGGCCGATGGCGATATGAAGGGCCGCATGGAAGGCAAGATGTTCGCCGGCCTGGACCCTCGCTATCTCAATCCCGCAAGCCTGAGCGCGGTCTGGGCCGAAGAGAACACCCGTGCCTCGCTGTTCGACGCCATGAAGCGCAAGGAAACCTATGCGACCAGCGGAACGCGCATCAAGGTGCGCTTTTTCGGCGGCTACGATTTCTCCGACCGTTCCCTTTGGGGCGACCGTTGGAGTGAACACTGGGTGGCCGAAGCCTACAAGCGCGGCGTGCCGATGGGGTCCGACCTGCCGGCCGAGACCGACGCTAAGGCCCCGTCCTTCGTCGTCTGGGCGGTTAAGGACCCGACCTCGGGCAATCTCGACCGAGTGCAGATTGTCAAGGGCTGGTCGTCGAGCGGGCAGTCGTTCGAGAAGATCTACGACGTCGTGTGGTCCGGGGACCGCAAGCCGGACGTGGTGGCAGGCAAGGTACCGGCCATTGGTTCCACAGTCGATATTGAGAACGCGACCTACGAGAACTCCATCGGCTCGTCCGAACTCAGCACCGTCTGGACGGACCCCGATTTCGACCCATCCGTTCAGGCCTTCTACTATGCACGCGTGTTGGAGATCCCGACGCCGCGCTGGACGACGATCCAGGCTAAGGAAGTGGGCGTCAAGGTGCCGGAAGTGGTGCCGGCCACCGTTCAGGAGCGCGCCTGGACCTCACCGATCTGGTATGCTCCCGGCAAGGCTAAGGAACATGCCGCCGCAGGTGTGCGCATCGCCGACATCGGCACCACCGGCGAGGCTCTCGACCAGCAGGCGTTGACCGCGCTGACGGTCGGCAAGACCGTGTGGCTCAAGAACCTGGTGAATGGCGCCATATATCGGACAGTATGGGATGCAACCGGCCAGCGCGTGATTCTCAACGTCGATCCACGTCAACCCCTGCCGCAGCATTTCGGCGATGCGGACCGAGACGCCTATCTCGGCGTTCCCGTGGGTTACGAGATCACCGACGGCAAGATCGTCGAGAATTTCGGCAACGAAAAGCTGAACTGGACCGCCTACAAGGTCGGCGACCGGACGCTGCTCGCACGCAGCAGCGAGTTCGGCTACGCCAATTACGAGGTGATCCCGACGCCCGAAACTCTGGTCGACCTCAACAAGGACAAGCGCTGAGCGTCGCCTCGATCCAGCTTCGGGGTAAGGGTATCGCGTGAGTGCCTCCAATCCTTCCTTGCTAAAGCGGCTCGTTTCCGAGCCGCTTCTGCATTTCGTGCTAATCGGCGCGGTGCTGTTTTATGCCGGCTACCGGAAAGCGCCGGAAAACGCGGCCTCGAGCAACGAGATCGTCATCTCCGAGGGCGATATCAACCAGATGCTGGTGGCGTGGATGGCGCAGGGCCGGCCGCCGCCGCCGCCCGAGGCTATCCGCAGCATGGTTGAAACCAAGGTCCGCGAGGAAGTGCTCTATCGCGAAGCGATCGCGATGGGGCTCGACAAGGAAGATACTATCATCAAGCGCCGCTTGGCGCAGAAGATGGACTTCCTGGCGGAGGATCTGTCCTCGCTCGATGAACCGACCGCGGAAGAATTGCGCAAGTGGTTCGAAGTCCATCGCGATCAATTCGTGCTGCCGCCGCGCGTAAGCTTCCGCCACGTCTACTATTCGTTCGACGTGCATGGAAAAAACGCGCGCGACATCGCCGAACGAGAAGTCTCGACCGCCGCCGAGCCTGGGAACGGCGACCGCTTCATGTTCCAGAACGCCTATGCCGAGCGTACGGAAGCCGATCTCTATTCGATTTTCGGCCCTGCCTTCGCGCATGAGGTCTTCACCCTCAAGCCCGGACAGTGGGCCGGCCCCATCGAGTCGGCTTACGGTTGGCATGCGGTTTTCGTCGAGCAGCTAACTCCGCCGATCACGCCCGGCTTCGAGGAAACCGAGGCGGATGTAAGGGCGGCCTACGTAGAGGCCCGCCGCGCGGAATTCCGCGAGGAGGCCTACCGGGTGATGCGCGAGAAATACAAAGTCGTGCTTCCCACCTTCGACAAACCGGGTCCCGACGCCACCGCAAAGGAGCCGGCCAGTGGCGAAGCAAGCTGACCGCACGGGGTTTCTCCGCGCGCTTTGTTCCGTTGTTCTGAAGGCGATCGCGCTTTTCTGGCTCGCAGTTGTCTCGATGCCGCCCCCGGCCGAAGCGCACGAGTCGCGGCCTGCCTATCTGCAGATACGCGAGACGAAGCCGGGACAATACGACGTCTTGTGGCGACTTCCGGTCAACGTGGAAGTGCCGCTGCTGGTCATGCTGCAACTGCCGGAGGCCGCCAAGAACTTAAGCGAGCCGGTCGTCCAGCGGCTGAACGATTCCACAGTCGAGCGGCGCCGGATCGAGTTGCCCGGCGGCGAGCTCGCAGGCCAGCGTATCGATTTTGTAGGCCTCCAAGCGACGATCACCGACGTCCTGGTTCGCGTCTCCTGGCTCGACGGCCGGCACGTGACGGAAATCGTCCGGCCTACGCATCCATGGATCGAGCTGACCGACCGCCAGAGCACTTGGCAGGTCGCCAAGACTTACGCGACGCTCGGCATCGAGCACATCTTGATGGGGATCGACCATCTGCTCTTCGTCGTCGGCCTGATGATCATCGTTCGCTCGACGCGCTCGCTGATCAAGACCATCACCGCCTTCACGGTCGCGCACAGCATCACGCTGGCAATTGCGACACTCGGCTACGCGTCGATTCCAGGCGATCCGCTTAATGCGGCTATCGCGCTTTCGATCCTGTTCCTGGGGGTGGAAATCGTGCGCCTGTGGCGAGGACAGACCAGTTTCACGCTGCGCAATCCATGGGTCGTAGCCTTTGCGTTCGGTCTTCTGCACGGTTTCGGTTTCGCAAGCGGGCTCACCATGGTCGGCCTTCCAAGTGCCGACATTCCGCTGGCGCTGCTCTTCTTCAATATTGGTGTCGAGATCGGCCAACTTGCCTTTGTGCTGATTGTCCTTCTGTCGCAGCGAGCGATCCGCGTTCTCCAGTTCAATTTGCCGAGATGGGCTCCCTATGTGCCCGGTTACGTCGTGGGATCCTTGGGCGCTTACTGGACGATCGAACGCGCGCTGCCGCTTTTCCAGTTTTCATAGTGAGGGAACAATGACCAACGTAAATCTCGTCAAATTTCTGCTGGCGGCAGCCGTCTGTGTAGCGGCCGTCCAACTCCCTTCAGTTGCTTTCGCCCATACGGAGGGCGACCAAGTCAGCGGCTTCCTGTCCGGATTGAGTCATCCCGTCGGCGGGTGGGACCACATCCTTGCAATGATCGCCGTCGGGCTCTGGGGCGCGCTTCTTGGCCCTCCCGCATTGTGGATCCTTCCAATCGCATTTCCGGTCGCCATGGCTGTGGGCGGAATGCTGGGCCTGCTTGGCATTCCCCTTCCCTGGGCGGAGATCGGAATAGCGGCATCATCGATCGTCCTCGGCCTGCTCATCGTTTCCGACATACGGCTGAGCCTGCTGATCGCGATCCCGCTCGTCATGATCTTCGCGGTGTTCCACGGACATGCGCACGGGACCGAGCTCTCCCCTGGCGCCGACGCAATGCTCTACAGCCTTGGTTTCGTCATCGCCACGGGCCTGCTTCACGCATTGGGAATCATCATTGGGGCAGTAGATAAATTGTCGGTGGGGCGAACTGCAATCCGGGCGCTGGGGGGCGGCGTCCTGCTCGGCGGGGTCTATTTTCTGCTGGGTGCCTTTGCTTGAGGTGCACGACCGCAAGCTTCTTCATTCTCGCTGCGACGCTGCTCGCGCCGTCGGTAGCGCATGCGCATCTTGTGAATTCGGGGCTCGGACCGTTCTATGATGGGGCGCTGCATCTCATCCTAAACCCGATGGATCTGATCAGGCTGTCTACCTTGGGTTTGTTCGCAGGCGCGCAAGAGCCGGCCGCGAGGCGGTCGGTCGTAGTTCTTGCGCCCGTCGCTTGGCTGCTCGCCAGCGCAGCGACTCTGACATCAGACTTGGCGAGTGCCCTGCCTCTCGCATTGGCAGCCACCTTGTTCCTGCTTGGCGCAGCAGTCGCTCTGGACCTCAGATCGCCCAGGATCGCAACGGAAATAATAGCCGTAACATTTGGGGGGCTGCTTGGCCTTTCAAGCGGCGTAGAATTGCGAGCCGACAATGCCAACCTGCTCGCGCTTGTAGGGACGGCTTCTGTCGTTCTCGTTCTGCTATTGCTCATCACATCCCTGGTCGCCTCGGCCAGGTCATTTGCAATTCGAGTTGTCTGCCGCGTCCTGGGCAGTTGGTCGGCTGCTACAGGTCTCCTGTCGATCGGGTGGAGTATCGCTGCGCACCGCTAGGCATCTAATCTTTCAAACGGCCCGGATGCGCCGTTGGCGTCAAATGATAAGTAGCCGTAATGGCGGCAATATAGGTGGTGAGAAGCGGCGTGAACGGGGAGACGAGGCCTGCGTCTTCATCTCGGATGCTGAATTTCCGGCGTCTACGAGCGCTTGCTGAACAAGATGTTGATCAACCCATGCAATTCAAGAGCCTCTTTGCGCTGATCGTCGCGCTCGGTGAAAGCCGCCGTTCAGCCGGGACTGGCTTCGCTCCGGATGCCACTACGTGCCGCCAAAATGTCGCCGGGGGTCCAAGAACGTGCAAGTATTGGATGCTCTTGGAAGCGATAGCAAAAACTTCCCGACTTGCGGGCATCCTTTTTGCCTTTCTTGTGGGGTTTTCCGCCTTTGCGTTTGGCAATGCCACAAGCACGCTAGAGCAACCGCACAATGTGCAAGAATGTCTAGATGAAACTGCATCTCCCGGCTCGCCGGTTGGAATCCGACAAGTAAGGCTCCGCACGCTTCTGCCAGTCGCGCGCAACTTCGCAATGGTCGTTTTCGCGACACTTGCGGTGCTGATGACACTGTCAACGCTCGGCGTAGAAATCGGCCCGTTGATTGCCAGCGCCGACGTCATCGGCTTGGCGATAGGGTTTGGTGCCCAGACGCTCGTAAAGGACGTCATCAGCGGTATATTCTATCTGCTCGACGACTCCTTTCGCGTTGGTGAATACATTGTATCGGGTAGTTACATGGGTACTGTGGAATCATTCAGCTTACGATCGGTGCGGCCGCGTCATCACAATGGCCCAGTGTATACGATTCCTTTCAGCGCGCTCGGCGCAGTCCAGAATGTCAGCCGCGACTATGCGGTCGACATGCCGCGGCTGTCGTAGCGTTCGATGGCCATCGCTCCCCCGACATCGAGAGGAGAAGCACGGCCACGAGTATTTTCCTCATTGTCACGCTATGCCTAGAACCGTATTGTCAGGCCGGCGATTGGGCCTTGCTGGACGACGTCGAACAGGAAGCCGTCATTGCTGTAGTCGACGCCGAGCGCCCGGTAGCCGAGGGTCGCGGAGAAGGTGTCGTTGATGTTGTAGCCGACGCCGGCCATGACATCCCAGTCGACATCGGCGCCGCCGGCGCCGACCAGCCCCCAGCCCACCGCGTAAAAGTTCGGCGTGAAGGCGTAGTTGCCGCGCACGCCCACCAAACCGTCAACCCAGGTCGCGCCGTCGCTGCGCTTCTCGCCGTCGAGGAATGCGCCGCTGAAGGAGATATCGGTGTCGACCGACCAGACCCTGACGCCGCCGACGACGTCCAGGCGGCCCGAGGGGCCTTCGAGGACGGAGTAGCCGACTCCGGCCAGCCCGGCGAATGTCGAGGTCTCTACGTCCACACGCGTGGCCAGCACGCCGCGCGGCGTCGCGTTGTCGGCCGACAGCTTGGTGTAGATCAGGTCGCCGAACAGGCTGTAGGGCCCGTTGCGGGCCTCGCCGATCAGCATCGCGGCGAAGTCGAGATTGTCGAGGATGTCGCTAAAGCTGGCATCGAGGTCGATGACCGGCAGGCCGAATTGGGAGGTCTCGCCCGAAAGCCCTGCCGCCCAGAAATAGGGGGTGATCGAATATGTCCAGCCGCCCGCCGCGACAGGTGGCGTCTCCGGCGTGGCGGCGGAAACGAGATCCGCCGCCACGGCCGATGTCGATGAAAGAGCCGCCCAGACGAAGCAGGCTTTGACGATGGTCTTCATGGCAGGCTCGTTCATGCTCATGCGGATCCGATCAATAGCAGGGCGGAGCCGGGTAGTAGCCGCATGGCGGACGGCCGTAATAGTACGGATGGTAATACGGCGCCGCGACCGCAGCCGCACCCGCCGCCGCCCCGGCGTACCAGGCTCCGCGATAGGCAGTGCGGCGCGCCGCCCCCGCGAAGGAGAGCGGCGTCAGCGGCATGCCGATGATGTCGATGAAGGTCGAGGCCGGGCCGTCCGCGCCGTCCAGGTTTCCTTCCAGCACGTCGACGGCAAAGGTCAGCGTATCGCCTTCGAGTTTGGGCGACCGCAGGGTCACCACCGCATCGGCCACCGACTTTCCGTCCTTGTTGAGGACCGAAACCGTAGCGTTCGGCGGATCCTTGGCGAAGCTGTCCGAACCGGTCGCCCATTCTTCCAGGAGATGTGCGGTCAGCACGTGGCCGGCGGCCCTGACCGGACGATCGGCGAAGACGATCGAATTCGCCGTGACGCCGGAAAGCACGAGCTGGCCGTCGGCGAGCTTGGCGCCGCCCGAGTTGAGCACGATCAGGGACGGCTCCATCTGCGTCTTGGCGACGCCGATCTGCTTGCCGGCCGGCGAGGAGATGGCGTCCTGGGCAAGGCTAGGCCCGACGGAAAAACAGGCTCCCGTGAGCAGCATTGCCAGGAATAAGTTTTGTTTCAAGCGCATTGGTTATCCACCTCTTGTTTTACGACTGGTAGCCGTTGGACGTTGGAATTTCCCTGCTTCAGGACGAAGCGCGCTCCCCCTAAGCCCGCGCCCTTCATTCTCTTGATATTGCCACGTTGACAGTGCGACTTATCATTTGACGCCAAATTGCCTTGTACAGTCAGAAATTCAGTGACTGGGCACCACTATGATCCAACTGGATGACGGCAGGCCTATCGCCGCGGCACGGCTGATCTTCCACTTGCGCTTGATGATGCCGATGGAAGCGGCTCGATGCGCCATGACCATTCACATCGGAACCGGCGGCTTTGGGCTCACCTATCGCTACTATACTTGCTCGACCCGAGCGCGGCGAATGAACCGGTTGCAAGGGGCTGGCGGTGCGGATGGATCGTCTGGATGAAACCGTGATCGACTTCCTCGGGTCGACGCTCTGCAAGAAACTTCTAACCGCCAGCGATGTCGTTGCGTTCAGCATGACGAAGGAAACCTGGCGTCAAATGGCAAGACGCTGCACGCAAACAATAGTAAGATGAACTGAGGGGAACAGATACCTTTGGCCGGTTCTCACAGCGCAAAAGCGGTCGTTGTAATTTTTTTCGAGATGCCGGCGTGATACGGCGGGCACATTGCAAATGAGGAGACGTTGAATGAAGCGACTTTCCGCCTACGCAGGGGCGCTGATTTTCGCCACCCAGGCAAGCTTAGCCTTGGCCCAGGCGCCGATCCCTGAGTCCGTCACCACGCCGGACAAGGTGGACACACGAATCGGCGTGTTGGAGTTCAAGGACGGGGTTCCCAGCGAGGAGACCGCTAGCAAGCTCTACGACGATCTCGACGCTACCTATGCCTATCGCGCTTTCATGGATTCGTTGCGTGCCGTCAGCATCCGCGCGCTGCGTCGCGGAATGGAGGACATGGGCGTCAAGAAGAACGAGGTGATGGTCTTCACCGAACTGATGGATGCGAAGTCTCTATTCCTGACCCCGAACGCGGACACGATCTACGTTATGGGTTGGCTGGATCTCAGCGATGGCCCCGTGGTGATCGAGTCGCCGCCCGAGTTCCTGGGCATCGTGCAGGACGCCTGGTTCCACTGGGTGACCGATATGGGCAGTCCGGGACCAGACCGCGGCCTTGGCGGCAAGTATCTCATCGTTCCCCCCGGATACAGCGGCGTGCTGCCCGACGGTGGCTACTTCATCGCACACGCGAAGACCAACAACATCCTTTGGTTCGGTCGCTCGTTCCTGAAAGACGGGAGCGACCCCAAGCCCTCGGTCGATGTCATAAAGGCTCATACGAAGGTCTATCCCTTTGAGCCAGGCGGCGTAGGAACCTCGATTGCGTCGTTTCTCGCCGGAAAGGCTAAGCTCGGGAAGATCACGGAGCCTCCGGCAACGGTCTTTCACGAGGGAAGCGGAAAGGTGATGAACACGCTTCCCCCGAACGACTGGAGCTATTTCGAACTGCTGAACGAAGTGGTCCAGAGCGAGGCGGCCACCGCGTTCGATGTCGAACTGATGGGACCAATCGCAGCCCTCGGCATCGTCAAGGGCCAGCCATTCGCGCCCGACGAGCGCATGAAGAAGATCATGACGGACGCTGTGGCGTTGGCGAACGCCGCATCGCGCAACCTTCTGATGAATCCGCGCGATCCCGACTGGTTCTATTACCCGGACTCGTCCTGGTACAACATGCTCTTCGAGAGCGGGTTCGAGTTCGAGACGCCTATTCCCCAGATCACGGCGGAAGGCGTGAAGCCATTTCCGCCGACCGGCTACCGGCAGATGGACGCACGCACGGCCTTCTTCTACGGCATTACCGGGATCACGCCGGCGATGGCGATGCGACTGACGGGTGTCGGCTCCCAGTACCTCATCACGGCGAGGGATGCGGACAAGAACTACTTCGACGGATCGAAGACCTACAAGGTGACGCTGCCCAAGGGCATCCCGCAGGCAAACTTCTGGTCGCTGACGGTCTACGACAACATGACCCGCTCAATGCTCGACACGCCCCAGCGCTACCCGAGGGCGGGCAGCCAGAGCTATCCTTCTCCAGCTGCGGACGCCGATGCTGACGGTTCGACCACGGTCTATTTTTCGCCGACCCAACCTGACGGCGTGGGCCGAGGCAACTGGATCCAGACCGATCCCGAAAAGGGCTGGTTCGTGTGCCTGCGCCTCTACAGCCCACTGGAGCCGTTCTTCGACAAGAGCTGGCGGATCAGCGAAATCGAGCTGGTGAAATAGAATAACGGGGCTGGTTTCGCGATCGGTCCCGTCCGTCACAAACAAATGCTCCCTCGCGCATAGAGGGTCGAACGATGATTCTGCAAATCTCGAACCGCGCCGTCTGCCACCTGACGGCGGGTTTGGCATTCTTTCCCTACCCGCTCTCGCGCAGGAGAACGACGCTGACCTGGCCAAGCAGCTCAGCAATCCGATTGCGTCGCTGTCAGCGTGCCGTTCCAGTGACCAGGGTTATGGTCCGGCTGACGGGCAGAAGGCTTTCGTGAATGTTCAGCCGGTTGTCCCGATCTCGCTGAACGACGACAGGAATCTGATCTCGCGAACAATCCTGCCAATCGCCTGGCAGGACGATATCGCCGGACCATCCGGCGAGTTCGGGCTCGGCGACATACGCAGAGCCTGTTCTTCTCACCCAAGCCGCCAGGGTCAAGCGCCAGACTGGAGGTGGCCGGAGCAGCCACCTCCGAGTATCCGCGCGCTTAGCTCTTGCCGTTGATGGCGATTCGCTTCGCCTTCGCCTGTGCGCGCTCGGTCTTCGGCAAAGTGACGGTCAGCACGCCGTTCTTGAAGGCGGCAGAAACCTTGTCCTCCTCGACATCGTAGCCGAGCGGAATGCGGCGCTCGAAGCGGCCGTAGAAACGTTCAGAGACCTGGCGATCCTTGTCTTCCGTCTCGGAGCGCTTCTCGCCCTTGAGCGTCAACACGCCGTCATCGAGCAGGACGTCGATGTCATTCTCCTCCAGTCCGGGGACCTCCGCCGTGACGCGGATCTCCTTTTCTCCGTCGGAGATTTCCATGCTCGGCCAGTTCCCGCCGAAGGAGGAGAACCTGCCAAGCGACGGCACGCGGCTGTCAAAGCCGCGGAGAACGTCGTCGAACAGCCGGTTCACCTCACGGTGCAGCGATAGGAATAGATCGCGATCGCCGTCGCCAAAAACGGTTGGCGTCCTATTGCCTTCTTCTCGGTCCCTGGGGATCAAATCACGTACGCCCATCATCTTTCTGCTTTCGTGTCTTGAGCAAAGCTCCGCTGGCGGGCCGGGCTTGACGCTCGGCCACCAGTCGAGTGGCCGTCATCGATTGATTAGGCGGCCTGCTTTTCGGCCTCTGCCTTGGTCTTCGTGCTCTCGATCTTCGGCGCGGACTTGCCACCGGCGATCTCGATCCGGCGCGGCTTCATCTCTTCAGGAATCTCGCGCTTGAGATCGATCGTCAGCAGGCCGTTCTTCAACTCGGCGCCGGTGACCTTCACATGGTCGGCCAACTGGAAACGGCGCTCGAAGGCGCGCCCGGCGATGCCGCGATGAAGATACTCGCCGGCCTCCTCGCCGGACTTCTGACCCGCCACCATGAGCATGTTCTGCTCCTGGGTCATCGACAGTTCGTTCTCGGCGAAACCGGCCACCGCCATCGTGATGCGGTAGTCGTCGTCGCCGATCTTCGCGATGTCGTAGGGAGGCCAGTTGTCGACAGTCGTCACCCTGCTCGCATTTTCGAGCAGATCAAAGACGCGGTCGAAGCCAATGCTCGACCGATAGAGCGGTGAAAAGTCGAAAGCGTGTCTCATAGCCATATCCTCCTTGCGTTGAGCAACATGGGTACGAGGAGCGCCAAGAAGGCGGCGCTCCTTGACCATGCCGGCCCACTTTGGCAGCCGGCGCTGTCAATTTGGGAACCTGCTCCCACGACGTCAAGAGTACCGGCGAGCAAAGTGACGGAGCGAGCGTGGAACGCCATTCAGACCAACCGCCTTGTGTTGCCGATCGTCTCAAAAGGGAGCTTCAGCTTGAGGGAATCGACCAATGATTGTGGCGCGCGACGATGTGATTTCGGTGCTCGCGCCCGTTGATGAACCTTGATCGCAGAGGTCATTGCCACCGGCGCATCCTTCGATGAACTGCGCGAGGCGTGGGCCTGGCTCTATGGTGACGAAGGCTTGATGAATGAGGGGCGACCTCTGCCTGGCACGCGCGTTGCTGCCTTGATCGACTTGCTGGAAGCCGACGAGGACGAGTGAATTCAGCGCTTGGAAGGGTGGTGCCGGCGGATAATCTTGAAGCGCGTCATGGCACCAACCATTTCGTAAGCGGGCGCCTATCATCGCCCGATTGCTTGCTCTCAGAACAAAGGAGAAAGTGATGAACGATATTCGGTTTCCGGAGCCTGTCGTTCTTAAGTTCGAGGCAACCGGAAAACGTAAGGTCGCGAGTATCTACGAAGCAATTGAACGCATGGGCCAGCAATGGCCGGAATGGGCGAGAGGTCGAAGCTGGCGCGCAGCCTATCGAATCTGCCGTGACGCGCTCGATGGCTGGCGCAGCGAACACGAGGCGCGGAAATCCTTTCTGAAAGCGGCCCGCAAGGCCGGTTTGCTCTCGCAGGATGGCAAGCTTGCTTGAATACTGGGCTGGTCGGACATCATAGCGATGCTGCCGTAGCATCGCTATTTTGCAGATGCATCAATGAAGCGCGAGGATGCCGTCCACGGCCCTCCATGCGGGCGGCCTGATCAGCCGATGATGGGCGACGTGGACGGAGTGGAGCGCGCCTTCGAGCTCGCGCTCCCAATATCCGAGAAAGCCTTGCAGCGACGGAAAGTGTGGGGCGAGATCGTATTCCTGCCAGACATAGAGCTGCAGAAGGCTCGGGTGGTCCGGAAGATGATAGTGGATCTCGGCCGTGGTCAGGCCGTAGCCGTCCATCTGCAGGAGGAATTCCCTGCTGACCGTCGTCATCATGCGTCTCTCCTGTCGCGACCCCTTCAGGCATCCAATCTGTCAAAGCTGTGGCGCGACTTAGCTGATACCGTGCGCGCCGATACATCGCGGTCGAGCCGACACAGCGCGTCCATGATCTGATCGAAAGAGACCGGTCGTTCAGCCCCCGGCGGCTGGCGCAACGCCGGCATCGATTCCACGGCGCAGGCGTCCGAAGCCCAGGACGACAGGATGGCGCGCTTTTCCTGAAGGCCGAGCGTGTCGTCGTTCAGCACGTCATCGGGATGCTTGAAGTGCCGGGCCGGCGACAGCAGGCGGTCAAACGAAAGGTCAGACGTTTCGGGGGCGAGAGAGGGAATGATCGGCGAGAAATTCTGTCGGTTCATCGATGTCCTCCGTCTGCAAAAAACTCCTCGATTGTGTTTCAGGTTCCGGCTGCCGAGAGGCAGCGCCGGGCTCGGATAATTTTGTTGGATCGCCGCGAAATTTCAAGCAGAAAAATTCCAGCTCGAACGAAATAGCCGCATGATAACAGTCTGTTGGCACTCGAACGCGGCGAGTGCCAAAATTTTTCCGGCGACCTCTTGAAACCGCAAAATGGCAAAACTAGCTCGATAGGCGCGCGATGCCTGAGAAGGGTCGCCGCGCTCCGTGCCGGTCCGATATTGCCGGTCCGGTGTGGAGGAACATCAAAAATCTGTTTGTCCATGAGGAGAACGACATGGCGTTCCGTCCATTGCATGACCGTATCCTGGTCCGCCGCATCGAAGCCGACGAAAAGACGGCCGGCGGCATCATCATCCCCGACACCGCCAAGGAAAAGCCGCAGGAAGGCGAGGTCATCGCCGTCGGGCCCGGCGCGCGTGACGATAGCGGCAAGCTCGTCGCGCTCGACGTCCAGGTCGGCGACCGGATCCTGTTCGGCAAATGGTCCGGCACCGAGATCAAGCTCGACGGCGAGGACCTCATCATCATGAAGGAAAGCGACGTGATGGGCGTGATCGAGCAGACCGCCACGCTGAAGAAGGCCGCCTGACGCCTTCTTCGAACGTCAACCAGTCAACGAAAGCTGCCTAACTTTGAATGGAGTGATCCAATGGCTGCAAAGGAAGTAAAGTTCCATACCGAAGCCCGCGAAAAGATGTTGCGCGGCGTTGATATACTGGCCAATGCGGTGAAGGTGACGCTCGGTCCCAAGGGCCGCAATGTCGTCATCGACAAGTCGTTTGGCGCGCCGCGCATCACCAAGGATGGCGTCACCGTCGCTAAGGAGATCGAGCTTGAGGACAAGTTCGAGAACATGGGCGCCCAGATGGTGCGCGAGGTCGCCTCGAAGACCAATGACCTTGCCGGTGATGGCACCACGACCGCTACGGTTCTAGCACAGGCGATCGTCAAGGAAGGCGCCAAGGCCGTGGCTTCCGGCATGAACCCGATGGACCTGAAGCGTGGCATCAACAAGGCGGTGGATGCTGTCGTTGCCGAGCTGAAGGCCAATGCACGCAAGGTGACGAAGAACGACGAGATCGCCCAGGTCGGCACCATCTCTGCCAATGGCGACGCGGAGATTGGCCGGTTTTTGGCCGAGGCCATGGAAAAGGTCGGCAACGAAGGTGTCATCACCGTCGAGGAAGCCAAGACCGCCGAGACCGAACTTGAGGTGGTCGAGGGCATGCAGTTCGACCGCGGCTATCTCAGCCCGTACTTCATCACCAACCAGGACAAGATGCGCGTCGAGCTCGAAGAGCCCTATGTGCTGATCCACGAGAAGAAGCTGTCCAACCTGCAGGCCATGCTTCCCGTCCTCGAAGCGGTGGTGCAATCCGGCAAACCGCTGCTGATCATCGCCGAGGATGTCGAGGGCGAGGCGCTTGCGACGCTGGTAGTCAACAGGCTCCGTGGCGGACTCAAGGTCGCCGCGGTCAAGGCGCCGGGCTTCGGCGACCGCCGCAAGGCCATGCTGGAAGACATCGCCATCCTCACCGGCGGCACCGCGATCAGCGAGGATCTCGGCATCAAGCTGGAGAACGTGACGCTGCAGATGCTCGGCCGCGCCAAGAAGGTGGTGATCGAGAAGGAGAACACAACCATCGTCGACGGTGTCGGCCGCAAGGAGGAGATCCAGGGCCGCGTCGCCCAGATCAAGGCCCAGATCGAGGAGACCACCTCCGACTACGACCGCGAGAAGCTGCAGGAGCGGCTGGCCAAGCTCGCCGGCGGTGTCGCTGTGATCCGCGTCGGCGGCTCGACCGAGGTCGAGGTCAAGGAGCGCAAGGATCGCGTCGACGACGCGCTGCATGCGACCCGCGCGGCGGTCGAGGAAGGGGTGCTGCCGGGCGGCGGCGTCGCGCTGCTGCGGGCCGCGAAGGCTCTTGATGCGGTGCAGGTCGATAATCCCGACCAGAAGACCGGTGTCGAGATCGTGCGCCGCGCCATCGAAACCCCGGTTCGCCAGATCGCCGAGAATGCCGGCGCCGAGGGTTCGATCATCGTCGGTAAGCTGCGCGAGAAAAGCGAGTTCGGCTGGGGCTGGAATGCGCAGACCAACGAGTTCGGCGATCTCTACAGCCAGGGTGTCATCGACCCGGCCAAGGTCGTGCGCACCGCCCTCCAGGACGCGGCATCGGTCGCCGGTCTGCTCGTCACAACCGAGGCGATGGTGGCCGAGAAGCCGAAGAAGGAAGCGCCGGTTCCTGCAATGCCGGGCGGTGGCGGAATGGACTTCTGAGATCTCGATGAAGCTGCCCGCTCCCTGATCGGGAGTGGGCGTCTGTCAGACTGATTTCGGAGGATGCCATGAATATGATGACAGGTATTGGAAGCGTTCCGTCTCCGACACATCCGGCCAAAGAGTTTCTGGCCCACGAAACGGAGTGCAGGAGCGCGCTGAAGCCGCTGCTGGACGGACTGATCGACATGGCCGAATCTGCCGGTTGGAGCCGCCGGACGGCTGCTTCGACACTGATGTTCCTCGCCGCGCAGCACGTGTCGGCATCGGCGACATCCGTGAGCAGCGGATCATGAAGCGCAGGCCTCGCTTCCGGGCGAGGTCTTGCCGATCTTGAGGATGGTGGAAGCCCGCGCGAGCTCCACCGAACCGCAGGGAGGTTCGACATGATTCCAGGACGATTGCGTGAATGTCTGAAGACTCTGAGATGGAGCGCGGCAGACCTCGCCGAACAAATCGGCTGTCCCGAAAGCGAGGTGACTACCTGGCTTGACGGACGGACCGTCGCGCCGATTGCGATAGCAGCCTGGCTCGAGGCACTGGTCAAGGCCCACAGGGCTGTGCCACCGCCCAGCTTAAGCAACGCGAAATCCACTCCGGTCAACGGACCGATCAAGGTGGCAGATGTCGATATCGCCACCCGGAAAATCACGCATCCGGGGCAGGACGGCATCATCGTGCAGTCCGCCTATCCACGCCGTGCCACTCACGCGACTGCCGCACGTCACGCGCCGCCAGGACATCGGAAGGGAGTTTCGAACCATGCAACACATCCACTTTGAGGAACCCGTCACGGTCCTGGTCGGCATGGGCTTGCCCGCGAGGATCGAGACTGTAATGGAAGCGTACGCCCTGCTGCAGGACTGGCCCGCTGCGAGCCGCAACAGCGCTCATGCCGTTGCGCTCAATGCCTGCAAGGCGGGCATTGCCGGCGAGATCGATGCCGAGACGGTGCGATCGACGTTCGTCGCCTTTGCTCGTCGCAACGACATACTCGTTCCGGACATGAACGCGCTGATGCCCGCAGTATCGACCGCATCGTCTTCCAGCGCAAACACCAGGACTTAAGCGATAGGTTCGGCCACCGGCGTGGGCAAATCGGTCGGCCCATTTTCAAATCAGGAGCTTTTTGCCATTGCTGGCCGGTTGCAGATCGATGGCATGGGAATTTCGAGATGACGACAGATGCCAGCGCGGCGGAAACGAGAACATTCGAGGCGGACGTCTCGCGGCTGCTCCATATGATGGTGCATTCGGTCTATTCCGACCGCGATGTCTTCCTGCGGGAGTTAATCTCCAACGCCGCCGACGCCTGCGAAAAGCTTCGCTACGAGGCGATCAGCCGTCCCGAACTGCTGGGTGACGATCCCAGGCCGCGCATCACAATCGCCGCCGATCCCGATAAGAAGCAACTCGTCGTTGAGGACAACGGCATCGGCATGAGCCGCGACGAGATGACGGAGGCGCTGGGCACCATCGCCCGATCCGGCACGCGCGCCTTCATGGAGCGCATCGAAACGGGCAAGACGGGCGACGATGCGCAACTGATCGGCCAGTTCGGCGTCGGTTTTTACTCCGCCTTCATGGTGGCCGACAGGGTCGACGTAATCAGCCGTCAGGCGGGCAGCGGGGAAGCCTGGCGCTGGTCCTCCGACGGCAAAGGTACTTTTGAGATTGGCCCGGTTGCGCTTGACGAAGCGCCCAAGCGCGGCACCCGCATCGTGCTCCATCTCATGCAGGACGCTGCCTCCTACACCGAAAGCTATCAGCTCGAACGGCTCGTGAAGTCGCAGTCTGGTCACGTGCCTGTACCCATATCTCTCATCGAGAAGCCCGGCTCAGAGGCGCGTGACATCGCGGACGGCACCGCTTTGTGGGTAAAACCGAAGAGCGAGATCAAGCCGGAGGAATACACGGATTTCTACCGCAGCGTCGCCGGCCAGTATGACGAACCGGCCGCGACGATCCATTTCCGGGCTGAGGGCCGGCAGGAATACAGCGTTCTGGCCTTCGTGCCTGGTTCGCGACCGTTCGACCTCTTTGATCAGGACCGCAAGGGACGGATGAAGCTTTACGTGCGGCGCGTCTTCATCACCGACGATGCCGACCTCCTGCCGCGTTATCTGCGCTTCGTGCGCGGGCTGGTCGACTCTGCCGACCTGCCGCTCAACGTTTCGCGTGAGATGATCCAGGATAGCCCGCTGCTGGCGGCGATCCGGAAGGGCGTCACCAACCGTATCCTCGGTGATCTCGTCAAGCTGGCCGAGAACGATGCGCAAGCCTATGCGAAGATCTGGGAGAATTTCGGAGTCGTCCTGAAGGAAGGACTCTATGAAGACTACGAACGGCGCGAGCAGCTGTTCAAGCTGGCCCGCTTCCGCTCCACGGCCTCAGGCGAGGAACTGCGCAGCCTTTCAGAATACGTGTCATCGATGAAGGAGGGCCAGAAGGCGATCTTCTTCATGGCCGGCGACGATCGCGCGCGGCTCGAAGCCTCGCCCCAGCTTGAGGGCTTTAAGGCGCGCGGCATCGAAGTCCTGTTGCTGACCCATCCGGTCGACAGCTTCTGGACAACGGTCGCGTCGGAATTCGAAGGCAAGCCGTTCAAGTCGGTAACGCAAGGCACGGCGGACCTCTCGGACATCCCGCCGCTCGACGGCTCGGCAAAGCCCGAAGCCGAAACGTCATCGGAGATCGCCACGTTCCTGGCCTTCGTCAAGACAGCGCTTGGCGATGCGGTATCCGACGTGAAGGCCTCCGACCGCCTGACCGAGAGCGCGGTCTGCCTTGTCGCCCCGGAGCATGGCCCCGATCGGCAGTTCGAGCGACTGCTCAATGCGGCAGGCCGTCTCGACAAGGCTGCGAAACCTGTTCTGGAAATCAATCCACGGCATGAGCGCATCGCAGCACTTGCAAAGCTTGGAAAGGATGAACGGGCCTTCAAGGAGGACACCGCACATCTTCTCTACGACGAGGCCCGCGTCCTCGACGGCGACAAGCCGGCGGATGCCAAAGCATTCTCGGAACGACTTTCTCGTCTCTTTGCCCGAGGGATGCATAGAAGTTGATCGAGGCAGGTTGGAGCGAGTCGCGATGGATCGCTGCGCGCTAACACGAGAGCGCGAGTCGCGTCGCTATTCCTCGCTGTTTCATACAAATAGCCATTGAAGACGGGCCGCTAAGGATCGCGCAACAACCCATCCTTATCGAACGCGTCCCATCCATTCAGACTGTTCCCTGTTTCATTGTGCGCCCTCTTCGTCCCCACAGGAACGACTTGCGGGGCCCCGCTTGCCCGCGCCCCGCCGTCTGTTCTCTGCGACCTCCAGCGCGTCCTCCTCTCGCCATAGGGTCGGGAGGTCACGATCAAGCACGTCTTCGATTTCGCGAGGATCGAAGATGTGGAAGGTAACCTTCCTGGCCCGGCCTCGCATCTTGACTGTCCGCGTCCCGATACTCTTGAGCCGGCCATCCTTCAGCCATTTCTGTCGCTCCCGAGAAGAAATGGAAAGGATGTCCTCCGCCTCGCGCGGAAGCACAGGCAGCGTCTCGACCCGTTTAAGCACCTGGTCGATTTTCGCCGACGCCGCCTTGAACTGATCGCTCTCACTCTGCTCCATTTGCATCGTCACGTTCCCGGCCTCAACGACAACGCATTTTCGCGATGCCAAAGGTAACCGGGCTCGAATCTCTCGCTCGATGCGCCTGGTTCTAACCGAGGAGCCCAAAGTGGCCGACGCCGGCAGCTGCCAGTTGGCAGATAGGAGATGAGAAGTCGCAGTTGGCATGCTCATCGGAAACCGACCAGCGATTTGGGGTTGCCCGTTTCGGCTTCGGGTCGCATGAAGCCCGCTTCCTCGAGCAGGTGGCGCATTGTCAGCGCATTCCCTGGGGCAAATCCTTCGTAGTCATTGTTGAAATAGACCCATGCTCTCCGCGCGCCGCTGGCGCGAATCTTGTCGGCCCACTCGGCCAGTTCGCTGTCGGAATAGACATGGCGGTACCAGCGCTTCGGACCGTGCAGCCGCAGGTAGACATCATCGGCTGTGCGGACCAACGCGTCCGGGAGGCGAGGTCCACTGGAGGAGCAGAATACCATGCCCGTCCCGCGGAAGGCGGCATAAACGGTGTCTCCACCACGTTGCGTCGACTATGGTCAAGCTGACTCAGAATGGCGCCTAGCCGGGCCTCGGTGAAGTGATAGCTGGGCGGCAGTTGGAAGAGGAAGCATCCGCGCACGCATACGACCTGGCACCGCGTTGCACCGCTTCTGGGCGCTGATCACACCGTCGTCTGTCCGGATCTGCGCGGGTTTGGACAGTCATCGAAGCCGGCTGACACACCGGATCACGCGAGCTCGTCAAAGCGCGCAAAAGGCGCCGATTGTGTCGCCTTGATGCAGAAGCTCGGATTCGAGCGCTTCGCGATCGTGGGACATGACCGCGGCAGCTACACGGCCTTCCGCGCGGCGATGGATCATCCCAAGGCGATTACCCATCTGGCGGCACTGGACGGTGTGCCGATCATCGAAGCGCTGGAGCGGTGCGACGTCGGCTTCGCCTCGGCTTGGTGGCACTGGTTCTTTTTTGCGCAAGCCGAGAAGCCGGAACGCGCCATATTAGCAAATCCCGAGCTTTGGTATCCAGGCACACCGGAGCAGATGGGAGAGGAGGCCTACGCCGACTTCCTCGCCGCCACGCGCGATCCGGAGACGATCCACGGCATGTTGGAGGACTATCGCGCCGCCCTCGGCATCGACCGGCAGCACGACGAAGAGGATCGGCGCGCCGGGCGGAAAGTGCAGTGCCCGACGCTGGCGCTTTGGTCGCTGCGTGATGATCTCGAACAGCTGTACGGCGATGTTCTCGGCGTCTGGCGACCATGGACCACACGGCTAGAAGGACGCGGACTGGACTGCGGTCACCACATGGCGGAGGAAGCGCCGGATGAACTGGCAACCGAACTGCGCCGGTTTCTAAACGAGGCCGGAGAATAGTCGGCTTCCCAACCCCTCTCACTGACGAAGGTAATTTCGTTCAATTTGCGCCAGCGTTCGGCGCGGGCTCCTCGGTCGAGATTGCGTCGGTCGTTCGACCCGGTAATTCGGGAGATCCATCGGCGTGGTCGATGGTGATCTTGACCGGACCGGCCTCGATCTCGCCAAAGGGCGAGGCGAAGGCAATCTCCGCGGCGTCCCGGCCAACGCCGATCCGGACCAGCCCGTCGAGATTGGCTTGCCGCGTTCCATCGAAGAGCCACCAGCGGCCGTCAAGATATGCCTCGAATACCGCATGGAAGTCGCACGGCTCCAGCCCGTAGGCATAGCAGCTCACGAAGCGCGCCGGAATATTGAGCGCGCGGCAGAATGCGATGCCGAGATGTGCGAAGTCGCGACAAACTCCTGCCCTGAGTAGGAGGCTTTCGTCGGCAGTGGTTTGTTCGTTCGACGAGCCGCGACGGTAGTCGATATTGTCGTAGAGCCAGTTGCAGATCGCGGTGACGCGGCTGTGACCCTTTGGCAAATCGCCAAACTCGCGACAAGCAAATGCAGATAGCCTGTCCGAGGGGACGAACCGCGACGGCAGAAGAAAAGGCATGATGTCGAGCGGGATCGCGTCGAGCGGAGTTTCACCGATCGTCGCCGGGTCGGCGCGAAAAACATCGAGGGTGACATCGGCCTCGTAGACGATCTTCAACGGGCCGGGCTGCGCCGAAACGCTCACATAGCGATTCTGTATGTCGGGAACCGTGTAAGTCCGACGCGGAAGGTCTGGTGTGACAGTCAGCCGCTCAACCAGATCGTGATGCCTGAACAGCCTCGCCACTTCAAGATTGAAGATGAAGACGGTGGGGGCTTTCACCTCGTAAGAGAGCTCACACCCCAATCTGTATCGAACGGTCATAACAGGTCTTATCCTTCAGCGCGGCGAGGTATCGCCGCCGCGTCCCGTCGGATCGATAGCGTCCGCGACGGCTTCTTTCTTGACTCCGGAAGCACGGTCATCAATAGGATGAATGCAGAGAGGATGAGGCAGACCCCGTTGGTGATGATGATGGGCCACTCCGCCTTCAGCAAGCCGAAGGCCAGCCATAGCGCAAAACCCAAAACAGTCAGCGCGTACATAGGTGCCGAGATACTGCTGGTGTCGCGCGTCTTGATGATTTTCCAGGCCTGCGGCGTGAAGCTGGTCATGGAACATATGGCTGCTAGATATCCGACGATCGTAACCGTTAGCATCGATGCAAAGCCCATCTCAGGAACGACCCAGATCAGAGCTATCCGCCCGCGCTAGATCCGAAACGCGGACAAGGCCGTACTGGCTGACGAAAGTGAGCGTCGAATCCGTACTCTGCGCCTGAGACACACCAGCAATCTGGTGATCGCCGGTGTCGTAGGAGGTGGTCTGACCATGATCGTCGATGACCAGGCGACGCTTCAGTGGAAACACCGCGTAGCGCATGTCATTCTGAGATCCAACGGAAGAAGGGTTTCCGAGTTCTTGGAGCCACCATGAACCGGCATGCCGAGTGCCGCCAGAGCGATAACTGACGACACGATCCGCGTCAGGGTGCTCGCGCAGGTACCTCGACAGTTCACCGGCAATGGCATTGAGCTTGGCTTTAAGGCTGTCGTTGAACATGTCGCCGACCATGGTCATGCCGGAAGACCATTGCGACATACCGCCGAACTCGGCATGGCTGAACTGCGCCATGGTCCCGCCGCCGCGGCGCAAGGCATCGAAGACCGCCATCACAGCGTCCTCGGAAATGCCGTGCTCACTCGCGAGCCTGGCAGTGACTTCAGCTTCTTCCCGCGCGTTGACCAAAGAATTCTCCCCACGTTTGTTGTCGACACAACTGCGCGCCCCGTCAGCGGTTCCAGACAGTCGGTGGCCACTCTCTAAAGGGCCGCAAATACCCTTGCAGTGCGCCCGCGCCGTAGTCTGGCCTCAAAGAGGACCTGGGCCGCTCTCACAAGGAACTTAAGGGCTTAGGCCGGCATTGAGAGTGATCAGAAGTCCCATTTCTGCAAAAGGAAATATTGGCATGGCCAAGACCACTAGACAGTCGTCGGGCAAGCCCGCGATGATCCATGATCAAAAGCTGACCCGGGGGAATGGTGGCGAACTTCATCAGATCGCCGAGGGCGACACTGAGGTCCTGACAACGGCTCAGGGCGGCCCGGTTGCGGACGACCAGAACACTTTGAAGATCGGGGAGCGTGGTCCGACGCTCATCGAGGACTTCCATTTCCGCGAAAAGATTTTTCACTTCGACCATGAGCGCATCCCCGAGCGCGTGGTGCACGCCCGCGGCTATGGCGCACACGGTTTTTTCGAGACCTATGATTCCCTGGCTGCATATACCCGCGCCGACATCTTTCAGCGCGCCGGCGAGAAGACACCCGTCTTCGTGCGCTTCTCGACGGTGGCAGGATCGAAGGGCTCGTTCGATCTTGCCCGCGACGTGCGTGGCTTCGCGGTCAAGTTCTACACCCAGGAGGGCAACTGGGATCTCGTCGGCAACAACATCCCGGTGTTTTTCATCCAGGACGCGATCAAGTTCCCCGACATCATCCATGCGGTGAAGCCCGAACCCGATCGCGCCTTTCCACAGGCACAGTCGGCGCACGACAATTTCTGGGACTTCATCAGCCTCACTCCGGAATCGATGCACATGATCATGTGGGTCATGTCGGACCGCGCCATCCCGCGATCCTTCCGGTTCATGCAAGGATTTGGTGTCCATACGTTCCGGTTGGTCAATGCCAAGGACGAATCGACCTTCGTCAAATTCATCTGGAAGCCGAAGCTCGGTATGCAGTCGGTGGTCTGGAACGAGGCGGTCAAAATCAATGGCGCCGATCCTGATTTCCATCGGCGCGACCTGTGGAATGCCATCCAGGCAGGCGATTTTCCGGAATGGGATCTCAACCTGCAGCTCTTCGACCAGGAGTTTGCGGACAGTTTCGACTTCGACGTCCTCGATCCGACCAAACTCATTCCGGAAGAAATCCTACCGCCGGTGCCGGTCGGCCGACTGGTCCTGGACCGCATGCCCGACAATTTCTTCGCCGAGACCGAGCAGGTCGCGTTCATGACGCAGAATGTCCCGCCCGGCATCGACTTCTCCAACGACCCGCTGCTGCAGGGTCGTAATTTCTCCTATCTCGATACTCAGTTGAAACGTCTCGGGAGCCCCAACTTCACGCATATCCCAATCAATGCCCCGAAGTGCCCATTCCACCACTTCCAGCAGGACGGGCATATGGCGATGCGCAACCCTGTCGGGCGCGTGAACTACCAGCCGAATTCCTTTGGCGAAGGCCCTCGGGAATCGCCACAGCGGGGTTTCAGGTCGTTTCCGGACGCGGAGGAAGGTCAGAAGGTTCGTTTGCGCGCGGAAAGCTTCGCCGACCACTACAGCCAGGCCCGACAGTTCTTCAACAGCCAGACGGCGCCAGAGCAGCGCCATATCGCAGCGGCATTGACCTTCGAACTGAGCAAGGTCGAGACCGTAGCCATTCGCGAGCGCATGGTCGCGCACCTGCTCAACATCGACGAGGGCCTCGCCGAGACAGTTGCCGACAAGCTCGGCATGAAGGAACTGCCCAAGCCGGCGGATGCCGCGGTTGCGCCACGCGACGATCTCGAACCGTCGTCAGCGCTCAGCATCATCGAAAACGGCCCGGAAACTTTTGCAGGCCGCAAGGTTGGCGTGCTTGTCAGTCCCGGCGCCGATGCGGCATTGCTGAAGAAGCTGCAGACAGCGATCGAGAAAGAAGGCGCCGTCATGGAGGTCGTCGCGCCAAAGGTCGGCGGCGTCGAGGCGGCTGACGGCAGCTGGATCGCGGCAAAGCACATGATCGACGGCGGGCCTTCAGTGTTGTTCGACGCCGTGGCACTGATCCTCTCTGAAGAGGGAGCTGAGCGCCTGACTGGTGAGGCTGCGGTCCGCGACTTCGTCGCCGACGCCTTCGCTCATTGCAAGTTTATCGCGTTCACGCCGGGTAGCGTCCCGTTATTGCAGAAGGCCGGTGTCGATCCTGAAGCTGACGAGGGCCTGATCGAGCTCGAGGATCCGAAGGCGGTCGCCAAGTTCATCGACTTATGTCGGAAGCTCCGTCTCTGGAGCCGGGAAATGGCCGTCAAGCTGTGACCGGTGCGAATACTCTAGTAGGAGTGCCGAATGCAAATTGTCCGAACTGATGTCTCTCGTGCGACGGCGTTGACCGGAGAGCCTGTCCTGCGGGTTCTCTTTTGCGGAGAAGGCGGGGACTGCGTGACTGTCGACATGGCCAGCGTCGAATCTGGAAGCGACGACGCACCTCTTGATCGAGCACGCGCAATCCTGGTGCAAACCGCTACTTTCGGCCTGGCGGCCAACGATTACGACGAGCGAAGCAACGGCAATTTTGACGAAGTCGCCATCACGGCGGCCACTGATGGAAACGAGGGGATCTACATCTTCGAGTATCGTGACGGCGAAGGCAGCCGGCAGGTGCCGCCGTCGAGTATGCCGAGCTTCGACGCGGCGCGTGAGGAGGCGATTCGCTGCGCAATCGATCTTTTGGTCGACCTGGAGCCGGGTACCGACGCTTTGACAGGCTGGCTCGTGCGCGTGCGGGACGAGAATGGCGAACTGCTGTGCGCCATCGACGTGCAGGAGGCGGAAGCCGCCCGCCAATTGAGGCAATAAGCTGTGAAAACCTTTTTTCGGGACAGTGGCCTCACGATTGCCCTGGCGGCACTGTTCCTCTTCAGCGCGCTGGGCATGATTTGGTCCGGTCATTCCGCCTACAATGAAGAGCTTCAGCATCACGGCTTACCGGCGATCGGCCTGCTGGCGTATCTGATCAGTGGCGATTTTCTTTCGGCGCTCTTCGAAAATTGGGAGAGCGAATTCCTGCAGATGTCGGCCTACGTCATGCTTACCGCGATGCTGTTCCAGCGCGGCTCGGCCGAATCTCGAGATCTTGACGACCCAGCCCGCCCCGACGATGAGTTGCCAGCTGCCACACGTAAGCGGAACCCGTTTCTGTCCTGGCTTTACTCCTACTCGCTGGGCATAGCGTTGGCCGTGTTATTCGTCATTTCCTTTGCCTTGCACTGGTGGGCGAGCTTGGCGGCGGCGAACGCGGAGGCGCTTCTGCACGGTGGAGAGGTTCAGTCGCTGGCGGGCTATCTTTTGGATGCCAACCTTTGGTTCGAATCATTCCAGAACTGGCAGTCGGAGTTCATGTCGACTGCGGTGCTGGTCGTTCTGTCGATTTTTCTACGGCACCAAGGCTCCCCGGAATCGAAGCCTGCTGGCGCGACAAACGCCGAAACGGGCGCATAAATGTCGCCTGGCCCGAACTCCACTAATCGTCCGAGACCAGAAGGTGGCGGAAATGGTCCCGAATGTGCTCATTGAAAAAGCGGCCTTTCACGAAGGCGCTTCGGAAGGCGGCGTAGACTTCCGCAGGAACACCCTCGTAGTCATAGCGTTTGCCGCTTGCAACGAACCAAACGGAAAGAACCTTGCTTTCTGAATCGTATTCGCTCTTGCGGATCGAGGTCGAAGGCATGGCGTCGCCCTAGACGAGCGCCATCGGCATGTAGCGGATGATGACCTTGTCTTGCCGGAACCGGCGTTCGAGCTCTGTGCGTCGGCGCCGCCAATCCTGCAGATCGATTTCTTCTGCCATCACTTCAAAGATAACGATGTCGTCATTGTCGGTTTGACCGCCTTCCCGCCAAAGACCTTCTGCCGGCGCTTGCAAAAAGGCGGTAACGCCCTCGAAATCAGCCACCAGTTCCTCCTTGACCCGATCGAAATCGTCCCGCGCGAAAGGTTGGCCGGCGTTGTCGGCTCGGGGGAGAAGGATCTGGATTAGGTTCATGCCGGATACTCGCTGACAGTGTCAACGATCGCAAAGCCTAAGGCGTTCCGTGGCTTCGAGCGTCCGCTGCGTCTGCCCGTAGTACCACTGAGCATCGAGGGCTTGCGTGCTTCCTACCGCATCAGGCCTGCGGCGCGCAGAGCGTCCTCAATAACCTTCTTTACCGCTCCACCCTGTGACAATTCACCGTCACTTCGCGCCGTTTCCGCGGTCTGGCCTTCGCCGGCTCCACGGAGGCTGTCCGAAGACGAGACGTCGATGGTTGGCAGAGCGGGCCTGGCCCTTACTGACCCTCTCGTCTCATCGGCATGGCCGAGCCCCCAAAACCGTGCCATCTCCCGCGTAGAAGAGATGCCGACATCGAGCATGTAAGGTCCAGCCGTGCCGAGGCCGTTGCCGACGGGCGTACCGTGACCCATCCCTGCAATCATATTGATCTCGATCTTCGCTTCGCCCGCTCCGTCAGCCCAGATGTGGCGGCTTCGCCCGCGCTCGCTCGTGGAATAGGTCGGCGCCTTGTCGAGTTTATGCACGGCGCGCCACTGCGCGGCGATGGACTCCGCGTTGGCGGAGGCCACAGTGTGGTCGCCGGAGCCCTGCCAGATCGAAATCCTGGGCCATTGCCCATTGTGCTTGGAAGCTTTTCGCACAAGCCGCTGCAGTTCTTGCTCGGAGGGACCGCCATGGCCGCGCATCCGATCGAAAGCTTCGGGAACGGTTGTCGCGCAACCGAAGGGCAGGCCGGCAATGATGCCGCCACCCGCAAACACGTCCGGATAGGTAGCAAGCATCGCCGCGGCCATGGCGCCGCCGGCCGAAAGGCCCGTGACGAAGACCCGCTTTCGATCTAGGCCGTGGGTGACAAGCATTGTTTCGATCATCTGCCGGATCGAAAGGACCTCGCCGCGATCGCGCGCAGTGTCTGCCGGCAGGAACCAGTTGAAGCAGAGGTTCGGATTGTTGGCGCGTTGCTGCTCGGGGTAGAGAAGCGCGAAACCGGCCTCGTCAGCGAGTTGGGACCATCCCGAGTGATGGTCGTAGCCGGCGGCACTTTGGGTGCAACCGTGGAGTACGACGACGAGCGGCGCGGCGTCCGAGAGATCAGCGGGCAGGTAGTATCGTGCCTGCAAGGCGCCGGGATTGGATCCGAAATTTCGGAGGCTTGAGAGGCGATCGGCGGGTGCGAAAGAGGTGGGATGTGTATTCTGTAGTCCGCGCAGTTTTGCTAGGCGCGCGATCGTATCCGAGACTTTTCGCAATGGAGCCGTCCTTGTTTTTTGACGCCCTTGATCGGACGGCCTGTGTGCAACGCACTCGCAGCAATATCGTTGCTGCACTGCACAACAACAAGGGAGACTGACCTGAATGGGAGAATGGCCGGCCCCTACGGGCCGGCCCGATCTGCAAGTCAGTGTCGATCGGTGAGGTAGAGCGTCTCTTCGTCGTCGCGCTGCCTGCCGCCTAGTGCCGCGGCGGCACTGGCGATGAAAGCCCCGACGATGAGAGAGAGCGCACCTAATAAGGCAAAGGTTGCGCCGGCTTTTCGCGCTGTGTCAGCAGCTTCCTGCGCGGCAACCTTTGCCTGCTCCACTTGCGCTAGGACCGCATCGACTCGTGCCGTCGCATCTGCCTCGGAAAGGCCTGTGCGTGCGGCAACGAGTTGCCCGAGGTAAGTTTTGTCATCAGCCGATACCTCGCCGGCAGCCGCACTTGCGACAAGAATGCGCGAGGCTTGGGCAGCAGCAGCTGCATCACCTTCGGCGCCTGGCGCCGCCAGCCGCGCGGGATCGCTTAGTCGGAACAACGCGTCCACAAAATAGGAGGTCGCATCGGTCCCGCCACCCTCTCCGGCATTCGCGGTCGCAGCTGCGGAGGCTCCCATCGCAGCTCCCGAGGCAACCGTCGAAGCAGCTTGCACGCCGGTGCCGATCGCCGAAGACAGCGCGGAGCCGAGCACGAAAACGACCAGCATTGTTGCGAGCGCCCACGCCATGAAGCCATGCGCGGTATCCCGGAAGAAGGTCTCGTCCGTGTGGATACCGACCCATCTCGTGCGAAGGCGTCCTGTAAGATAGCCGCCTAGCCCTGACGACAGCCACTGCACGATCACAAGCCAAATCGCGGTGGAGACCGCGAAGGTCGTCACGCTAGCGCTTTCGCCGGACCATGGTGAGACCATTGTCAGCCCGAGGCCGGACCCAAGCAGCATCAGGATAAAGGTGAGAGTCGCGGCAGCGAATGCACCGGCCACGATCGGGCCCCAATTGACTGCGGAAGTTGACGACTCCACCGGTGCGCGGACGTCGGTCGCCGTGAGGGTTGATGCCATGATTTCCTCCTATCGCATGAACAGCGCGAGGAGGATGATGATCGGTATTGGAACGCCGAGAAGCCAGAGCAGTATGCCGCGACCCATGATGGTCTCCTGTCAAAAATAGGAATGCAAATTGAAACAGCTATCCGATGTTGGCGGGTGGCTGTGTTTGATCAGGCGGCCTTTGCCATCTCGTTTGCGGATGCATCCGCCAAACCAGTCAGCGCCTCGTCCGTCATGGACTCCTCGCCGAGCGTCTGCTCCAGCAGCGCGGCGGCGTCGTTCATGCCGAGCACTTCCGCCCAGCGCTTCAACGTGCCGTAGCGTGTGATCTCGTAGTGCTCGACCGCCTGGGCGGCGGAAATCAGCCCGGCGTCGAGGGCAGGCGTGCCCTTGAACTCTTCGGCGATTTCGTCGCCCTCTTCGAGGATTCCTTCGATCGCCGGGCAGGTCTTGCCCTGGGGGCGCTTGCCCATCAGTTCAAACACCTGCTGCAGGCGCTCGACATGACCTTCGGTCTCGTCCTTATGCTTTTCGAAGGCCGCCTTGAGCTCCGGTGAGGAAGCGGCTCGCGCCATTTTGGGAAGAGCCTTGAGGATCTTCCTTTCCGCGTAATAAATGTCTTTCAATGTATCGTGGAAGAGATCTTCTAGCGTCTTTTCTTTTGCCATGGGAGTTTCCTTTGGTGCGCATGTTCGCTACGCTGCCATTCACGAGGTCGTGAAGCGCATGCCTAACAAGCGGGCAGCGGATCAAAAGTTCCATAAAAAGCGTAGCGGCCAGGCTGAGGGCAGCGTCGCCTAACTGCACGCCCCTAGCCCAAGGGGGACCGCTTCGTTTGATCTGACCGAGCAGGCTTGTGTCCCGGCGAATGTAGAATTTGGACAAACGGCAATATGGCGATCCAACCAGAATCAGCCGTACTGTCACTCAGCTATTTTTGTCCGGGACAAATTTATCCGAATTTCGAGGCCAGTATCCGTAATATGGCGCGAAAAACTGCCCCCGAGGGCGCTGACGGCTGCTCGGGTCAAGCGGCTGCCGAACCCTTCATGCCCCACGTCGGCTAGGGCCGGCGTAACGCCGACCTCGTACCAAACTATGCAAACATCGTTCGCCTTGAGAGAGCATTCGGCCCTTACTTGACCAGAGGATGTCGCCAGAGCGCCGTATTTGAGCGCGTTCGTTGCGAATTCGTGGAAAAGCAGGGCGATGTTGGTGACCGCCTTCTGTCCAAGTGGTACGTCAGCTCCGCTGACGACGATCCGGCTCTCGGATTTTTCGCCGTCCAGGTAGGGTTTCAACACCTCGAGGATGAGTGCGTGTAGCGTCACAATCCCATGGGGGTCGCGTTCGACCGCCGTCGACAATGTTAACGAATGCGCTCTGGCAAGTGCGTGGAATTTTTCCTGAAGCCTCGTCACCAGTTCCGGAACCGAACTGGCGTCACGCGCGGCTAGGTTGAGTAGGCCACCAGCCAACGCGAACAGGTTCTTGACGCGATGGTTCATCTCGCCGAGCAGCAAATCCTTTTGCTCTTCGGCACGCCGACGATCCGAAATGTCGCGTGCAATTTTCGAGGCGCCAACCACCTTTCCGTCGGCGCCCAGGATTGGGGAAACGGAAAGTGAGATATCCACAAAGGTCCCGTCCTTTCTCTGCCGAATTGTCTCGTAGTGCTCGATGCGCTCGCCACGTCGAATGCGGCCAAGAATCTCAGGCTCTTCGTCCTGCCGGTCGCACGGGATGAGAATGGTGACCGGCTTGCCAACGACCTCCTCTTCAACATAGCCGAAGAGACGCTGCGCCCCGCCGTTCCAGCTTGTGATTATGCCATTGATGTCCTTGGAAAGGATCGCGTCATCCGAGGATGCGACGATTGCGGCCAAGCGCTGGCTGGCGATCTCGGCCAATTTTCGTCCACTGATGTCAACCAGCATGTTCACAGCGCCGGTTAATGCGCCCGCTTCGTCAAACAATGGCGTGGGATAGGCGAGGAAGGGGACGCGCGTACCGTCGGGTCGCTCTGCCGCCGCTTCCTGACCATGGATTGCCCTTTTTTCCTTAAGAGCGATAGCCATCGGGCATTCATCATGTGGCAGCGGTCGGCCATCGGGCCAATAGAGCTTCCAAGAGCCGCAGTATTCGCTCCGGCCAACCTCGGGGCGTACACCCCACATCGCAACAGCGGCGGCGTTGTAGAACGTGATTTTCCCCGAAGCATCTGTCGTATAAATTGCGGCCGGCAAAGAGTGAAGGATCTGCTCGAACCATCTCCTGTCGCGCGCTGTCCCCGCCTGCCCTTTGGACGCATCGTCGCTCGAGATGCCCGCTACCTCTACCATGCTAGACTGTCGTCTTTTACGCTCACTAGGGTTGGCCGCTCTAGCAGCCCGTCACTAGTCCAGGCCACAACGACACTGGACGAGGAATGGATTGATAGTCGAGATTATCCCGGAGATCTTCCCGCTAACGGACAGTCCACCGGGCAATGCTTTAAGCCAGCGCATCGCCACGCACCGCGTGCAGGCGCCCCGCGTGGCATCTATAATGGTGGCGGCAGGCATTGGCATGGTCGCCTCTCGGAACTTTTGTCATCCGGGCGCCGCGGCCGCTCGGTTTGCGCGCCCCGACGAAAGCGGCGCAGCATACCCTATTACAATAAGGGTAGCGTGAATAGATCGGTTTGAGCGTGGCGAACAAGGGTAAGCACCAGAGATACATCTTCGCTTGCTCAACTTCAGGTCGGCATTTGTCGTTAGCCATGTGTAAACTGAAATAGCTCAGCGGCCGAGAACCAGTGCCAATTTTTGCTGAAGCTCCGCTTGTGAGAAGGGCTTGTTCAACACTTGGTTGTCAACAAACTCGGCAGGAAGGCTGGTCGAGGCGTAGCCCGTGCTGAACAAGACCGGAATGTTCCGCTTCGCAAGGATCGCGGCTGCCGGAAAGACGAATTCACCCGCCAGGTTAACATCAAGCATCCCAATATCGACGTTCACCCGCCATGCGGCCTCACATGCCGCGCCGAGATTGCCCACAGAAGCGACGATCTAACATCCACGCCGAAGGCCGAAGCCAAGGCAATTCCTGTCGTGATGACGGCCGGCTCCCGATCGATGAACCGCGCCATCTCGCCGGACACCTCGTTCGCATAGACGTGCACGTCAGCGCCGGCGGCAACGAGGAGCTCCGCTTTCCACGCGGCGGCCTCGGTGCCGCCCGCAACAATCGCGCGTTTGCCCGCAAGATCCATGAAGACCGGCAGGACGCTCAGCGGCTGGATGCGCGGGGGAGTTGCCTCACTCGGCTGCCTGGATACGACCTGCATCGATGATTGTCCTGATCTCGGAGCGGCAGGAGCCGCAATTGGTGCCGGCGCCGAGCCGTACGCCGACGTCCTGGACGGTTGCGCATCCCTCGGCCACGGCCGCGACGATCTGATTCACGCCTATGTTGAAGCAGGAACAGACCGTGCGTCCGACCGAAGGCAGGGCCACCGGCGAGCGGCCGGAAAGCAGCGCCAGCCGATCCTCCCGTGTGAGCGGCTGGCCAGCTCCAAGCAGCAACACCAGCCAGTCAAGCCGTGGAAGCTGGTCGGACGGCGCGACGAACAGCGCCTCGGCCAGTGCGCCGACGGCGTCGAGCGCGGCGGCGCGATAGGTCAACCCACGCCGGTCCCGGTATTCGAGTAGCCAGTCTCTCTCATGACCGGCCAGCAGCGCGCGGGTGAGCAGGATGCCTTGATCCGGCGTCTCGGTGCCGCAGAGATCGTAGACCCAGCCGCCGTCGACGGCGCGGCGGCTCCAGTGCACGAAGCCCGTCGGACGCAGGTCGCGGCCGGAAATCAGCACGCCGGCCCAGGCCACCGCCTCCTTTGCGATTTTGACGGGCACATGTTTCAGCTCAGGCTGGCCCGAGAGGGGATCGGTCGCCGGCGTGGCAAGTGCGCCGGCGCCGGCTGCAGCTGCGAAGCGCCCGGTCCAGTGCATTGGAATGAAGGCGTGGCCCGGCCGCTGGCCATCGCTGACTTTCGCCTTGGCGCGCGCAAAACCGTAGGGGCTGGTGACCCGCAGGAGGTCGCCGTCGTTGACGCCGGCCGCCACGGCATCGAGGGGGCTGATCTCGACGACCGGCTCGGGCGCGTTGGCCATCAAACGAGGCACCAGGCCGGTGCGGGTCATAGTGTGCCACTGGTCGCGCAGGCGGCCGCTGTTGAGTGCGATCGGGAACGCCGCCTCGACCGGCCTTGCTACCGCTTCATGCCGCACGGCGACGAAGCGAGCACGTCCGTCTGGCGTCGGGAACCGGCCATCGCCGAACAGCCTGCTGCGATCGTCGCTCCCGAACACCGCCGGCCAGCGACGCGGTTGCATGTCCATATAGGCCACATCCGTCATGCCGGCGAAGCTGCCGATGTCGAAGACCCGCCGGCCGGCATTCTCGAAGGCCGAAAGCCCTGCATGCTCGCGGAAGATCGCGGAGGGGCTGTCGAAGTCGAAAGCGCCGTCGAAACCCATGCGCTGGGCAATTTCGCAGACGATGCGCCAGTCGGGCCGCGCTTCGCCCGGCAATGGCAGGAACGGTCGCTGGCGCGAGATGCCGCGTTCGGAGTTGGTGACGGTGCCGCCTTTCTCACCCCAGCCGGCCGCGGGCAGCAGCACGTCGGCATAGCGTGTGGTGTCCGTGTGGGTGATGTCGCTGACCACGACAAAGTCGCAGGACTTCAGCGCCGTGCGGACGCGGCCCGCGTCGGGCATCGAGACAGCCGGATTGGTGCCCATCACCCAGAGTGCCTTGATGCGGCCGTCGCCGACGGCGCGGAACAGATCGACGGCCTTGAGGCCCGGCTTTCGGGCGATGTTCGGCGCGCGCCAGAAACGGGCGATACGGTCGATGTCGGCGGGGTCTTCGAAGCCCATATGCGCGGCGAGCTGGTTGGCGAGCCCGCCGACTTCTCGGCCGCCCATAGCGTTCGGCTGACCAGTCACCGAGAACGGTCCTACGCCGGGCCGTCCGATCCGGCCGGTGGCGAGATGACAGTTGATGATGGCGTTGACTTTGTCGGTGCCGTGCGCCGACTGGTTGACACCCTGGCTGTAGACGGTGACCGTGCGCGGTGTCGACCCGAACAGCTCGTAGAAGAGCCTAACATCCGCCGGGCTCAGTCCGCAGCCTTTCGCTACCTTGTCCGGTGACGGCGCATCGGCCAGGGCTACCGAAAGCGCCTCGGTGAAGCCGGCTGTGTTTGCGGCGACGTAGTTCCGGTCGACAGCGCCGACGCGGTCGAGTTGCGCAAACAGCCCGTTGAACAGAAGCACGTCGCTGCCGGGATCGAGCGCCAGATGCAGATCGCATTCGTCGGCCGTGGCGGTGCGGCGCGGGTCGATGACGACAATCTTCGTGCCGCGCTTCATGCGCGCGGCCAGCAGCCGTTGATAGAGGATCGGATGGCACCAGGCCGTGTTCGATCCGGTCAGCACAACAAGGTCGGCTTCCTCGAAATCCTCATAGATGCCCGGTACGACATCTTCGCCGAATGCCCGCCTATGGCCGGCGACCGACGATGCCATGCACAGCCGCGAATTCGTGTCGATGTTGCCGGAGCCGATAAAACCCTTCATCAGCTTGTTGGCGACGTAATAGTCCTCGGTGAGGAGTTGACCGGACACGTAGAAGGCGACGGAATCCGGTCCGTGCTCGGCGATCGTTTCGGTGAACCGTTTTGCGACGAGAGCGAGTGCATTGTCCCAGGAGGCTCGCTTGCCGTCGATCTCGGGATGCAGCATCCGGCTGCCGAGGCCGGTCGTCTCGCCGAGCGCGCTGCCTTTGGAACAAAGCTTGCCGAAATTCGCCGGATGATCCGGGTCACCGCGGACGGAGACGGCTCCGTCCGCAGCGACGTCGGCCCGCACGCCGCAACCCACCCCACAATAGGGGCAGGTCGTCCTCACGACGGCTTGCGGGGGGCCTCCAAGCTCGTTCATTCAGCGGCTATCAGTTGTTCGTCAAGCGCCATCTTGATGACGCCGTCCTCCAGCCTGAGAGGGATGGTCTTGACCGTGCCTTCGTCGGCACCAAGCGCCTGGCCGGTCTCCAGCGAGATCACCCAGTTGTGCAGCGGGCAGGTCACCGACGCGCCGTGGACGATGCCCTGGCTCAGCGGCCCGCCTTTGTGCGGACAATGATCCTCGATGGCGAACACCCGGTCATCGGCGGTGCGGAACACGCCGATGCGGCCTTGCGGTGTCGTCACGCAACGGGCGCCGCGGCGGGGGATGTCGTCGATATGTCCGATCCGGAGCCAGTCCATGGTCTACTCCGCCGCGTGCTGGAAGGGTACCGCCGCCATCGGGCGGAACTCGTGTTTGTCCTTTCCGGAGACCCGCTCCGACCAGGGATCCACCTGCGCGAATTTCTGGCTGAAGACGAAGCGGTCGTAGAACGCGCGGCGCTTGTCATAGTCCTCCATGATCTGCCGTCTGATCTCCTCGATGCCAATGCGTTTGGACCATTTGTAGATGCGCTCCAGATAGCGGGCCTGTTCGCGATACATCTGGACAAGCGCGACGATCACCTCGAGCGCCTCGTCCTCTGTGCGGACCTGGCCGAGCACCTCCGTGCCCTTGATGTCGAGGCCGGCCGCGCCGGCGAAATGAATCTCGTAGCCGGAATCGACACAGACGACGCCGACATCCTTGCAGGTCGCCTCGGCGCAATTGCGGGGGCAGCCGGACACCGCCATCTTGACCTTGGCCGGAGTCCACGAGCCCCACATGAACTTTTCGATGCGAATGCCAAGGCCGGTCGAATCCTGCGTGCCGAAGCGGCACCAGTCGGTGCCGACGCAGGTCTTCACGGTTCGGAGCCCCTTGGCATAGGCGTGGCCGGAGACGAAGCCTGCCGCGCCGAGATCGGCCCACACCGCCGGCAGGTCCTCCTTGCGGATGCCAAGCATGTCGATGCGCTGGCCGCCGGTGACTTTCACTGTCGGTATGGTGAACTTGTCCACCACGTCGGCGATGGCCCGCAATTCCTTCGACGAGGTGACGCCGCCCCACATGCGCGGCACCACCGAATAGGTGCCGTCCTTCTGGATGTTCGCGTGCACACGCTCGTTGATGAAACGCGACTGATAGTCGTCGGCGTATTCGTCCGGCCAGTCGCAGACGAGGTAATAGTTGAGGGCGGGGCGGCACTTGGCGCAGCCGCAGGACGTCTTCCATTCCAGCTCCTGCATCACGGCTGGGATGGTCTTCAGCCCTTTCGCCTTGATGAGCCGACGCACCTCGTCATGACCGAGTGTAGTGCAGGTGCACATCGGCTGGATTGCCGCCGGGTTGTAGGTATCGCCCAGGGTCAGCACCATCAGCTTCTCGACCAGCGGCGTGCAGGTGCCGCAGGAGGCCGAGGCCTTGGTGTGAGCGCGAACATCGTCCAGGTTGGTCAGGCCCTTCGAGGTGATCGCGCTGGTGATCTTGCCCTTGCAGACGCCGTTGCAGCCGCAGATCTCGGCATCATCCGAGAGGGCTGCAACGGCCGCCAGAGGGTCCGCGGAGGCGCCCCCCTGGAACGCCTGCCCGAAGATCAGCGTGTCGCGCATCTCCGATATGTCGGCCTGCTTCTTCTGCAGGTCGGCGAACCAGGAGCCGTCGGCCGTCTCGCCGAACAGCACCGTGCCGATCACCTTGTTGTCGCGCAGGATGACGCGCTTGTAGATGCCTGCGGAGGCGTCGCGCAGGATGATCTCCTCCCGGTCGTCGCCGTCGGCGAAGTCGCCGACCGAGTAGAGGTCGATGCCGGTGACCTTGAGCTTGGTCGGCGTGTCGGAATGGGCGAATCGCTCCTCCGTGCCGCCGGCCAGGCTGGCGGCGGCGACGCGCGCCATCTGGTAGAGGGGGGCGACCAGGCCGTAGACATGGCCGCCGACCTCGGCGCATTCGCCGATCGAGAGGATGTCCGGATCGGAGGTCGCCATGCGGGCATCGGTGACGATGCCGCGATTGACCTCCAGTCCGGCCTCCTTGGCGAGCGACACGTTCGGGCGGATCCCGACCGCCATCACGACCAGGCTTGCCGGGATGAACGTGCCGTCGGAGAGCTCGACGCCTTCGACCTTGCCGTCGCCGACGATGGCCTTGGTGTTGGCCTTGGTCAGCACCCCGATGCCGCGGGCCTCGATCGCCCTCTGCAGCAGGTAGCCGGCGGCGGGATCGAGCTGGCGCTCCATCAAGGTCGGCATGACGTGGATCAGCGTCACCTCCATACCGCGCGCCTTGAGGCCGGCCGCAGCTTCCAGGCCGAGCAGCCCGCCGCCGATGACGACGGCCTTCGCCCGCGACTGGGCGGCGAGCAGCATGGCGTTGACGTCATCCAGATCGCGATAGGTGATGACGCCGGGCAGGTCCTTGCCCGGCACCGGGATGATGAACGGCACCGATCCGGTGGCGATCACCAGCCGATCGTAGCTCTCGGTGACGTCCGTGTCCGATGTCACGGTCTTCTCCGCGCGGTCGATCGCGACGATCCTGTGGCCCTTGTAGAGCGTGACGCCGTTCTGGATGTACCAGCCGTCGCCGTGGATGACGATGTCGTCGTAGCTCTTCTCGCCGGAGAGCACCGGCGACAGCATGATGCGGTCGTAGTTGACCCGCGGCTCGGCGTTGAAGATCGTGACCTGGTAGCGGCCGGGCGCGACCTCGAACAGGTGCTCCAGCATCCTGCCCGGAGCCATGCCGTTGCCGATGATGACAAGCTTTTCGGTCATCGCCGTCACTCCGCCGCTTCCACGAAGCGATGCCGCTCGTAGAGAAATTTCAGCACCGCCTCGCGGCATTTGAGGTAGGTCCGGTCGGACGCAAGCGCGATGCGGTTGCGCGGGCGCTCCAGCGGAACGTCGAGTACCTCGCCGATCGTCGCGGCGGGGCCGTTGGTCATCATCACGATCCGGTCGGAAAGGAGCACGGCCTCGTCGACGTCGTGGGTGATCATGATGATCGTGTTGCCGAGCCGGGCATGGATCTCCATCATCTGGTCTTGGAGATGCGCGCGGGTCAGGGCGTCGAGCGCGCCGAACGGCTCGTCCAGAAGCAGGATCTTCGGCTCCATGGCGAGCGCGCGCGCAATGCCGACGCGCTGCTTCATGCCGCCGGAGATCTCCGCCGGACGCTTGTCGACGGCATGCGCCATCTGCACGAGCGTCAGGTTCTCCATGATCCAGTCGTGGCGCTCGGCCTTGGTCTTGCTGCGCCCGAAGACCTTGGCCACGGCGAGGTTGACGTTCTCGTAGACGGTGAGCCAGGGGAGAAGGGAATGATTCTGGAAGACGACGGCGCGATCCGGGCCGGGCTCGTCGACCTGACGGTTTTCCAGAAGCACGGCGCCAAGCGAAACCCTGGTCAGCCCGGCGACCAGGTTGAGCAGCGTGGACTTGCCGCAGCCGGAATGACCGATGATGGAGACGAATTCGCCCTTGTCGATGGTCAGGCGGATGTCGCGCAGCACCTCGGTCGTGGCGGAGCCTCGGGTGAAGCTTTTGCCGATGTGGTCGAGCTTGAGATAGGCGGTCATGGCTTGGCTCCTCAGCTCGACGCGGTGCCGCGGGTGATGACGGCGCCCACAAAGGAGACCAGCTTGTCGAGCATGAAGCCGACCAGACCGATATAGACGAGCGCCACGATGATGTCGGTGAGGCGTGACGAGTTCCACGCGTCCCAGATGAAGAAGCCGATGCCCACGCCGCCGGTCAGCATCTCCGCCGCCACGATGGCGAGCCATGACAGGCCGACGCCTATCCTCAAGCCCGAGAAGATGTAGGGCGCGGCCGCCGGCACCATGATCTTGAAGAAGAACTCGACATGATTGAGCCGTAGCACCTGCGCCACGTTGCGGTAGTCCTGCGGGATGTTGCGGATACCCACGGCCGTGTTGATGATCACCGGCCAGATCGAGGTAATGAAAATCACGAAGATCGCTGAGGGCCGTGAATCGAGGAAGGCGGCGAGCGACAGCGGCAGCCAGGCAAGCGGCGGCACGGTGCGCAGCACCTGGAAGATCGGGTCGAGCCCGCGCATCGCCCACACCGACTGGCCGACCAGGGCACCGAGCAGTACGCCGACAACGGCGGCGAGACCGAAGCCATAGGCAACCCGCTCGAGCGAGACCATTACGCGCCAACCGAGCCCGATGTCCTGCGAACCGTATTCAAAGAACGGATTGACGATCAGTTCCCTGCTCTGCGCCCAGACCTCGGAGGGAGGCGGCAGCGATGAGCCGGGATCGGAAAAGGCGAGTTGCCACAGGCCGAGCAGGATCGCGAGCACAACGAGCGGCGGCAGGATAGATTGCGCGACCCTGATTGTCAGGCCACGGATGTCGAAGCGTCTGGGTTCGACACCAAGCGGCACGACCGAGGCCGAACGTTTCTTGAAAGGGCCGGCGACGATGACGTCGCTCTCGGCGGCGGGCAGTGACATGGGGCTTACCTTTGTCCGAGTCGGAAGCGAAGGCCGGCGCAGAATGCACCGGCCGGTGGCGGCGCCGTCAGACCATCGCCTTGATAGCGAGGCTATCGAGATAGGCGGACGGATTGGCTGGATCGAACACCTTGCCGTCAAAGAATGTCTCGACGCCGCGGCTGTCGCCCGAGGGCAGGTCGGTGAGGCCGAGGCCCTTCGCCGCTTCAAGCCAGAGGTCGGAGCGGTTGGTCGCGTCCACCATCTTCCTGACGTCAGTTGTGCCGGGGAATTTGCCCCAGCGGATGTTCTCGGTCATGAACCAGGTGTCGAGGCTCTTCCAGGGATAGGAGCTTTCGCCCTTCTCTCCCCAGAACTTCATCAGGAGGTTCGTGCCCTCCGCAGTGCGGCCGTTGCCGTAATTGATGTCGCCCTTGATGCGGCCTATGATGTCGGTAACCGGCACGTTGTACCACTGGCGCTTGCCGACGATCTCGGCCATCTCCTGCTTGTTCTCTTGCCTCTCGCACCATTGTTGGGCTTCCATCACTGCCATCATGATCGCCAGCGTCGCCTTGGGGTTCCTGTCGACGAAGTCCGCTCGCATGCCGAGCACCTTCTCGGGGTGGCGGAACCAGAGCTCGCCGGTGGTAAGGGCGGTGAAGCCGATCTTCTGGTGCACGAGCTGCTCGTTCCACGGCTCACCGACGCAGAACGTGTCCATGTTGCCGACCTTCATGTTCGCCACCATCTGCGGTGGCGGCACGACGATCAGATCCACATCCCTGTCAGGATCGACGCCACCCGCAGCGAGCCAATAACGCATCCAAAGGTCGTGCGTGCCACCCGGGAAGGTCATGGCGGCAGTGGCCTTCTTTCCAGCCGCCTTCTTTTTCTCGAATGCCTCCCTCAGCGCGCCGGCATCCTTCTGCACGCCGGTCTCGGCATATTCCTGGGCGACGGAAATGCCCTGGCAATCCTCGTTCAGGTTGAGCAGTGTATACATCGGCAGCGGCTGCTTGTTCTGCATGACCGCGCCTGACGAATAGAGATGCACCTTGGGACGCAGAATGTGGCCGCCGTCGATGCCGCCATTGGATGTACCGAGCGCCATGTTGTCGCGCGTTGCGCCCCATGATGCCTGCTTCAGCACCTCCATGTCCGGCAGGCCGTATTTGTCGAAGATACCCTTCTCCTTGGCGACGATGAGCGGGGCTGAATCGGTGAGTGCGATGAAACCGAGCTTGGTGCCGGTTACCTCCGGCCCGGACGTGGCGGCATGGGCGCCGTGCGGCAGCAGCTGGCGGCTCGCGACGAGCAGGGCGGTCGTCGCGGCGACGTCTTTCAGAAACCGGCGGCGGCTCGGCGCGAAGGCCTTCTTCGATGTCTGGCTTGCGGTCATTTCGATCTCCGGGCTTGACGGCTGGGAGGTCCGTCGGTTGCAGAAAACAAAAAAGCCGCCGGCCAGAACCGCGTCCCGTCTATGCGGGCACGCGACGTCCTGATCGGCAGCTTTGCCTTGGGGCGCCCGTCCTTGGACGCCGATTTCGTGGCCTTTCGGCCTCGCAATTGGCGAAGCAGGAAACGTGCCAGTTCCAACCGGAATGGATTTATGACAGGAAATCAGCAGGTTGAGCGCCGACAAACCTTGACGCCTTTGTCGGGCTGACTATCTGATCGGCTACAGGTTATGCTGCGTTGCACAATTAGTGTGCATCATGAATTCGGCTTGGGTGCCGTCAATCGGTCGTTTGCGGGCTTGACGCCTGCGCTTCGATATACGCATCCAGCATGTCCGGATCGAAGATGCGGCCGTCGAAGAAGCCGTCCGGACCGAGAATCAGACTGGCTCCGGCGGAGCCGACGGGCGTCGCGGAAGTCAGCGCTCCCTCGACCTTTGCGTTGGCGCCGGGCAGGGCGACGCCCAGCGGCTTCAGCGCGGCACGGTAGAGGTCGGGACGGTAGCAATCGCGCGCGATCGACGCATTGGCCCGCGTGTGCCTGACATCGCCCCAGCGCACCATCTGCGTGTAGAACCAAAGCGAATGACTCTTCCACGGGAAGTTCGCCGCCTTGTCGAAGGGCAGGAAGAAATCGTCCACGCGCCGAAGCACGCCGTCGCCCACGTCTAGCCGGCCCGTTAGCGCCCGCATCTGGATCTCGGCCGGTTGTCCGAGGAAGGCAGGCTGCGCCATCAGCGCCGTCAGGTCATTGTGATTTGCTGGGTCCTGGCACCAGCGTGCCGCGTGGTGAAGCGCCCGCAGCACCGATGACAGGAGTTCCGGCGCGTCCCGAGCCCATGACTTGCGCACGCCGAGCACCTTTTCGGGACTGGCGCGCCAGATCGCCGCCTTTACGGTGGCTATGTGGCCCTTGCCCGCTACGACCGAAACGCTGTTCCAGGGCTCCCCCACGCAGTAGCCGTCGATGTGTCGTGCCGCCAACGCATCGGCCATGAAGGGCGGCGGGACGATGACAATCTCGACCTCGCGCGACGGATCGATGCCGCAACCGGCGAGCCAATAGCGGAGTTCGTAATTGTGCCCCGAGTGCGGGTGGGTGACGGCGAAGCGCAGCGGAGCCTCGCCATTGGCGGCGCGGGCACGGATCAGGCCACGAAGGGCCGTTCCGTTTCGGGTCGGGTCGAGATCCGACTGCGCACCGTGCACGATCATGCCGTCCCAGACGGCGTTCGAGACCGTTACGCAATTGCCGCCGAGGCCCAGCGAGAAGGGCACGATCGTGTCGGAGGCGAGCGGGGTAAGGCCGAGATTGCAGGCGAGCGGCATCGGTCCCAGCATGTGCGCGACGTCGAAATGGCCGATCGCGATCCGATCACGTATGTTGGCCCAGGAGGTCTCGCGCGAGAGTTTCAGCTCGATGCCTTCCCGCGACGCGAAGCCGATCTCGCGAGCTGTCACCAGCACCGCGCTGTCGAAAAGGGGCATGAAGCCCGCCCTGATCTCATGTTCCGCCATCCTCAGAGGCTCCCGGGTCCTAGCAGATCGGCTGCTGTCACGAGGCTCTGCGCCACGTCGGCCAGTTTCCGATTCTGGTTCATCGCTGTCTTGCGAAGAAGCGCATAGGCTTCGTCCTCCGAAAGCCCGCGCGACTTCATGAGTATGCCCTTGGCGCGCTCGATCACCTTACGATTCTCCAGTTCGCCGCGCGCTTCCTCGAGTTCGCGAGCCATACGGGCAAAGGCGTTGAAACGGCTGATCGCCATGTCGAGGATCGGCTTCACCCGCTCTTGGCGCAGTCCATCGACGATGTAGGCAGAGACGCCGGCGTCGACGGCTGCCTCGATCGAGGCAGTGTCGGAGCGGTCGACGAACATGGCGATCGGCCGTTTCACCGCGCGCGAGAGCTGGAACATGTTCTCCAGCATATCGCGGTTGGGGTTCTCGAGGTCGATGACGATGACGTCGGGCGCGATCTCGGCAATGCGTCGGGCTATGCCCGCAACGTCGTGGACGACCGTTACACGATCGTGACCCGCCTCACGTAGCCCAGCCTCGATGATCGCCGCACGGATGCGGTTTTCGTCGATGACCAGGATGGAGAGGGGCGTCGTTGACATCGCGGCATGTTTCGCGCGCGCAATGAAAATGCGCAAGGCATGGACGCACAGTCACCGAAATCAACGGTGCATCCGTTCATGTGCCGGTCTTTACTTGTGCTCGGAAAAGCTGGACTGCCGTTGTATATGCGGCTGGATTCGGCGAACAGCCTTTGCTCGCCGAATCCAGACTTTCGCTATCGCTGGATCAATTCAGGTATTGGACCTTTAGATTCTTGATCACGCCATTGAATGCGAACGGCTTTCTGTCGAAGTATGTAAGCGAAACCGGAGAATAGCTGTCCCTGCCAACGTCGAAAGCGTCGTTGGCGGTAAACGCAATTGGAGCCGAACGCGGTACACGGCCTTTTGCCACCTCCTTACCCCCGACCCGAATAGCGATATCGAGCGGTGCGGCATGGTCAGTGCCGACCTTGCGGGTCTCCACCTCAATGTTCACCTTCCCGCTGGGTAGCGGTTCAGATGTTTCAAGGCGTGTCCTGTCGATTTCGAACAGATTGTATTCGTAGGTGAGCTTGCCGTTCTCTACCCATAGAGCGAGCCCTCCCGAGAAGGCGCCCAAGGCGTAGAGCACGCCTTCCGAGTTGGGCTGCAATTCAGCTTCTATCGTAACAAGGTTGCTCCGCGCGCCGACTTTCGGCGCCGTGAACTCCGGAACGCCAGTGACTTCCTGCGTGAAGCTGAACTCGTTGGCGGGATTGGATGGCGCATCTTCCGGATGGAAGACCGCCGACCATAATCCACCGCCGACGGGAAACACTTTGTTTGCTTCCGCGTCCCCGGCGAATGCCTTTGTGATCTCATCGACCTTCTCTGGATGGTCAGCCGCCACGTCTCTCGCCTGCGAATAGTCCTTGCTGAGATCGTGAAGTTCCCAGATGTCATTGCCCGGAGACCATTTGATGTTGATTTCCGCTGAGAACTGACCCGGGATTTTCGCCGAGAAGTGACCCGTCTCATGTATGGTTTGGGTCTCAGGATTTGGTCAAGGTGGGCGCTTTCTCCTTCTTTGCGGCGGGTGTCTTTGCCGAGCTGTTCTTGAAGCGGAAGCTGTCGTTTCCGGTCTCCAGGATGTGACAATGATGGGTGAGGCGATCGAGGAGCGCCGTCGTCATCTTGGCATCGCCGAAGACGGTGGCCCATTCACTGAAGCTCAAGTTGGTGGTGATGACGACGCTGGTGCGCTCGTAGAGCGTGCTCAGCAGATGGAACAGCAGCGCTCCACCTGACGCACTGAAGGGCAGGTATCCGAGTTCGTCCAGGATGACGAGATCGGAATGGGCGAGCCGGTTGGCGATCTGGCCGGCCTTTCCCTGGGCCTTCTCCTGCTCAAGGGCGTTGACGAGTTCGACGGTGGAGAAGAAGCGGACACGCTTGCGATGATGCTCGACCGCCTGCACGCCGAGAGCTGTGGCGATGTGGGTCTTTCCGGTGCCTGGACCTCCGACAAGCACGACGTTGTTGGCCTCGTCCATGAACTCACAGCGATGGAGCTGGCGCACGAGGGCCTCGTTGATCTCGCTGCTGGCGAAGTCAAAGCCGGCCAGGTCGCGATAGACAGGGAAGCGGGCTGCCTTGAGCTGATAGGCGGTGGATCTGACCTCCCGTTCTGCCATCTCCGCCTTCAGCAGTTGCGACAGGATCGGGATGGCGGCCTCGAAGGCTGGAGAGGCCTGCTCGGTGAGCTCGGCGACGGCTTGCGCCATGCCATGCATCTTCAGGCTCCTGAGCATAATGACGATGGCGCCGCTGGCGGGATCATGACGCATGGCGCACCTCCCGAGCTTGGCGCAGCGCATCGTAGCGCTCGACATTGGCCTGCGGCTCCTTGGCCAGGCTCAGCGCCTGCGGCGCATCCACGACCGGCGTCGCGATCGGCTTGCCATCGACCAGCCTGTGCAGGAGATTGAGGATGTGGACCTTGGTCGGAACCCCGGCCTCGAGTGCCATCTCCACTGCCGCCAGCACGGCCTGCTCATCATGCTGCAGGACAAGGGCCAGGATCTCGACCATCTCCCGATCGCCGCCGGACTTCCTGAGCAGATGCTGCTGCAGCCGTTTGAAGGCTTCGGGAAGCTCTGTGAAGGGTGCGCCGTTGCGCAGAGCACCTGGCTTGCGCTGGATGACCGCCAGATAGTGACGCCAGTCGTAGACGGTTCGACCGGGACCGTCATGCGACCGTTCGATGATGCGGCGGTGCTCGCAGAGGAGCTGCCCTTCGGCGGCAACCACAATCCGTTCCGGGTAAACCCTTAGGCTCACAGGCCGGTTGGCAAAGGAAGCCGGCACGCTGTAGCGGTTGCGCTCCAGATGGACCAGGCAGGTAGGCGAGACCCGCTTGGTGTATTCGACGAAGCCGTCGAAGGGGCGAGGCATTGGCATCAGGAACTGGGCCTCTTCGGACCGGGCGTCCTCGATCGTTCCGGGTCTGAGGCCATGGGGAATCTGTTGCCACAGCTCCCGGCACCGCTGCTCCAGCCAGTCGTTCAGCGCCTCCAGAGATGGAAAGCGCGGCATCGGCTGCCACAACCGGTGGCGGGCATCCTGGACGTTCTTCTCGACCTGTCCCTTCTCCCAGCCCGAGGCTGGATTGCAGAACTCGGCCTCGAACAGATAGTGGCTGGCCATCGCCGAGAAGCGGGCATTGACCTGGCGATCCTTGCCCCGGCCGATCCTGTCGACCGCAGTGCGCATGTTATCGTAGATCCCGCGCCGCGGCACGCCACCCAGAACCGGGAAGGCGTGGTTGTGTGCATCGAACAGCATCTCGTGCGTCTGAAGGGGATAAGCTCGCACGACAAAGGCACGGCTGTAGCTGAGCTTGAAGTGCGCCACCTGTAGCTTCGTGCGCTCGCCGCCGATGACGGCCCAGTCTTCCGACCAGTCAAACTGGAACGCCTCACCAGGCTCGAACGCCAACGGCACGAAGGTGCCGCGACCGCTCGTTAGCATCTGCCGCTGACGCTCTTCTTTCCAGTCACGCGCAAAGGCGGCGACACGGCCGTAAGAGCCCTCATAGCCGAAGCTCATCAGGTCGGCGTGCAACTGCTTGACCGTGCGCTTCTGCTTGCGCGGCCTGTTTGCTTCCGTCCTCAGCCAGGCAGATAGCCGCTCGGCATAGGCATCGAGCTTGCTCGGCCGCTCCGGCACCCGAAAGCGGGGCTCGACCTCGTCGGATCGCAGGTATTTGCGGATCGTGTTCCGCGACAGTCCCGTGCGCCGCGCAATCTCCCGGATCGAAAGTCCATCCCGCAGATGCCAGCGCCGGATAACGCTCAGTAACGCCATGTCTATCACTCCAAAGTCCCCTGCGATCGTCAAGCAGGGGTGAGTTCAAACATGGGTCACTTCTCGATGGAAAAATCCCGCAATCCCGGGTCAGTTCTCGGCGGAAATCAACAATTGCGCGCCTCCAAGGCGAGATCGAGATCAGACCCTAACCTATGGATGAGGCCAATGGAGAGGCTTATGTGCGGTCAGGTGTTCGCATGCAATGGCCGCCCCGTGACAGTCATGGGACGGCTTCCGCCTCTGAGACATCGATCGACACAATCGTCAGCTTGTGTGCCCGGCCGTCATTGGCGACGAAGTCGATCGACTGGCCGGCGCGCAGGCCGAGAAGGGCCGTGCCGATCGGGGTGAGAATGGATACCTTCCCCTGAGCGATATCCGCCTCGGCAGGATAGACCAACGTGACATGGCGGGATTGGCCGTCTTCGGTTCGGTACTCGAGCGAGGATCCCATCTGTACCGTGTTCCGCAGCTTCCCGGCCGCCTCGACGACACGGGCGCGGTCGAGCTCGGTCAGCAGCTCTTCCACCAGTTCTGGCTTGCGCTCCAGCAGGCCGTTGGCAAGCTGCGCCAGCCGGGCATGATCTGTCTTGTTGATGACGATGCTTGGTTTGCTCATGATGAAACTCTTTGACCTGGCTGCCGGATCGCCGGCGCGGTGATTATCCTCTATCGGTAATCCGGTGACGGATCGCTTCTGGAGATCGTGCCCGAGGATTCCAGCAGGCTCGCATGCAGGCGAAGGTACTTAATCCGGATTCGACCGCGATTTGAGCCCCGGTCTCGGGGCGAACGATCCGAGCCGGGGCTATCCTCGCGGAGAGGAAACCATCCAGATGAAAAAAGTGGCTCGAGCGCGGATCATGCTTTCAGGATGGCCGAATACCGACTTTTGTCAAGCAGCCGAATGATGTTGAACCACGTGACAAGCCGCGACCGTCCCGCCGCAGCAACGCGGCGGGGCAGGACCAGCTGGTCAGCTGGTAAAGAAGCTCTGCGTGCCGTGCGCCTCGATGGCCTCTGCGAGGCGTCCCAGCGCATGGACATAGGCAGCAGTGCGAACAGACACTTTCTTTTCCTTCGCGACGTTCCAGATCGCACGGCCTTCCCGCTCCATGATCGTGCGCAGCCGGCCGTGGATTTCGTCCACGGTCCAGTAGAAGCCCTGCCGGTTCTGAACCCACTCGAAATAGGACACGGTGACGCCACCTGCATTCGCCAGGATGTCCGGCAATATCACGACGCCGCTTCTCGCGAGGATGTCGTCCGCCTCGGGCGTCACCGGTCCGTTAGCCAGTTCCAGCACCAGCTTGGCCTTGACGGAGCCGGCATTCTTCTCATCGATCATGTTCTCCAGCGCCGCCGGCACGAGCAGGTCGCAATCGACGGCGACGAGGTCATCGGCGGCAAGGAATTCATGTCCGCCCTGTCCGATGGTGCCGGCAACGGACCTGCCTGCGGCCTTGGCGTCGATCAGCATGTCGACATGCAGGCCGGCGTCGGATCGCACAGCGCCTTCCGAATCCGAAACTGCAACGATCTTGTGGCCGTCGGCGGCAAGTAGGCGGGCTATGTGCTGCCCGGCATTGCCGAACCCTTGGATGGCGACGCGCATTATCTGGTGCAGGCCGAGATCCTCGGCCAGATGGCGGACAAGATAGTAGCCGCCGCGCGCCGTTGCGTCGCCACGTCCCAGGGAGCCGCCTAGCGCAATCGGCTTGCCGGTGATGACGGCCGGCACCGCCTCGCCGACGATCTGGGCATATTCGTCCGCCATCCAGCCCATGATCATCGAGTTGGTGTAGACGTCCGGTGCGGGGATGTCGCGATCTGGCCCGATTATACGGGCAAACGCCTGGATGTATGCGCGTGACAGCCGTTCCAGCTCCGCCTTGGATAGCTTGCGCGGATCGACCTGAACAGCGCCCTTGCCGCCGCCATAGGGCAGGTTCATCACGGCACATTTGAAGGTCATCCAGAATGCCAGCGTTTCGACCTCGTCGGCGGTAGAGTTGGGATGGAAGCGGATGCCGCCTTTGGTCGGACCGCGCGTGTCGTCATAGCGACAGCGCCAGGCTAGAAAGGATTTTCGCGATCCGTCGTCCATGCGGATCATGAGCCGCACCTTTGTGGTTTCTCGTGCATATTTCAGTTTCTCGATCACGTCCGGGTCGATGCTAAGGTGGGTGGCTGCCTCGTCCAGGCGGACGAGCGCGTGATCAAGAAGACCGTCTTCCGGCATCATGGCTCCTGAGAGTTGGATTTGATTTGCGGCATCTGCATAAAAGACAGGCACTGATATCGCAACCCAAGACAGCGTTGCTGACCTATTTTGGGCAATTTGCCCTTTATGTGGTCAGAACTGCTTGACTACCGATTTCATGCGGCGTTCGATGGCTCAATGTGGATGCGGCGGCGCAAGCTCTTCATGATGAGCAAGGGTGGTTCCCTGCAGGCAGGCGATTAAGGCCCCGGCGCAATTGCCGCGTGCGGGGTTTTGGACATTCTTCCTCCTCAGCAGACCGACCCAGCGCCGCCATGAACCTGATACATGCCCTGCCGCCGATTGCACTCGGCGCCGACGACTTCCACCGACTCGCCTGGCTTGCCGAAGCCGCAAAGCCTCGATTGCCAAGGATCGCGGGCTTCCTTCACCGCGAGCTTGCCCGGGCCACGCTCGTCGAGCCTTGGTTTGGGCTGGTGACGATGGGATCGATGGTGCGCTTTCTGGAAAGAGGATGTCCTGAGGAGCGCGTGGGCAAGCTTGTGTATCCGGCGGACGTGCCGCGGCACGAGAAGCCGATCTCCATCCTGAGCGAGACCGGCGCAGCGCTCATCGGATTGTGTGAAGGCCAGACTCTGCATTGGCGAGCCGCCGGCGGTCAATTGCAGTCGGTCACGGTAATTCGCTCGGATTGAACTCGGTGGTCGTCTTCCACTGGCTGGATATGACGGCTTCGGAGGTGATATTCGTAATTGAACCGACCAATACCAATGATCTGCTTCCACTTGTGCTAGGGAGGCCATCATGAGCTACGTTCTGAAGCGGGTCTACGTGCCGCCGGCGACAGGTGACGGCCTGCGCATACTGGTCGACCGCCTTTGGCCGCGCGGCCTCAAAAAGGAAGAAGCCGCCGTCGATCTTTGGCTCAAGGAGGTCGCGCCGAGCGCTGAACTGCGCAAATGGTTCGGGCACGATCCGGAAAAGTGGGCAGAGTTACGGCGACGCTACCGCATCGAGCTTGGCGGAAGGAAAAGCGAGATCGAGACGCTGCGCCAGTGCGAAGCCAACGGGCGTGTGACGCTTCTCTTCGGCGCAAGAGATGAGGCACACAACCACGCGGTCGTACTGAAAGAATATATCGAAGAGGGATGCTGAGCAGCCGGCATTACCCTCCATCCGTCGCGACAACGATCCATGGGTCGCTATCGACCGGAACCGGCCGTGAAAATGTCCAGAGGTCGTGCGTGGCTGTGACGGCCGCGGGATCTCCGCCGATGACCGCACCGTCGGCCGAGCGTTCCGCGCAAACGATCTGCGCGCGGAAACGCACACTGATTTCCATCCAGTTTGAGGCCGTCGACGCCCGGATTGGCGAGCACGACGCCGGTAACGCCGCCGATGGTGAAGAGCAGCACGAAGCCGGTCGCCCATAGCATCGGCGTCCTGAAGCTGATCGACCCGCCCCACATTGTTGCCAGCCAGGAAAACACCTTCACGCCGGTCGGCACCGCGATGACCATGGAGGCGAAAGCAAAATAACGCTGGCTGTCGATGGACATTCCGACAGTGAACATGTGGTGCGCCCAGACGACGAAGCCGATCACGCCGATCGCGACCATGGCGTACGCCATGCCGAGATAGCCAAAGACAGGCTTCCTGGCGAAGGTCGAGATGACATGGCTGATAATGCCGAACCCCGGCAGGATCATGATGTAGACTTCGGGGTGGCCGAAGAACCAGAACAGATGCTGGTAGAGGATCGGGTCACCACCGCCGGCGGGGGCGAAGAAGGTCGTGCCGAAATTGCGGTCGGTCAGGAGCATCGTGATCGCTCCCGCCAGCACTGGCAGCGCCAGCAAAAGCATGAAGGCGGTCACCAGCATCGACCAGGCAAAGAGCGGCATCTTGTGCAGCGTCATGCCCGGAGCGCGCATGTTGAAGATGGTGGTGATGAAGTTGATGGCGCCGAGTATCGACGAGGCGCCTGAAAGATGGATCGACAGAATGACGAGATCGACGGCAGGCCCCGGTTGCCCATCTGTCGAGTAGGGCGGATAGAGCGTCCATCCTCCCCCGTGGCCCAGACTGCCGGAAGCCCCGGGAACGAACATGGATGTAAGGAACAGGATGAGCGACGCCACCAACAGCCAGAACGAGACATTGTTCATCCGTGGAAACGCCATGTCCGGCGCGCCGATCATGATAGGTATGAACCAGTTGCCGAAACCACCGATCAATGCCGGCATGATGACGAAGAAGATCATCACCAGCCCATGTGCACTGACCACCACATTGTAGAGGTTCGGATCGGCGAAGATTTGCATCCCGGCTCCTGCAGTTCCAAGCGCAGCGCCACAGAAAGTCCGGTGCCCAGAATACCTGAGAGCATGGACAGGATGAGATAGAGCGTGCCGATATCCTTGTGGTTGGTCGAAAACAGCCAGCGCGCCGCAAAGCCGGGTCTTGCATTTTCAATCGTAGTTGCATCCGACATCGCGTCCTGCCTTTCTCTGTTGGCAGGCGGGGCGGATTCGGAACAGGACGGCGTTTTCAGACCGTCGTCGCGATGGGAACCAGTGCCTGCGTCTTCTCGATCAGTCCGTTACGACCACATCCATCGGAATGTCGTGGGGCTGAGGGTAAATGGTCGGTAGCCGGCTTTGCGCGTAGCCGACGCCGATCGTCAGCGGCTTCTTCGGCATGATGGCCAGCGTGCGGTCGAAGAAGCCGCCGCCATAGCCCAGACGATAATGTGCCTCGTCGAAGCCAACGACCGGCGCGATCACGATTTCCGGCTGCACTGCCGGACCGCGCGAGGGAACGAGAATGTTCCAGACGCCGCGTTCCAGCGGATCGCCGGGGGTCCAGATCCTGTATTCGAGCGGCCAGCCTTTTTGAATCACGACAGGCAACGCGATGCGGCCGCCGCGCTCAATGACCCTGATCCCCCAGTTGCGGAGGTCGGGCTCACCGCGAAATGGCCAATATGTGCCGACGATCCGGCCGCTGTACTTGCCGATCGTCAGGTCAAGGAGTGCGGCGATCCGGCTCGACCGCAGCTGGCGTTCCTCAGCGTCGATCGCAAACCGCTGATCGATGAGACGCTTGCGTTCGGCTTGCCTCCAACGCGAGACATCGCTCCAGGTATCCGACGAAGATCGTACGGTGCAATAGTCCTGTGACAACTCATGCATGAAGCAGGGTGGTGATGCATATTCAGCGGTTTCGGCTTCGTCGGGCATCGCGCGTTTCCAAGGCTCTCAAGGGCAGGGTGAGACTCGACAGAGAGGAAGGCAAACGGAATTAAATGCTGTATGAGTGCAAAAAAATTGCATCGAGGGAGAGTGCATCGTGGACATCGACCGGGCTAAGACGTTTCTCGAGATCGTCCATACCGGCAGCTTTCTGAAGGCGGCGGATCGTCTTCACGTCACCCAGACCACTGTCAGCGCCAGGATCCGAACACTTGAGGAAGGGCTCGGCCGTCAGCTGTTCGTGCGGACCCGCAACGGCGCCGCGCTAACGCCGGCGGGCCGCGAGTTCGAGCGTTTCGCGCAGTCCTTCGTCCAGATCTGGGAGCGTGCGCGCCAGCAACTCAGAATCCCGCCCGGGCGGACCAGCGTCGTGGCCCTGGGAGGCGAACTGAGCCTATGGAATCCGTTGCTGCTCGACTGGCTCGTCTGGATGAAACGCGAGCAGCCGAAGATCGCGATCCACGCGCATGTCGGCGTGCCTGACCAACTGCTGGAGCAGTTGCGGACAGGCGTGCTCGATCTTGCTGTCCTTTACGCGCCCAAGCTCCTGCCCGGCTTCAAGGTTGAACTCATCGAGGAGGAGCAGCTCATTCTGGTCAGGACGCCGGCCAGGGGGGATGAGCCGCTGGACTACGTCCATGTCGATTGGGGGCCGCAATTCGCCGCGCAAGGCGGCATCGGGAATGCCGCGTTCGGGGAGCCGGGACTTCTGGTCGGGCTGGGACCTCTTGGTCTCAACTACATTTTGCGCGCAGGCGGGACGGGGTATTTTCGACGGGGCGTGGCGGCGCCCCATATCGCGGCGGGAGAATTGGAAATTGTCGAAGGCGCGCCGGAGTTCACCTATCCGGCCTACGCCGTCTATCCGGAATCCGCGGAGGCGCGAAACGACGTGCAGGAGGCATTGCGCGGGTTAAAGGAGGTTGTCCTGGCCGATTGACGGCCGGAGAAGGCGGCATCTATCGATCCGCTTCTTCCTGCCGGGCGTGGAGCAGCACGTTGATGACCATCTCGCGACCTATTCGGCTGATACCGATTCCGCCAGGCCTCGACGCTGCCAGGCCAAGGTCGATAAGCCGCAGTCCAACAGTTTCATCGAGACTGGGATAAGGACCTCGGTTTAGGCGTTTTAGGGCCGTCCTTTCCGTTTCCGAGAGATCGCTCCAGCCTATCGGGATCTCATAGGCTGTCGATATCTCGGCCTCGGCTCTGCCTGCCCTGCGGACACGGCCGTAACGTCGTCTCAAGGCACATCATCCGAGGCAACAGTCCCGCCTTCTCCCTCGAGCGTGGCGATGCGGCGGACGTCAGCACGACTGAATTTGAGCCGGACGCCCACACCGCCGCCGTTCTCGGGAATAAACAGGGCGCCACCTGCCACGAGCGCGCGTTCCAGTTTGCGTCGATCGCCGGCACTCGGCTCTTCGAGCTTGCGTTCGAACGACTCGACAAGGGCGATGTCGACGCCGGCATTTTGAGCCAGAAGCTCCCTCGTCCATTCGACCAGAGCGCGTGCCGCCCTGCATTGAGGTCCTGTTATCACGCTTGTCTCCTTCCCGGCCACGCCAGCAGAATGCGGACGGAAATCCCGACCTGCAAGCGTCATTCGATAACCACCAAATGACCTCGATGCTGCCCGGGCAGAGCTCGGGGGCGCTCTATATGGTTTAATAGAAGAGGATCCAGTCCAGAGTTTTCAGGAATCTTGGATCTGTGTTGCGGGAAGGATCTCCCAACAAACATAACTGCGGCAAAATATTCAGTTCGAGCTTTCTCAAGCTACGAGAATAGATGTTCTCTCCACCGTTGAGTGCAAAATTTTTGCGCTCAAGCAGCAATATCATTCGTTTGTCAGCATCGAAACTCACGGCCAAAAGTCGCTCGCTGCGGCGGGCAATCAGCTCCCAGCCACTGAATTATTTGAGAGGCGCGCTCAGGCGGGATGACGGCATTCGAGTTCAACGGACCAGGGCTGACGGAGAGCCAATGGCAACAGATTAAGGCGATCGCAACGTCGCTCAAGCCTGACCAGGCACTTTGGCTGAGCGGCTATTTTGCGGGGCTTGCTCACGGTACGCGAGCCGAGGTGGGCGACTTCCAGCCAATAGGTGTGCCGCTCGCTCCGCCAGCCAACGGGGCATCGACAGCCGGCGACACGCGGTCACTGACCATCCTTTACGGCAGCGAAACCGGCAACGGCGCAGGCGTGGCCCGCATGCTGGCCGAGAAGGCGCGGGCGAGGGGGCTGGAGCCTGTCCTGGCCGACATGGCAGACTTCAAGGTGCGCCGGCTGAAAGACGAGCAGGATCTCGTGATCGTCACCAGCACCCATGGCGAGGGCGATCCTCCCTTATCGGGTATGGGCTTCTTCGAATTCGTCGAGGGAAGGAAGGCGCCGCGTTTGGCCGATTTGCGCTATGCGGTGCTGGCGCTCGGCGACTCGACCTATGAACATTTCTGCGGTGCCGGAAAGCGGCTCGACCTCAGGCTGGCCGAACTCGGGGCCACGCGGCTCGCCGAACGTGTCGACTGCGACGTCGACTATGAAGAGCCGGCAACCGTCTTTGTCGATGCTGTGCTGGGCAAGCTCGCTTCGACGGATGCCGCAGCAGTGCCGGCGGCATCAGTCGCGTCTGCGGTCCCGTCGTCTGCTTCCACCGTTATCGACAAGCGCAATCCCTTAGCCGCGATGGTTATCGACAACCTCGTGCTGACCGGACGTGGTTCCTCCAAGGAAACGCGTCATGTCGAACTGGCGTTGGATGGGTCGGCGCTGCCGTTCGAGCCGGGTGATGCGCTGGGCGTTGTTCCCCGCAACGATCCGGCGCTGGTCGAGGCATTGCTGTCCACGCTCTCGCTATCCCCGGACGACGGGGTGATCGTCAAGGGACAGAACACGACATTGGGTGAGGCGCTGGCAGGAGCCTTCGAGATCACCGCAGCCACGCCGCGTTTCATCGATCACTGGGCAAGCCTGACCGGCGCCAGAGAACTCGAAGGTCTGCGCGGGGAAACGAATTCCGCGGACCGGTCTACCTTCCTGCGCGCTAACCACGTCATCGACATCGTCCGGGGTTTTCCGGTTTTCGGGATCGAGGCTGAGACTTTTATCCAAGGGTTGCGGCCACTGCAGCCGCGGCTCTATTCCATCGCTTCGAGCCCCTCCGCTGCGCCGGATGAAATCCATCTGACCGTCAGCACCGTGCGCTATGAGCTCCATGGCGAACCGCGCGCGGGCGTTGCCACCGGGCATCTTGCCGCGCGTGCGGAGCCGGACGCGGCGCTGCCGGTTTATGTGCAGCCGAACCCGCATTTCCGGCTGCCTGGCGACGATGCTCCCATCATCATGATCGGGGCCGGCACCGGTGTTGCGCCATATCGTGCTTTCCTTCAGGAGCGTGAGGCGCGGGGGGCGGCCGGGAAATCCTGGCTGTTCTTTGGCGAACGCAACTTTGACAGCGACTTCCTCTACCAGACCGAATGGCAGGGTTTTCTGAAGGAGGGCGTGCTGTCGCGCATGAACGTCGCCTTCTCTCGCGACGGCGCGGACAAGGTCTATGTCCAGCATCGGCTCGCCGAACATGCGGCAGACGTCTACGCCTGGCTGGAGGAGGGCGCGCATCTCTATGTCTGCGGCGACGGCGCACTGCTCGCGCCCGACGTGCATGCCGCGCTCATCGAAATCGCGCGCACCCACAAGAACGGCAGCAAAGCTGCGGCGGCCGACTACATCGGCAGGCTCCAGGAAGAACGCAGGTATCACGTCGATGTCTACTGATACGATCGCACGCGACGGGCGGACCGATCGTAGCCGTGACCTTTCCCAACCACTCGACCGGCTGGGACCGGACGAGACGCTGAAGGCGGGCAGCGACCAGTTGCGTGGCACCATCGCGGCAGGACTGGAGGCGGAACTGACGGCCGCCGTGCCTGGCGATGACATCAAGCTGATGAAATTCCACGGCCTGTACCAGCAGGACGACCGGGACCTGCGCGACGAGCGTCGGCGGCAGAGGCTGGAGCCGGCCTATCGCTTCATGGCGCGCGTGCGCCTGCCCGGCGGCGTGCTCTCGCCTAGCCAGTGGCTCAAGCTCGACGAACTCGGCCGCGCCTATGCCGGCAAGACGTTGAGGCTCACGACTAGGCAGACGTTCCAATTCCATCGCATCCACAAGAAGGATCTGCGCTCGGTCATCCAGGGGCTGCATGATGTGCTGCTCGACACCAAGGCGGCCTGCGGCGACGATTCGCGCGGCGTCATGGCCTCGATCAATCCCGAACTCTCGGCGCTGCATGCCGAGGTCTACGCGCTGGCCAAGCAGGCGAGCGACCATGCGATTCCGAAGACCGGCGCCTATCGTGAAATCTGGTACGGCGAGGAGCGCACCGTGACCGACTGGCCAGAGGAGCCGCTCTACGGCAAGACCTATATGCCGCGAAAATTCAAGATCGGCTTCGTCATCCCGCCGGTCAACGACATCGACGTCTACGCACAGGATCTTGGCTTCATCGCGATTATCGAGGGGAGGGAGCTTAAGGGATTCAATATCGCCATCGGCGGCGGCATGGGCCGCACGGACCAGGCACCGAAAACCTATCCGAGGCTGGCAAGCGTCATCGGCTTCGTGCCGAAGGACAAGGTGATAGAGACCTGCGACGCCGTGATGATGGTGCAGCGCGACTATGGCGACCGGGTCGACCGCGGCCGTGCCCGCTTCAAATACACGATCGACGACAAGGGCCTGGATTTCATCAAGGCCGAGATCGAGGACCGACTCGGCTTTCAGCTAGAGCCAGCAAGACCCTACGACTTTACGTCCAACGGAGATGTCATCGGCTGGCAGCGCGGCGAGGATGGGCGCGAGCATTTCACGCTGTTCGTGGAAAACGGTCGCGTCAGCAATTTCGACGACGTCGCGTTGCTCGATGGCCTGCGCGCCATCGCGCAGACCCACAAGGGCAATTTCCGGGTAACGCCGAACCAGAACCTTGTCATTGCCGATATCGAGCCCGAGGACCGGCCAGCGATCGAAGCATTGCTATTGGAATACAAACTGGCCAGCCTGAACAAAGGCAGCGGCCTGCGTCTCAACTCCATGGCCTGTGTGGCGTTTCCAACCTGCGGGCTCGCGATGGCGGAGAGCGAACGCTACTTGCCGAAGCTGGTGGAGAAGATCGACGCCATCCTTGCCGGGCATGGGCTTGGCGAAGAACCGATCACCATCCGCATGACCGGTTGCCCGAATGGCTGCGCCCGGCCCTACATCGCTGAGATCGGGCTGACCGGCCGGGCGCCCGGCAAATACAACCTCTATCTCGGTGGCGGCTTCCACGGCCAGCGACTGAACAAGATGGTGCTGGAGAATGTCGGCGAGCAGGCAATTCTCGAACTGCTCGGCAAGGTGATCGAACATTTCGCGAGCGAGCGCCTGCCAAACGAACGCTTCGGCGATTTCGCAATCCGCGTGGGCCATGCCCCAGAGGTCACGGAAGGCCGCTTCTTCAACGATTGACAGGTATCAAGAGAGGATAAGGCAATGTCATTGCAACTGGGCCAGATCGCGCCGGACTTCGAACAGGAGAGCACGCAGGGATCGATCCGATTCCACGAGTGGCTGGGCGACAGCTGGGGCATCTTCTTCAGCCATCCGAAGAATTTTACACCTGTCTGCACGACGGAACTTGCCGAGGTCGCGCGTCTGAAGCCGCAATGGGACAAGCGCAACATCAAGCCGCTCGGCCTCTCGGTCGATGATGTGAACGCCCATAATCTCTGGGAAAAGGACATCGCCGACACGCAAGGGCACGCTGTGAACTTTCCGATGCTCGCCGACACCGACAAGAAGGTGGCCAATCTCTACGGAATGATCCATCCCGAGACGGATCCGACGGTCACCGTCCGCGCGGTCTACGTTATTGACGCAAGCAAGAAGGTGAGGCTTAGCCTGACCTATCCGCCGAGTGCCGGCCGCAATTTCTCAGAAATCCTGCGTGCGATCGACAGCCTGCAGCTTACCGACAACCAGAAGGTTTCGACTCCGGTGAACTGGGAACCCGGCCAGCCGGTCATCATCTCGCCGGCCCTGTCCGAAGAGGATGCGAAGAAGCGCTTCCCCCAAGGGTGGAAGGAACTGCGTCCCTATCTGCGCATGGTCCAGTTGAACAGTTGACCGCGACGGTGCCAGAATGACGAAACCGGAAGATCCTCGCACCATCGCAGCGGCAAATGGCATCGCCTCGGATGACACGTTCGGGGCGGTGACGCCGCCGATTTATCTTTCGAGCACATTCGCCTTTTCCGGTTTCGAGAAGCATCGCGGCTATGAGTACAGCCGCACCGCCAATCCCGGACGCGATCTTCTGGCCGACACGCTTTCGAAGCTCGAGGGTGGCGCCGGCGCCATAGTCACCTCGTCCGGCATGGCGGCCGCGGATCTCGTCCTGTCCGTCGTCAGCAAAGACGGTCTGATCGTCGCACCGCATGATTGCTACGGAGGAACCTACAGGCTGCTTTGCGCCCGCCGTGACAGGGGACATTTCGATGTCGCCTTCGTCGACCAGTCTGATGCTGATACACTTGCGTCAGCCTTTGTCCGCAATCCGTCGCTGGTGCTGATCGAGACGCCGTCCAACCCGTTGATGCGTGTCGTCGACATCCGCGCTATCGCAGGGCAGGCAAAGGCTGTGGGTGCGAAGGTCGCCGTCGACAACACCTTCTTGTCGCCTGCCTTGCAGCGGCCGATCGGCCTCGGCGCGGATTTCGTCATCCATTCCACCACAAAATATCTGAACGGCCATTCCGATGTCGTGGGCGGCGCGGTGGTCTGCGCGGCCGACGACGATGCGGAGCGGCTGCGCGCATGGGCCAACATCACCGGTGTGACAGGCTCGTCCTTCGATGCGTATTTGACCTTGCGCGGCGTGCGGACGCTGTTTCCGCGCATCGAGCGCCAGCAGGCCAATGCCGCTGCGATTGCTTCGTTCCTCGAGAAGAACGATGCTGTGAGCGCAGTGCATTATCCCGGGCTGCCATCTCATCCCGGCCATGCTCTCGCGCGCGATCAGCAGGAAGGGTTCGGCGCCATGCTGAGCTTCCAGCTTGCCGCTGGGGTCGAGGCGGTGCGCGCCTTTGTCGAGGCGGTCGAGATTTTTACGCTGGCCGAGTCGCTCGGCGGCGTTGAAAGCCTCGTCGCCCATCCGGCGACGATGACCCATGCCGGCATGGGAGCGGAAGCACGGCGGGCGGCCGGCATCGGCGACGGCCTGCTGCGCCTTTCGGTCGGGCTGGAAGCGGAGGCCGACCTGCTTGCCGACCTGGAGCAGGGTCTCGCTGCCGTTCGCCGGGCCACGCGAACAGCATAGATGCGACGCGATAGGCAGCACGTCGCAACCGGCCTGGGGGCCGCCATACTCGGCTCCTCAGCCGACGCTATCCTCGCCACCGATCGGCAAGGGATGATCCGCTTCTGGAATCCCGGCGCGGTGCGTATCTTCGGCTTTTCGGAAAATGAAGCACTGGACGCATCCCTGGATATCATCATTCCCGAGCGTCTGAGGCCGAGGCATTGGCACGGCTGGGAGCATGTCGTGCTGACCGGCGAAACCCGTTACGGCTCAGGCGATCTGCTTTCCGTTCCCGCCCTGACCAAAGATGGCCGTCAAATCTCGGTCGAGTTCACAATCATCCTGCTTTACGATGCTGACCACCAAGTCAGCGGCATGGCATCTATCCTGCGGGATGTGACGCCCCGCTTCGACGAAATGCGCCGGCTGAAACGGCAACTGGCCGACCTATCCGAAAAGGCGTCGGCCAGCTGCGCAGAATTTGCCTCAGCGACCGGCGTCAATCCGACTTCCTGATGACGCCGGGCAGCGACAGGTTGCCCGAGGCAACCTTGTAGGTGCCCGTCACGCAGAGCAGGGGAGCCTTGCCTTCGGCGTTGACCTGCAGATGGGCCGCGACGGCGTCGAAGTTCATGTTCTCCGCGCCTGCAACCGGCACGGTGATGCGCACCGTGCTGCCCTTGATCAACGGGCTCATGCCGGGGCTGTCCAAAGCAAGCGGCAGACCAGGCGCAGTATCTGGAAGCAAGTCCTGCCCCGGCGAGACGTCCCGCACCTTCAGGCCGCCAGGACAGGCGGTATCCTCCCCCAGCACCACCCAGTGGGAATGCCAGCCGGCGCCATCATTGGCCGGGTCACCGTCGCCATTCTCGTCGAACAGCGGCGTATCGTCGAAGTCGGGGTGCGCGGTGATCGCCAAGGCGAGAATGCCCGATCCCTTGTCGAAGCCGACCGCCGACGGATCGAGCTTCGTCGGCCAGACATAGGCATCGACCTTGGCGCCTGCGAGCTTGCCGGTCTTTTCCGGAATCTGCGATCCTGCCTCGCCCGTCACCTCCATGGAGAAGGTGGCAAGGCGGCCGTCCGTCGTCGCCTCCGCGCCTGTGATGTCGAAGGCTGGCGGCACGGAGGCGTCCTTGTCCGCCTTGATGCCGTGTGCTCCGGCCAGCACAGCCGACCCGGCGAGAAAGGCGGTGGAAAGAAGCAGCGTTCGAGTGCGGGTTTCAAACATAATCCACTCCATATCTTGTTAGTAGCGAGTCGCTACTATATGATTGCGCCCGATAGGATTAAAAGAGTCAATAGCGAGTCGCTATCATGTATATTCCTGGCGCGGCCATTGAAGCTGCCCATTTGATCGACAGGATCGAGCGGCTGGCCCGCAGCGGCGTTCAGATGCACGGCCTCAATCCGGCACAGTGGGAGGCGCTTCGCTATCTGGCCCGCGCCAACCGCTTTTCGCGCACGCCAGCGGGCCTTGCGGCCTATCTCGGCTCGACACGGGGGACCGTGTCACAGACGCTGATTTCGCTGGAGCAGAAGGGCTTCGTCATCCGACAAACAAGCGAGCGGGATCGCCGCTCGATAGCACTCGGCCTGACGGAAAAAGGGCGAGATGCCCTTGCGGACGATCCGCTGCTGGGTGTCGCCCAAGACATCGCACAGACGGCGGGCGAGGACGTCGGGGCCATCGCCGATATGCTGAAGCGAGCCTTGCGCGTCACGATCAGCCGCAATGGCGGCCGTCCATTCGGTCTCTGCCGGACCTGTCGCCACTTTCGCGGCAACGAAGATCGCGGCCAGGCGAATCCACATTTTTGCGCGCTGTTGAAGGAGCCGCTCTCGGAGGCTGACGGCGCGGACATCTGCCTCGAGCAGGAAGATGCCTGATGAAGCCGTTCGATACCGCTCCCGAGCTCGATGTCACGCAATGGTTCAATGCTTCGGAACCGGTTACCCTAACCAGCCTGCGCGGCAAGGTCGTCGTGCTGCATGCCTTCCAGATGCTGTGCCCCGGCTGTGTCCACTCGGGCATCCCGCAAGCACAGCGCATTGCCGCGAATTTCCCCAGAAGCGACGTCGCGGTCATCGGCGTCCATACGGTGTTCGAGCACCATCAGGCGATGACGCCGATATCACTTGCCGCCTTCATCCACGAATATCGCCTGACCTTTCCGATCGCCGTCGACAGGCCCGGGGGCAAGGGACCGATACCTGCCACAATGGCTGCTTACGGGATGCGCGGAACCCCCAGTCTTGTTCTCATCGATCGCGCGGGCAAGGTTCGCCGCCATGCCTTCGGCGCGGAAGACGATCTCCTCGTCGGTGCGGAAATCGGCTTGTTGATGGCCGAGTGCCGACAGGAGGTTGCCGGCACACCTTAGCCAGCTCAACGAGGTCGGCCATCCTAGGCCAGTTACGCCTCGCGGCGCTATGCCTCTGCGACGCTTTGGGCCGTTGGAGAGGTGACAAGCACCTGATAAGTGGTATCCTAAATACCAGTTAAGAGGTGAGCCATGGTCGATCTTGTGCGGCCAGAGCAAACGGCGACGCATCAGGCAAGGCGAGCAGCACCCAGGACAGGGGAAGCGTTTTTCGCGTTCCTGGCGACATCGTGGTTTGGCCTTTTGCTTGGCGTGTCCTTTCTGGCCACCCCGGTGAAATTCCAGGCGCCGTCACTTGAGCTGCCCGTCGCCCTCGATGTCGGCCGCGTCACCTTCGCGCTCTTCAGCAAGGTCGAACTCGGGCTCTCCCTCATCCTGGTTCTTTGTATGTTGGTCCTGCGGACCGGGTATGTCCGCGCTGCGGTCGCGGCCCTTGTCGTGGCGATCGTGCTTCTCGAAACGCTCTGGCTGCTCCCCATACTTGAAGCCCGCGTTGGCGAGATCATTGCCGGTACGACGATTTCACCGACCGGCCATCATCTCTGGTACGTCATCGCCGAGGCCGTGAAGGCAGTGGTGCTCCTCGGGCTTGCGGTCGACGCTCTGCGGCGCCTGGCCAGGCAATCCGCCGCGGAAAGGGCCTAGCTGATGCGCATGACGCTTCACACCGACTATGCGCTCAGAATGCTGATCTATGTCGCAGCACGGCAAAACCGGCCCTGTACTGTGAGCGACGTTGCGGACGCATATGGGTTGTCGCGCAATCATCTGCTCAAGGTAGCCCTGAAGCTTCGTCATCTGGGTGTCATCGAGACAATGCGCGGTCGCGCCGGCGGCATCCGTCTGGCGAAGACGCCGGAGAGCATCAATATCGGAGCGCTGGTGCGCACGACCGAGGAGGATTTTGCGTTGGTTGAATGCATGCAAGGCGGCAACTGCGCCATTTCGCCGGCATGCCGGCTGAAGGGCATCTTCGGCGAGGCGCTTGGCGCATATCTGGCGGTCTTCGACAAATATACTTTGGCAGATGTCGTACGTAACAGAAGAGCGCTGGAATCTCTTCTGGACATCGATCTGCAGGCGGCATGAGGTCGAGACATGGTCAAGGCGGTTTCCGGGCTTACAGTTACCGAACGGCAATACTCCCTGGTCACGCTCTTGCTGCTCGCAGCGGTCGGTCTGGCGATGGCGGCCGGCGGGCGAGGCGATCCGCTAGGGGCGCACGGCTTCATCGTGCTTGCCTTCAGCCTTGGCCTGGCGTTTGTTGTGCTGGCCGGCTACTTCGAGCCCGAGCCCGATCAAAGCAGGCTCTCCCGCTATTATGACGATCCGACAAGGGCAGGCATCGTGCTGGCGATGGGTTGGGCGGTCGTGGGCATGTTCTTCGGCGTCTGGGTTGCGGCCCTTCTCGCCTGGCCGGAATTAACCTTCGTTGACCAGGCATGGGCGAGCTTCGGCCGTCTAAGGCCCGTCCATACGAGCGGCGTCATTTTCGGGTTCGGAGGCAACGCACTGATAGCCACCTCCTTTCATGTGCTCCAGCGCACGACACGCGCGCGACTGCCGGATCAGTTCAGCCCATGGTTCGTGCTGATCGGCTACAATCTGTTCTGCGTGCTCGCCGCCAGCGGCTACCTGATGGGGCTCACCCAGTCCAAGGAATATGCCGAGCCGGAATGGTATGCCGACATCTGGCTGGTGATCGTCTGGGTCGTCTATTTCCTGATCTACATTCGCACGCTTGCGCGGCGGAAGGAGCCGCACATCTACGTTGCGAACTGGTACTACATGGCCTTCATTCTGGTCGTGGCGGTGCTGCACATCGTCAACAACCTCGCCGTGCCGGTGTCGTTCGGTCACGCCAAGAGCTATTCGCTGTTTTCGGGCGTGCAGGATGCGATGACCCAGTGGTGGTACGGCCACAATGCGGTCGCCTTCTTCCTGACGGCCGGCTTCCTCGGCATGATGTACTACTACCTGCCCAAGCGCGCCGGTCGCCCGATCTTCTCCTACCGGCTCTCCATCATCAGCTTCTGGGGTATCACCTTCATGTATATGTGGGCGGGTTCGCACCATCTGCACTACACGGCTCTGCCGCAATGGGTACAGACGCTCGGCATGACGTTCTCGGTTGTGCTTCTGGTGCCGTCCTGGGCGTCGGCCGGCAATGCGCTCGCCACCCTCAACGGCGCCTGGCACAAGGTGCGCGACGATGCGACCCTGCGCTTCATGATGGTCGCCGCCGTATTCTACGGGCTCTCGACCTTCGAAGGATCGTTCATGGCGATCCGGGCGGTCAACTCGCTGTCGCACTATACCGACTGGACCGTCGGCCATGTGCATGCCGGTGCGCTCGGCTGGGTGGCGATGATTACCTTCGGCTCGATCTACGCGCTGGTGCCGTGGATGTGGAAGCAGGAGCGCATGTATTCGCCGAAGCTGGTCGAGGTCCATTTCTGGCTCGCGCTCACCGGCACCATAATCTACGTCTTCGCCATGTGGAATTCCGGCATCATCCAGGGGCTGATGTGGCGGACCTACAACGACAGCGGAACGCTCGCCTATTCCTTCATCGACAGCCTCGTCGCGATGCACCCCTATTACATCGCGCGCACGATCGGCGGCCTGTTCTTCCTCGCTGGCGCGATCGTCGGCTCCTACAATGTCTGGATGACGATCCGCATGTCGCGGCTGGGGTCGAGCGCGCGCGACGCAGAGACGGATCTGCCTGCTATCCAGCCCGTCGGCGCAGCCGTTCAGCCTGGGGAGTAAGCGATCATGCCGAACTTTCACCGCAAGCTCGAACGCAGCGCCATCGGCTTCGTGCTGGCCATCGTCGGCGTGTCGGCTATCGGCGGCTTCGTCGAGATCGCGCCGCTCTTCACAATCCACGAGACGGTCGAGGAGGCACCCGATATGCGCGTCTACACACCGCTCGAGCTCGCCGGGCGCAACATCTACATCCGCGAAGGCTGCTATGCCTGCCATTCCCAAATGATCCGCACGTTGCGCGACGAGGTCGAGCGCTACGGCCCGTACTCATTGGCGGTCGAGTCGCAATACGACCATCCGATGCTGTGGGGATCGAAGCGCACCGGCCCGGACCTGGCGCGGCTCGGGGCCAAATATTCCGATGCCTGGCATGTCGCTCACCTCAACAACCCGCGCGACGTGGTGCCGGAATCGATCATGCCGCGCTATGGCTGGCTGGCGCGCAATTATCTCAGGGTTGACGATCTCAGCGAGCATCTCGCCGCGCAGCGCGCGGTCGGCGTGCCCTATACGGACGACATGATCCAGAATGCGACAGCCGACGCATTTGGTCAGGCGACCCCTGACAGCGATGCCTCAAGTGGCGTCACCGAGCGCTACGGCGAAGCGACCAATATCCGCGCCTTCGACGGCGATCCGGCTCGGGTCACGGAGATGGATGCGCTGGTCGCCTATCTCCAGATCCTCGGCAAGCTCACCGATGCAGCGTTCCGTCAGACGGCCGATGCGGGAGAGTGAGGCGATGGACCTTGACCATGAATCGGTCGTCGGTTTCACCAAGAGCTGGGGACTGTTCTATCTCATGGCACTGGCCGTGGCGGTGCTGATCTACACGTTCTGGCCGTCGAACCGGAAGCGCTTCGACCGCGCCAAGAACAGTATTCTCGACAAGGAAGACAGACCGGGGGGACCAGGCGATGGCAACGGAGAAGCTTGATCCCGTTACGGGCCGGATGACCACCGGGCATGAGTGGAACGGCATCGAGGAGCTCAATACGCCGGTACCGCGCGTGGTGCTGTTCTTCTTGGCGGCCACAACTCTGTTCGCCATCGGCTACTGGCTGCTGATGCCGGCCTGGCCGCTTGGCTGGACTTACACAAAAGGACTTCTGGGCATCGATCAGCGCGTAGTCGTGACCCGCCAGGTCGAGCAGGCAGCGGCCGAACGGGCTGAGGCCTGGACGGAGAAGCTGGTGGAGGCAAGCTATTCGGAAGCCCTCGGCGACGAGGCGCTGATGCGCCACGTAAGCGAGACGGGCCGGACCCTGTTCGCGGACAATTGCGCTGCCTGCCACGGCGTCAACGCGACCGGCGGACCGGGTTTCCCGGACCTGACCGCAAAGACCTGGCTGTGGGGCGGCGAACCGGAGACACTCGAGGAGACAATCCGCGTCGGCATCAATTCCACCAATGACGACACGCGTGTCTCCCAGATGCTGGCCTTCGGTCGCGACGGTATTCTGGAACGGGACCAGATCAGTGACGTGGTCGCCTATGTCCGGTCGCTTTCGGGTGCGAGCGGAGATCAAGCAAAGCTCTCGGCGGGGCAGGAGGTCTTTGCCTCGAATTGCGCATCCTGTCACGGAGAGGACGCCAAGGGCAACCGCGAACTCGGAGCGCCGGACCTCACGGACAATCACTGGATCTATGGCGGCGATCTCCAGACGGTCTATTCGACGGTCTATGCCGGCCGCCAGGGTCATATGCCGAACTGGGGTAGCCGGCTGGCGCCGGCCGATCTCAAGATACTGACCCTCTACGTCCATTCCCTGCGAGGGACTGCGCAATGACGGCCGGACGTGAGAAGGCGGTGGTGCGTGCAGGTTTGCTCGGCTGGAAGAGCCTTTCATTGATGACCGCGTTGGCGTTTATCGTACTGCTGGTCGCGGCCAATGCTCACCTTGTCTATGTGGCATTCGTCTCGCAGCCGGACTGCGTGCCGCATCTGAAGGATGTCGGGGAGAGCGGGGAATATCGCGCCGCCGGATCGTCGTGCTGATGGAGGAAGCCTATGGCCACGCTCGACCAGACTGAACCGACTCCCGTTCCGCTCGCCATGCAGCGCCGCCGCAACTTGCCCGCCGGCGCCGCGCTCGGCTGGCTGGGGAAGGGCTGGCGCGACCTGTGGAATAGTCCCGGGCCAAGCCTCGCCTACGGGATCGCGGTCTTCGCGGTTTCGCTCGCCATCATCTGGGGTTTGTTCGCGTTAGGACTAGATTATATCCTGCTGCCGGCCCTGGCCGGTTTCATGGTGGTCGGGCCGCTCATCGCCATCGGCCTCTACCAGAAGAGCAGGGACATCGAGACCGGCGAGCCTGTCAGCCTGGGCCGGATGGTGCTAGTGCAGGCGGCGTCGGGCGGGCAGGTGTGGTTCACCGGCGCGATCCTGTGCCTTTTGATGCTGGTATGGATGCGCGCCGCCGTGATCATCTATGCGCTGTTCTTCGGGCTGCGACCATTTCCGGGGCTTGGCGGCGTGTTTTCCATGCTGCTGACCACGCCGGAGGGGTGGGGCATGCTGGTCGTTGGCACGGTGGTCGGGGGCCTGTTCGCGGCCTTCTCCTTCGCCATCAGCACCTTTGCCGTGCCGATGCTGCTCGACGAGAAGACCGACGCCTTCACCGCCATGGGCACCAGCATCTCGCTGGTATGGAACAATTTGCCGGTCATGCTCGCCTGGGGCGCGATCGTGCTGGCGCTGTTTCTCGTCTGCGTGGCGACGGGGCTCCTCGGTCTGATCATCGTGTTTCCGTTGCTCGGCCATGCGACATGGCACAGCTACAGGACGATCAGGTGAGCTGCTGCGCACCTGGCGCGGAGGCTGCCGCCGAACTCGGTGGCTTCCCGTCCCGCGAGGAACTGCGGCTGGCCAGCCGCGAACTGGGCAACGGGCTGTGGCAATCCAACCTCTCGGTCCCGGGCGTTCATTGCGCGGCCTGCATTCGAGCCGTGGAGCACGCGCTCGCGGGCCTGCCGACCGTCGAGCATGCGCGCGTCAACCTCTCGACCAAGCGCGTTGCGGTCATATGGCGCGGCGAGGAGGCGCCGCCGATCGTCGAGACGCTCGCCGGCATAGGCTATCCGGCGCATCTGTTCGAGGCCGAAGACGAAAAGGCCGATCCGGAACTTTCCCGGCTCGTGCGCGCACTGGCGGTCGCCGGCTTCGCGGCGATGAACATCATGCTCCTGTCGGTTTCCGTCTGGTCGGGAGCCGAGGCCGAGACACGGCAGGCCTTCCATTGGATTTCGGCGGCGCTCGCCCTGGTCTGCCTGCTCTATTCCGGCCGCATCTTCTTCCTTTCGGCCTGGAACGCGCTGCGCCGCGGTCGCACCAACATGGACGTGCCGGTCTCGATCGGCGTCGTGCTCGCTTTCTGCCTCAGCCTCTACGACACGATCCACAATGGCCGGCATGCCTATTTCGACGCGGCGACGTCGCTGATCTTCTTCCTTCTCATCGGCCGAACGCTCGATCATGTCATGCGCGAAAAGGCTCGATCAGCAGTTAGGGGCTTGATGCGCCTGGCTCCGCGCGGCGCGGTCGTGCTGCATGCCGACGGCGGCCGAGATTTCCTGCCGGTCGCCGAAATCGAGCCGCAAATGCGGATCGCGCTGGTAGCAGGCGACCGCGTTCCGGTTGACGGCGTTGTCGAGGAGGGAAGCTCCGATATCGACTGCGCCATAGCCACCGGGGAAAGCGTTCCTCAACCCGTGCGGACGGGATCGAAGGTGACTGCGGGCACCCTAAACCTGACCGGGCCGCTGGTGATCGCGGCGACGGCCCGCACCGATGCGTCGTTCCTGGCGGAAATGGTCCGGCTCATGGAAGCCGCCGAGGGCGGCCGCGCCCGCTATCGGCGGTTGGCGGACCGTGCCGCGCAGCTCTATTCGCCCGTCGTGCACGCCACCGCCTTCCTGACCTTCCTCGGATGGATGGCCGCCACTGGCGATTGGCACAAGGCGGTCACGGTCGCCATCTCCGTTCTAATCATCACCTGCCCCTGCGCGCTCGGCCTTGCCGTGCCGATCGTGCAGGTGGTAGCGGCGCGCCGACTATTCGAGGCCGGCATCATGGTCAAGGACGGTTCCGGCATCGAGCGTCTGGCCGAGATCGACATGGTGGCGTTCGACAAGACTGGGACGCTGACGCTCGGGCGTCCGCGGCTGCTAAATGCAGAGGGTATCGACCCGGATGCGCTGGCGATTGCCACCGCCATAGCGGAAAGGTCCAGCCATCCACTGTCACGAGCACTGGCTGCGTACGGGCGTAAAACCCGCATCACCGTTTCCGAGGTCACGGAACATCCGGGCCTTGGCATCGAAGCGCACGCCGACGGATTCGCCTACCGCCTTGGCCGGGCGGAGTGGGCGCTGGCGATTCCGGTAGCGGAAAATGCGCCCGGCACAGTCCTGGCTCGTGATGGCGTCCTGGTCGCGTCCTTTGACTTCGAGGACACATTGCGCCCCGACGCCGAAGCCGTGGTCGAAGCACTACGCGCTGCCGATATGCGCATCGCCATCCTGTCGGGCGATCGTCCCGCCATGGTGGCCGCCACGGCGGGGATGCTCGGCATCAGCGACTTTGAATCGGGACTGATGCCGGCCGAGAAGGTGGAGCGGCTGCGGACCATCGCCGCCACGGGCATCAAGGTGCTGATGGTCGGCGACGGCATCAACGACGCACCGGCGCTCGCGGCCGCCCATGTCTCGATGGCGCCCGCGTCAGCCGCTGACATCGGCCGCAACGCCGCCGATTTCGTGTTCCTGCATGGAAGCCTCGACGCGATCCCCACGGCTTTTACCCTATCGCGGGAGGCAGGACAGCTCGTCCATCAGAATTTCGCGCTGGCAATCGCCTACAACGCCATCGCGCTCCCTATTGCCATAGCCGGCTACGTCACGCCGCTGATCGCAGCACTCGCCATGTCGCTGTCGTCGATCATCGTCGTCGCCAACGCCTTGCGCCTCGGACGACGGCGCACAAGCAAGCCTGGATCCGAGACTTTGACAGCCGTGCCGCATCCGCTAAAGGCGGCTTTGGAGCCAGGAGAATGAGCAGTTTGGTCTTCCTCGTGCCACTGGCTCTCGTGCTCGGGGGCGCTGCGCTCGGCGCATTCCTATGGACGCTGCGCAGCGGGCAATATGACGATCTCGAGGGGGCGGCTGAACGCATCCTCATCGATGAAGAGGATGACGATGCCGGAGCCGGTAATCCCAAAGCTGGCGAAGACGTGAACAGGGAAACGGCTGGCCCCGCTAGGCGCCGGATATGACCCCGTCCGCAAAAATGGTGCGGCGGGATAGCACTGGCCAGTTCACGCTCGACGCCGAAATTCTGGCGAAGCGCTTCGGATGGTCGACGGAAGAGCTCCACGATCTCATGCGCCGTCATCGGGTTACTAGCCGAATCGAGCGCGGCGAGGGCGATGACGAAGGCCGATGGAGGTTGTCGGTGCGCTGCGGCAACCGACAATGGCACGCAATCGTCGAAACCGACTGCGCGATTGTGCACGAGGCGGTGGACTTCGTTGCCCCAATGAAAGCGACGCTCGCGGGGAGCAGATAGTCCTTTCGACCGAGCCAACCGCCAGTGGTCGAAGCGCCAGTTGCTCAATCCCAAAGCGCTCAAAGTTTGCAATTGCGCAAAGAGGTCGCGCATCCGTTACGGCACAGATGAAGCGCGGAACCGTGCAAGCAGTTCCCACAGTCTGGTCGGAACGAAGATGGCCTCACACACGTCCACTCGATACCAAGCCATCGTACTCATATCCATCCTTTCGGTAAGCCTGCTGGTATGTCTAGCTAACACCCACACAGCCAGCGCCTCTGGCATCGGCGATTATCTCAGTACAGCAGTGGCCACGGACCTCCTTCCAGACGCCGACCGGCTGGGCGAACCCGTCGGCGAGCCGCCTCTTGTTCCGGCCTACAAGGACGATCAGACGGTCGGATATGTCTATCTGAACACCGATTTCACCACATCGATCGGCTACTCCGGCAAGCCCATCCGAATTCTTGTCGGCATCGACAAGTCCGGTGTCGTTCGTGGGCTGAAGCTCGTGGAGCACAAGGAGCCGATCGTCCTGATCGGCATACCGGAAGCGAAGGTCATCGCCGCTCTAAACGGCTTTATCGGCCGAGACATGGGTCGCGTCGGGCACGGAACGGCCGCCCCAGGTCGACATCGTGTCGGGCGCAACGGTAATCCGACGCTGTGGCTTTTCCGCTGTACGATCCCGACCTGATAAAATGCAGGCGACCATGTAAGTTGTGAGGGTCTTCGCGCTCCGCTCCAATCATTTCAGTCGAGCTCTCAGGTCGCAATCTGCGGGAGATCGATCCCTCGTACGGGGAACAGGTCGAGGGGTAGCCTATAGATACGCTATGTGATAAAAGATAGCTCGTAAGTATATCTTTTCAGGATAGGGGTGACCAGCGGTCTGACAGACGCTTTGGAGAAAGGGACAATTCATGGCGCTTCATCACGCCAGGGCGGCTGAAGTCGTCGACTTCTCACCGCAAGGTTCCCGGCTGAGGAGCATGCGCACCGCCGCCATTGTGAAGACTGCCGAATTCGAGGTCGCCCGCCTCGTCGTACAGGAAGGGGTGCTGCTGAAGCGACACCAAGTCCCAGGGAGCATCACCTTGTATTGTCTCGAAGGTCACGTTGAAATCGAGCTCGACAGAGAGTCCATCGAAATGGAGGCTGATGAATGGATTTATCTCGACGGCGGTACGCCCCACGCCGTCCGGGGGCTCACGGATTCGGCGCTTCTCCTGACGATCATCCTTGCCAATCCTGCGGAAGAACGGTGAGCAAAAATACATAAGCCAGGCGAGTTTCGGTGGCGTCCGGCACCCGATCACCGCTGCCGCCCAGGTGCGATCGGCACCAGCTGAACCGCCAGAGCACGGGCGAGAGTTTGCGCCGGTGCAAAGAAGGATCAAAACGCATGCTTATGCTGCCAAGATGCAAAGTTGCAGGTCAAGCTCCAGAGGTGGAACCTATGCCCGATCCAGAATATCAAAGCACGCTGTTGCCGATGTTGATCGCGTGACTGGTGTTGATCGTGGTGGGGGCCGTCGTCGTCATGATGTTCGTTTGAATAGCGAATTGGCCCACGACTCTTAGCTCTTCGCGTCTGGCACAGAAGTAATTTAAGTAGAATCCTTAGTCCCAAGCAACGGCGTTTCAATTCGCGGACCGACGACAAGCGATGACACTGTCGCTCGAACAATAGTGAAAGCACGATTCGTAGGCAGGCATGTTGGCGTCGTCACGCCCAATGCGGACGAGACTAGCGAACTGAGCGGGCAGGCTCTTGACTCGCTTGGCACGACGTTGTGGCCCGCCCGAACTCCTAAACGTTGTGGCTCGGACGCTAGACGCGGACGATCTAGTTCAAAATGCGCCATAGGCAGCAGGTCACGCGGCCCTGCTGTGGGTCCGATTCGACTGACCGAGATAAGAATCGAAGGCAGCGGCGACTGCCCTTATGACGAAACGGTGGTCTTGGCGCACGCGGATGAACCCCTCACTGATGTCAATCACGCCATCTTGAACCAACGGTTTCAGCATGCCGGCCGCCGCATCGAGGATCCTGGTAGCGTCGAAACCGCAGGCGGTGCAGAGCGCTGGAATGTCCGCCTCGAAATCGCACATCAGCCGCTCGATGATCGCCGCCCTTACGCTGTCCTCGGTCGTGAGGCGGTAACCCCTCGCCGTGGCGAAATGGCCGGCGGCTATCCGTTGGGAATAAACGCCTGAAGCGACTTCGTTCTGGACATAGCCCTCGCCGACGCGGCCGATGGCCGATGCGCCGAAGCCTATCAGCGTTTCGCAGGTGTCGGTCGTATAGCCTTGGAAGTTGCGATGCAGCCTTCCGGCTTCCTGCATCAGCACCAGTTCGTCGCCCGGTAAGGCGAAATGGTCCAGGCCCACCTGCCGGTAGCCGGCAGCGACCAATGTCGCGGCGACAGCCGCTGCCTGTTCGCTGCGGGCGGCGCTGCCCGGGAGCGCCGCCTCGTCGATCATGCGCTGATGCTTCTTGAAGGAGGGAACGTGCGCATAACCGAACACGGCGAACCGGTCGGGCCGCATCGCGATGGCGATGTTTGCGGTCTCGACGCAGGACCGCACCGTCTGATGCGGCAACCCGTAGATGAGGTCGAAATTGATCTCGGACACGCCGGCTCTGCGGAGATCGAGAACGGCGGCGGCAGTTTGCTTCGGGGTCTGGATGCGGTTGACTGCCTTCTGTACGATCGGATCGAAGCTCTGTACGCCGAGGCTTGCCCGGCCGATGCCGGTCGTTCCCAAGGTCGCGGCCATCTCGGCCGTCAGGGTGCGCGGGTCGATCTCGATGGCGACCGCAGCCGTGTCCGTGAAGTCGAAGTTGCTGCGCAACAGGTCCATCAGCGCCCGGAACTCCGCCGGCGTGATGATCGTTGGCGTGCCTCCGCCGAAATGCACGGCGCTGACGCCGAGCCGCTGCGGCGCGAGTTCCGCGACCATGCGGACCTCCTCGCGCAGCACCTGCAGATAGCCGAGTATCGGGGCGTCCTGGCGTGTAATCGTGGTGTGGCAGCCGCAGTACCAACACATCGAGCGGCAGAACGGAATGTGCAGGTAGAGCGATACAGGATTTCCCGCCGGCAAGCTCCTCAGCCAGTCTCGATATGTATCGCCGTCGATATCCGACGAGAATTGCGGGGCCGTTGGATAGCTGGTGTAACGAGGGAGGCGGGTCTCGCCATATTTCGCCAGGATTGAAGTCTGCAACGGGAATATCCTGTGCTGCCGATCGTCGATTTATGAACTCTAGCCGCTGCTGTGTCCCGTCTCTTTGCGAAATGCCAAAGTCAGGATCGCTTCAAGTATTTCTTCGAGAAGTTTGCGTTTCGACAATCTTGCCTGGCTGCTGGCCCGCTAGCCTTGGCTGCGGGAGCGCATCCGCCGTCTCCCAAGGCGAGCAATCCTGGGCGGAACAAGGATTTATCTGACATGACCGCAGCACAAGCCTCCTCGATCCCCTCGATCGACGTGCGTACCATACCGCCTTTCGAGCGCCATCCGCGAGTCTTCGGCATGATCGAGGGGCTGGAATCGGATGAGTGCTTCATGATCATCAGCGACCATGATCCACATCCCCTGCATTACCAGATCGAGACGAAATACCCGGGTTTGATCGTTTGGGAATATCTGGAACAGGGTCCGACGGTCTGGCGCGTCAAGATCGGAAAAGAGGCGCCGTCAGGCTGCGACTGTTGTTGCGGGTCGTGACGCACAGGCCTCGACGAGGCGGCGCCTGGGAAGGACCCGCGGCATCCGGACCTGGAACACCATTTCAAATAGCGCGGCGTTGATGATTTTCGCCGTGCGCGATGACCTCGTCCCAAAAGGGCTTTATCCCAACATCGAGGGCTGATCCGCGACAAGGCGACCCGCGCCGATCAGTTCCAGACAATAAGGGACGGCCGGGAACACGGCACTCAGGCATACTTCTATCGACGACGGCTTCCCTGGCAGATTCACGATCAGGGAGCGGCCCCGGACACCGGCTGTCTGCCGTGAAAGGATGGCCGTGGGGACATGCTTAAGGCTGGCTTGCCGCATGAGCTCGCCAAAACCAGGGAGTTCCTTCGTGATCACCTCGCGCATGGCCTCTGGAGTAAGGTCCCGCGGAGATGGGCCGGTGCCACCCGTAGTGAGGATCAGATCCACGCCGCCTTCGTCGACGAGCTCCAGAAGCACGTCCCGGACGCTTTCCAGCCCATCAGGCACAATTCGGCGGACGGGGTTGTAGTGCCCGGTAATGGCACGGCGTAGCCAATTTTCAATGGCAGGACCGCTAAGGTCCACATAGTCTCCGCGACTGGCACGATCCGATATTGTGACGATCGCAATCTGGGTCATGTTCTCTCCTGGCGGAGTTGCGTTCAGCCCAATGTCGCCACATTGCCGCCGAGCTTATCGTCGTGAACGCCTTAACGCGCCCGGCCCGGAAATCGCTTGCGCAGACGCAAACCGCAGGTAGGGGGGCGGGTGCTCGCGGCGAGGCAAGCTACCCTTGTCGATCGTCTGCGCACCAGGACCTCCGTGTTCGACATCGTGCGTTCATATCATTGCCGATGTGGTCGCCTCCCATCCGGGCTTGCCGTATGCATATCCGTCGACCATCATGCCGGGCAGTTCGAGGCATGACAGAACGAAGCGCGCGCTTTGGGGGTCTTCTCTGCCGTCCAGCAAAGCCCTGTAGGTCCTTGCCACTTCCACCATGTCCGCGGTCTGGGGCGAAAGGCGCAGGCGCCGAACCCCGCATGCAGTCAGTTCCCCCGGTATGGGCAGGAAGGCCTGCACCTGATTGGATAGGGTCTGCAAACCGTTGATCGCGAGGAATTCCTGATCGTCAAGCGTATCGACCGCGAGGCCGTCTGGATCCTTTTCGCAGGTGAACTGGCATGAGTCCTTGTGCAGCCCATTATGCCGCGCGTGGTAGCACCGTCCGGAGATGGCGAGGGGCAGCCGGCCGAAGGCGAAGACCTCGAACTCGGTCTGGGGGCAAGCCTGCGCCATCTGGCCGATGGCGGCGAGGGAGAGTTCGACCGGCGGGCAAATCGAGCGTGCGCCACGATCGATCAGGAACTGGGCCGAACCTTCATTGTAGACATTCAGGAAAGGCCCGGTGACGAAAGGCCTTCCTGAACGCGATGGTAGGGCGGTTATGTCGTTAATTTCGATCAATCGTTCGTCGGCGCATAGTTCCTCGACGTTCCGCCGCTCCCGCACGGATGCTGGCGCAGCCAGGGTGGAAATCACCACCTCCTTTCCCGCGCGTTCCAGGCGTTCAATGATGTCTGGCCAAGCCGGATCGGAGAAGGGCATCCGCTTGCCGCAGACAACCTCGCCGACATGGACCCGTTCCACCGGGGCTTCATCGGCAATGCGGCGATAGAAATCCGCCAGCCTCTCGCGTGACCAGTGGAAGAAGACCGGACCCAGCGTCAATGCGGTTTTCTGCACGGTCATCTCCACGACTTCTTGTAGGCGCCGGTCGTCTGTCGGCCGCCTTCCGACTGACCCGCCAGTATGCGGTCGATCTCGATTGCGTCGCTGCCTTGCTCGACCGCGTCCACGGCCTTCCTGAAGGTGCGAACCACCTCGGTCACATAGCCCTTGCCGCGCTGGCGCCCCTCGATCTTCAAGGCCGTCACGCCAGCCGCCTTCAGCCCGGCAATCATGCTTCCGGCATTCAAGCTGACGGGATCCTCGAATAGGTAAGAGGTTTTGTCACCAGCCTTGAACCTTCCCTTGCACAGCGTCGGGTACCCCACCGGCGCACCGGGTGTATAGCGGTCGATGGTGAAGCGGGACAATCGCGCCACGGTGCCGTCGATATCCTCCTCGTAGCTGACCATTTCCGGCGGCGAGCAGACACCGTTCAGGTTCGGCGACTTCCCGGTCGCGTAAGAGGAGAGATAGCAGCGACCCTCCGTCATCACGCAGAGACCGCCAAATACGAAGGCCTCCGTCTCGACGCGGATATCCCGGTTGAGTGTGGCAACTTCCTGAATGGACAGCACTCGCGGCAGGACGACCCGACGAACGCCAAACGTCTCGACATAGAAGCCGATCGCCTCCGGCGTGGCGGCTGCAGCCTGTACCGACAAATGAAGGCGGATTTGTCTGTGGTTCCTTGCGACGTGATCGAGCACAGCGATGTCGGCGGCGATTATGGCGTCCGCGCCGCACCCGGCCGCCGCATCCGCCGCCTTGCGCCACATGTCCACGCTGCCCACCCTGCCGAAGGTGTTAATGGCGACCAAGACCTTGCTGCCATGCGCGTGGGCGAAACGGACCCCTTCCGCCATTTCCTCCGTCGAAAAATTGAGCCCGGGAAAGTTCCTGGCGTTGGTTTCGTCGCGAAACCCGCAATACACGGCGTCGGCGCCGGCCTGCACTGCCGCCCTCAGCGTTGCAGGCGTCCCTGCCGGACATACCAGTTCTATACGCGTCGAGCTCATGATTTCTCCTGCGCTGGTCCGGGCTTTGCAGACGCGTCGAGCCGCCGCATCGCATCGAGGCCGCCGAGGATCCCGGCATTCGCCGCCCGGGCGAGAGCCCCGCTCAGTCCGAGCAGGTCGGCGGGAAGCAGTTCTGCATCCTCGATCGTATTTCTCAGAGCAAGCACCGCCTCGGTGCTGCCGCTGATCGATATCACTCGGCTAAAGAACAGTGCATCCCCGTCGAGCGTGCCGTCGAGCAGACCGAGCAGCATCAGGAGAGGACCTCTGACTACGACGCTCGATGTCGCCGTTTCCTCCTTCCGCACAACCCGGACGACCGATCGCATCCCGTCCGGGACGATCGTGAACGCAAATGCCAGATCAACCGGATCGACGAAATAGCGCACGGATTTGTGCTCGCCCAAGCGTTCGAATAGCCCCGGTCGCCGCCGGGCAAGCGAGCGCAGGGATAGCGTCAGCATCGGGCCGAGCGGCAACCCTGCAACGACCGGGAACAGGTGCTGGGCGAATGCCGGCAGTCTAGCTTCCGTTGCTTCCAGCGTCATCTCACGCTCGCCCGGCCGCTACCGTGACAGGCGCTGGCCATCTCGGTCAGACCGGCGGCGTTCGGACAATAGTGCCGGTACCGCCGTGTGAAATCGCCCGTCGCGAGGTCGCGCCGGCAACGCCCCCGGCACGGGCACGCCATGCAGATCAGCTGCATCTCGCGCATCTGCGCGCCTCTAAGGGCGCGGATCTCGTCCGGATCGACGTCGACGCTCCGCATCGCCCATGGGAGGAGGTTTTGGGGGGCGAAAGGTGGCCTAAAGACATTGTTGGAAGCATTTTGCGTCGAGTTCATCCGCGTTCGGGCCTGCTCGTGCTGGTCGACTACATTTGTCGCCCCGATCCATCGCCGCGGGTCGCGTGCCCAAGCCGTCGCGGAGCTCCATAGCAGCCGGATTCCGCCAATCAGATGTCCGAGCATGGAAGCCCTCCTGGCACATTGTTCAGGAGTCTAATCCTAATCAAGTCGGCGTTCTTTGCACTTCCGCAAAGAACGCGTCGGCCGAGGGTGTGATAGCTGCCGTCAACCTGGGCCATTTCATGCATCAGCGTCATCTTTCGTCGTTCCCTGATCTCGGCTCGTTCCTCACCCTCCTCGAAACGAGAGGGCAGGTGCGGGAGATCGACGCCCCCGTGTCGATGCAGCTCGAAATAACCGAGCTACATCGGCGGGTGATTGCAGCGAAGGGACCCGTGTTGCGCCTGTCCAGGCCGCTCGACGATCGAGGCAAGGCGTCGCGCTTTCCTGTCGTAACCAATCTTTTCGGTACGACGGAGCGCGTCGCATGCGGTCTGGGCACTGACCTGGCTGGATTGAAGACGCTCGGGGAATTGCTCGCCTGGATGCGGGCGCCGCGACCGCCGGCGACCTTGCGCGAGGCGCGGCTGATGCTGCCTGCCGCACGGGGCGCACTGCTGGCTCGCCCCAGGTTCGTTACCCCGCCCCGCAACTGGCATGAGGCCGAACCGGACTTCTCTATCCTTCCCGTGCAGCGTTGCTGGCCGGACGACGCGGGGCCGCTGATAACCTGGCCGGTAGTGGTCACCCGACCGCCGGGTGCAGACGATCCCGCCGCCTACAATCTTGGCGTCTACCGGATGCAGGTGATCAGCCATGACCGGGCTATCCTGCGCTGGCTGCCGATGCGCGGCGGAGCGGCGCATCACCGGCTGTGGCAGGCGGGGGCCGAGGAGATGCCGGTCGCGGTCGTTATCGGGGCCGACCCCGCAACGATGATCTCGGCGGTGATGCCCGCGCCAGACGGCGTTTCGGAACTGGCGCTGGCCGGCATGATCAACAATCGGCGAATGGCGATCGCGCCCTGCGCAAGCATTCCTCTTCACGTGCCCGCCAGCGCCGAGATCGTGTTGGAGGGCGTCGTCTCGCCGGGTGACGTGGCGCTGGAAGGCCCGTTCGGTGACCACACTGGATACTACAACGCTCCCGCATCCTATCCGGTGTTTCAACTCAAACGCATTTGCGTGCGCGACGATGCGCACTATCTGACAACGTTCACCGGCCGTGCCCCCGACGAGCCTTCGGTTCTCGGGGAGGCGCTGATCGAGGTGTTCAAGCCGCTTCTGAGGCAGCAGATGCCCGATGTCGTCGATGCTTGGCTTCCGCCCGAGGCCTGTTCGTACAGAATCGCCGTGGTTTCCATCGCGAAGAGTTATGCAGGTCAGGCGCGGCGCGTCATGATGGGGTTTTGGTCGCTCCTGCCGCAGTTCTCGATGACAAAACTGGTCATCGTGGTGGACGACGACATCGACATCCGGTCATGGCCGGATGTCATGTGGGCCATCGCGACCCGGATGGATCCGTCCCGGGACTTGATGCGAGTAGACCGCACGCCCATCGATCTGCTCGACTTCGCGTCTCCACTTGAGGGTTTGGGAGGCAAGCTCGGGTTCGACGCGACACGCAAGATCGGACCCGAAACCAGCCGCGAGTGGGGAAAGGAGCTGCGCATGTCGGCGGATATCGAGCAGCAGGTCTGCCTGCGCTGGACCGAATTCTTTCCGCAACAGGGCGATGGGAAGCAACAATGAACAAGCGGCTGATCGTCGGCGTCACGGGAGCGTCCGGTTCCATCCTGGCGCTCGAAACACTTCGGTTGCTTTGGCGAATGCGGGTGGAGACGCATCTCGTCGTTTCGAAAGGCGCGCACGCCACGATCGCCCACGAACTCGGCGCTGGCGGCCTGGCTCGCCTGAAAGCTGCGGCGACGCACACTCATTCGCACGAAAATCTGGCCGCACCGATCGCCAGCGGCTCGTTCAGGACCGGCGGCATGATTGTCGTGCCGTGCTCGATGCGGTCGCTGGGCGCAATCGCTCATTGCCTCGGCGATAACCTCCTGACTAGGGCGGCCGACGTCGTGCTCAAAGAAAAGCGCCGACTGGTGCTCGCGCCGCGAGAAGCGCCCCTCCACGAAGGGCATCTCTCGGCAATGCTTGTCCTGGCGAGGATGGGTGCGATTGTGGCGCCACCGGTGCCGCCATTTTACGTCAAGATGGAGTCGGTCGATGAGATAATCCGGCAGATTGCTGCCCGACTGGTGAATTGGGCCGGCATCGATCCTGGCGATGAACTGAAACGATGGGGCGAAGGGCCGGTTTCGTAAGCGGGATGGTGCCTATCGCGACTGGTGCCGCACTTTGCGCGACCACCATCGCACGACCGCTGCAAAGAAACGACGAAACCCCCTGAAGGTGCCATTCGATTGTCGAGACGCGACGGGCTGAGGCATTTCAAGCAGCGCATGCAGTGTCGCTGGATGGCAAGTCATCAAATGAAGTATTTCCGAATGGGCTTGCTGTCGAGCCGGTGGCATCGTCCTATTCCTTTTTCAAAAGGATAGGACCGGTCATCGCCGCTCTCTTTGCTCTTGCACAAAGAGGTGGGTGATCGGATTTGGTCTGATGACGGCAATCAAGTCGTCAGGAAATCGATGCCCGTCCAATCCCAGAATGACATGACCTATGATGTGCGAAGACTGCCTGCAGCGAAACAACAGGCAGCAGTCTTATCGATGTTCGATGGTCTCAGGCCAAGTCAGACCTTCACTTTCGTCTGCGCCTTCGACCCCACGGCGCTCGAGCGGAAGTTCGCGGCTTTCTTTGATGGGGAGCATAGCTGGACTTGCATTCGGCAAGGTCCGTCGGAGTGGAGGATCCAAGTCGGAAAACGCGCCCAAGTGACGGCTTGGTGAATCATCTGACCGAGGCCAGTTGCGAAACATGCTCGGGGTCGGTTTAGGACCCGTCAGCTTCAGCTGGGCATGGCGAGAGCTGCCGCATGGCAAATGCGCCCGCCCTCGCAGTCGTAGCAATGTCGTCGAAGAGGAGTGCGATATCGAGGTAAACGCTGCGGTCGCCTTCAGTCACGGTCAAATCGTCGAGGTCCTGGAGGAAGAAAAGCACTGCATCGATGCGTTCGCGCTGACGTCGCGCGCTGGCAAGATGCTCGCATGCTTCCCGCTGTTCCTCCAGTGCAGCAAACCGAACAAGCGCCTCGTCGAGGCGAGAGTGACATTCGCAATCGAGCTGAACCTCCCTCATCAGGGTCGTCAGCCGGCGGACAACCGTCGGACGCAGGTGACGAGCGGGGTGATCGGTTCCTTGCGACAGATCAATCACGGGCATGTCGTCCTTGCTCCTCCCAGGCTCCCGGGTACTTGTGTCGGTCAGCCGGATCCGCATTGGGGGCGAGCATGAGTGTCGAAGCGGGCATCCAGCACATCCTCCGACATCGGTTGAGCCGAAGCCGGCAAGACGCATAAAATAGTAGCAGGCTTGGCTGAGGGTTGTTTGCGTCAGCGCAAACAACAGGCCGATGATTTCTGAATTGATGGCCGCGCTTTCGTCCTGGAGCCGACCCGCCGCCAACAAAATGGAAAAGCGAACCGCTTCGATCCGGCACAGATCTCCAAGTTGCCCCGAATGGGGCACCACAAGGAGGCGGGAGCCCTTCAGGCTATTCTTCCTCATGGCGGCGATAGACGCCATGCTGGGGGCTGCGGCTTGGCTGCCCCTGACGTTTATGACAGAAACCTTGTCCGGCGGCGTCCCCGGCGTGTGGCATCGAAACGCCCTGTTGTTCGGAACGGTTCCTGCGGTCCTTGCCGGATTCCTCCTGACGGCCCTGCCTCGCTGGACGAAACAGCCCGCCGTTTCCCTCTCGACGATGCGCTTTCTGGTTACAACATGGGTGGCCGCGCGCGCGTCATACTTCCTGTTCGCCACCGTGGGGCTCGCGTTTGCCGCCATCTTTGTCTTGTCTCTCACGGTCGTTGCGGCCAGACCCGTGATTGCGAGCAGGGACCGTCGCAACGTCAAGGTCGTGCTCCTGCTCTCGTGCTTTTGCGCAAGCACCGTCGCAATGGCGGGAGTATGGCACGTCGAACTTGCGCTCAGGATCGCTATCGCGTCGATCGTCGGCCTGATCGCGATCATTGGAGGGCGGATCGTTCCTGCCCTGACTGCAGCCTACGTACAGCAGACAGGCGGGCTGCGTCTCATCGGGCTTTCGATGCAGGTGGAACGCGCCGCGGCGATTGCGACGACGTGCGCCCTCGCCGCTTGGTCCATCGCTCCGCAGGCGTGGCTGACGGGTGCGGCGTGCGCCGCCGCTGCCGTCTGTCAACTCATGCGCGTTGCGCAATGGCGCGGCTGGCAGGGCAGTGCGCCTTGGTCGATCCTTGCATTGCACGTCGGTTATTGCTGGACCGTCACCGGCTTCATGCTTCTAGCACTCCATGTCTTCGTTCCGGGAACCGTGGGGCGGGGCGCCGGCATCCACGCCTGGACGATCGGCGCCTTTGGCATGATGGACCTGGCTATCATGGCAAGCATGATCCGCAAGCACAGCGGCCACCCCTTCTCGGACTCCGCCCCGGCGACGGCCGCATTCGTAGCGATCATGCTGTCCGGCCTTTCGCGGCTCGTGGTGGAGACGCCAGTTGCCGATGGCGGGCTGTGGCTAAGGATTTCGGCCGTGCTCTGGATCGCGGCCTTCGGCCTGTTTCTGGTGGCTTTCGGAAGCTACCTGCTGGGGCGCGAATGATCGCGGGAGGGGCCGCGCGTTGCTATCAGATCCAGAACAGCAGGAACCAGCCTGAATTGACGACACTCATCCCCACAGACACGGCCAGCACCGCCAATGCGCGGCGGCCTGTTGCACGTGTGTAGATGCCGCCGACCTGCCAGCAAAGGATTCCCGACCAGATCGATGCCAGCGCAAGGAAGGAGAAACGCAGCTCGTCGATGAACGGCAAAGCGAACCCGTCGGAACGAAGCTGACTGACGGTGAGGGCGGAGAGGCCGAGGAACACGCCGGCGCCGGCCAGCGGAATAAGTGTCTGCGCCAGGTGATGGAAGCGGGCAGTCGTCCACGGTCCAAGGCAGCGCGCGGCAATGGCGAGCAAGAGCGTCACCGCGGAGCCGCAGGCGAGGGCGGTCGCCAGGATGTAGGCGACGAGAACCGTCCCGTCGAGCAGCGTCAGGACATCGTTGCGCTCTGGGTAGTTGGTCAACAGCCACCACGGCGCGGATGTTTCGAGCGGCCAGGTCGCGCCCATCTCGACAAGCCGTTCGGCAGCCATTTGTTTGATCGCGACGAGCCAGGGGCTTGCGGACCAGTGGAACGCGCCCACGGCGACGCCCATCAGCCCGAAGGTGATCAGCACCGTTTCCCAGGGCTTCGGGGTCTTTCCGGCAACATGGACGATCTCGTGGCTTGGCGGGCGCCTGGCAAGGCGGATCGCGCCGCGAAAGCCGCTGCAGCGCCCGCACATGTGGCATTCGCTGGCGCCGCGCATGGTCCGCAGTTGCACGAGAGGCGCGCAGTTCACCGGTCCCGGCTTGATCTTAGACATCTGCGACTGTTGCCAGAGGAACGGGTCCGTGCAGAAATGCAGCGGTGCCAGCTTTGCGAGCAGGCCGAAGACACCGCTCACCGGACAGAGATATCGACACCAGAGGCGCTTATTGCGCCCGTAGAAATAACCGACCGCGGCAGCCGCAAGGGTCGAGCCGCCAAGGATCAGCAGGGCCGGGCGCGGATACTGGTAGACGCTGGTCATCTGTCCGTAGAGCGTGGTGGAGCCGAACGCGACGGTGGGCCAGCCAGGCCATGTCAGCCAGCGGGGGATTGCTCTCCCGCGTCCATGGCTGCTGACGAATTCGGTTATCGCGCCCTCGGGACACAGGAGTCCGCACCAGACCCGTCCGACCAGCGCCGTACTCAGAAGCACGAAGGGCCACCAGACGCCCCAGAAGACAAACTGGGCGAAGCGAGTGAAATTGCTCCACAGATAGGCTGCATTGTCCGGAAGCGGCAGGAATACGGGGACGATCAGCAGCACGGCATAGATCGACACCACCGACCACTGCATGCGCCGGATTGCCGACTGGTGTCGCCGGAGCCAGTCGCCGATGCTTCTCCATATGTCGCTCTCGGGCGCGGGCAAGGCGCGAACGGGCAGCGTGATTCGTACTGTCATGATGGTCTGGGCGAAGCATGCGGCAACCGCATCCGCAGCAGCGCGACCGCGACGATCCAGAATGAAGCGTAGACGAGCGCGGACATCAGATCGGGCCGGGACCGATACCCGGTCACCGCGGCGACGAAGCCACCGAGCGGACCGCTGTCGTCGAGCAGCCATGACGTATCCCACAAGGGCCCGCCGAGCGGGGAGACGAGGTCGAGTCCGATCGCGCGATCGAGTGCGGTCATGATCAGCGACGCGGCCAGCGCTAGCAGAAGGATCTCGGTGACTCGGAAGAAGACGCTCCAGGGAAAGCGCCGGGCGCCAGCCTGAAGCAGCCAATAGGTCGCGCCCGCCAGCGCGAAGCCAGCTGCGGCAGCCGCGATATTGCCGGCGAGCGCCGTTTCGCCCGCGGATGCCAGGATGCCGTAAAGAAAGACAACCGTCTCGCTGCCCTCCCGCGCGACAGCGATCATCGCCAGGAGAAAGAGGCTCCACCAGTTGGCGCCGGTCACCGCCTGTTGGGCTCCTCGTTCGAGGTCTCGCTTCAGGCCGCTGCCACGATGGCGCATCCACACAACCATCTGCAAGATGAGCAGGGCGGCTAACCCGGCCATGACGATCTGGAAATAGTCCTCGCGATCGCCCTCCAGCAGGCTCGCAAAGGACAGAATGACCACGGCCAGAAGCGAGGCCGCTGCCAGACCGGCAACGACGCCGCCCCACAGGAAGTGCCTGCCGGTCGCGATCACTTTCGTCTCGGCGTTATGTGTCAGCCACGCGTGGAGGATGCCGACGACGAGCAGCGCTTCCATGCTCTCGCGCCAGATGACGAAGGCCACCTGTCCATGAAGGCCGGTCATGGAGATGCAGGCTCCCTGGCGATCAGGGTGGCGGGAGGCATATCGAGATGGAAGTCGTCGAAGAAGCGGTATTCCCCGGGATCGAGGCTGCGGATGACGATGAAGGACGTGACGCCCGGGCCCAGCACCTTCTCCTTGCGGAGTTCGAGGCTCTCGAATTCGACGGGGCTGAGGCCAGTGTTGCGAAGTTCGAGCTTGAATCGCGTGCCGGAGGGAACCTCGATCGCCGAAGGCGAGATGGCGCCGTCCTTGAACTCGATAACAAAGACCGGATAATCCTCGGCGCTTGTCGCGACGGACATCGATAAAAGGGCTGCGCCGGCAGCGATCGGTACTAAGCGCGCGAAGACGGACATCTCACACTTTCCAACGCAGGTTACCGAGCCGCTGCGCCACGAGCGCGGCGGGTGAGCCGCGTGCATGGCGGCGGCCCGTAGGGGGCTGATCTGGGTTAGTAGGCGCCCTTTTTGCCGGTCCCGGCATAGGTGAACTCGTATTGGACGGTGAATGCTTCGGGCCATGCGCCTACGCCCGTCTCCTTGTCGACGTGCCGGCCGAAATGCGATGCCGCGCCGGGCGCCCCCGACGCGATCTTGTAGACGAGCCGGTACTTTCCGGCGCCCATCAGTTTTACATTGTCGCCGTAATGAGGGCCGTCACTGGCGACCATCGGCATGAAGACGCCACCTGTCTGCTCGTTATCGTCGAGTTTGGTCAACGTGTATTCAATGGCGAGATTGGGAATCCAGTCGCCTTCGGCAAAGCCGTTGACATTGTCCTGCGTGGCGTGGATGTCGGCCTCCAGATGGATGTCCGAATCCGCTGCGGGTCTCATAATATGGGCGGGCTCCATCTCGATCGGCTGCAGATAGACAGCGGCTATCTCCATCCCGTTCATCAGTTGAGGCTCGCCGATGGGATATTCCAGCGCAGACGCCCCGGAGATTCCCGCAAGCACGGCTAGGGTTGATACGAACGGAATCGATAGACGGTTCATGTCGGCTCCTGGGTCTGGCAATCGGACCTAGCGACGCTTTCGTTGCGGGTCTCGGATGTTTAGCTACCGATGATCATGGCCGACCCATCCGAACGGAGGGAGTGCCGCCTGAAGGTGGCTAAAATCATGACTTTCGAGGTCAACTTATTCGTCAAACCGGAGCGTTCTTTGCGCTAGCGCAAAGAAGATCGCTTTTGTCCCGAGGGCCTGGGATGAGGCCTTGTTCAACCGGGTGGGACACAACATCTTGAATCTGACCAAGAAAGTGGCGCGGGTTCATGAGGCTACACAGCCTGTGGTTTTCGGAGGGCGTAGCGCTGCTCAAAAACATAGATTGACAATATATCTTTTGCCAAAGATGCTGAAACCCCTGAAACAAATGTGACGTCCAACCGGATGAATTTCTCAGCAACGCATCCACGAGATTCGGCGGGGGCGTTCGAAGGCAGACGACACCGGCACGATTTCCATACCCAGGCAGATCGGCTTGCTTTGCTTGTCGAGCTGAGTGGCGGAAATCTTCTTGGCCCTCCGGGCGGCGAGCTTCTGTGGCTTTGCGACGGCCTCTGCTGCGACGGCACCCGGTGGGACCAGGAAACCTCAGACGAGAGATACTGCCTTACCCGAGGTCGGCGATGATCGGTTCGAGCCTGTCGCGTTGGACGATGGCCTTCTTCACCGGTGCGGTGATATTCCTGATCGCGGCTGAATGCCTGATGGTTGCCGGGTATGGCTTTCCGGCGATGGCGGCGGAGGCGCCGGAGACCTTGCTGCTCGTTCATACAGTGACGATCGGGTGGCTCAGCCTGCTGATGTGCGGAGCTCTGCTGCAGTTCGTCCCGGTGCTGGTCGTACAGCCACTCCGCGACGAGATTCTGGTTCTGCCAGCGCTGCTGTGTCTGCTTGCAGGCCTTACCTCGTTGTTGGCGGGGTTCCTCGGGCTCACAGGGATGCTCGACACCGATATCCCCTTCCTGCTGATCGGCGGCTGTCTGCTCCCTATCGGTTTTGGGCTGGTTCTCTGGACGCTGGGCCGCACGCTCTGGCAGGCGCGGCCATTGCCGTTGCCGGCGCGCTTCGTTGCCGTGGGTCTCACCTGCCTGGCTGCCACGTTCCTACTCGGCACATTTTTCGCGCACATCCTCTCCGGTCTGATCTCCGACGCGGTGATGATCGATTTTCGGACCAAGGTTCTTCCTGTTCACGCCGCGGCCGGTTTCGGCGGATGGCTCACCTTTACGGCGATCGGCGTGAGCTATCGGCTGCTGCCGATGTTCATGCTCGCCCCCGATGCGGAGCGAACAACCAACCACATTGTCTGGTGGAGCGGCAGCATTGCGCTTCTCTCGATCATCATGGGGGCGCCGGTGGAGTTCATTCTGGCTGGGAGCGCTCGAATTGCGAGCGTCATCGCCGGGCTGTCCGCCATGGTTGCGCTCGTCTGTTACGGCTTCGATCTGTTTTTCTTCTATCGTAATCGCAAGCGGCGGAACATCGAACTGAACAGCAAATCGGCAATCGGGGCCTTCGCTGCGCTCTATCTCTCGGCGGCGCTCCTTCTTAACCTGCTTGCGACCGGCACGTTCGCCAATCATGCGGGCGCGCTCATCTATCTCGTTGCGTTCGGCTGGCTGACAGGACTGGGGTTATCGCAGCTCTACAAGATCGTACCGTTTCTGACCTGGCTCGAATGCTACGGGCCCGTTATGGGCCGCAAGCCCACGCCGCGCGTGCAGGATTTGATGGTGGAAAGGCGCGATGGACCGTGGTTCGTGCTCTACTTCGCGGGCTTGCTGGGCGGAACGGTTGCATTGCTGGCAGATGCTCCCAACCTCTTTCGCATCACGGCAGCCATGACGCTGCTCGCGACGGCCGCAATCGTGATCGAACTGGTGCTGGCGCGCCGGCTTTTCAACGTCGCCGCCGCAGTGCGTTTTCCGGAAGGAACCACGCGGCCACATCTATTCCTGCCTGCAATTCGCAACCATTGACCAAGTTGCCTGGAGATTCCCATGACCATTCCCCACCGCGACCTCGACGTAAGGCCGATCCTGCGCGACGGCGGAGAACCGTTCAGCGCCATCATGGAAGCCGTGGCGGAACTGGCGCCCGGGCAGAGCCTGCGGTTGCTTGCGAGCTTCAAGCCGATTCCCCTGTTTCAGGTGCTTGGCGCACACGGTTTCGAACCGGTCTCTCGTGAGATCGGCGGCGGTGATTGGGAAGTCGTCTTCACGCCAGCCGCCGCGCCTGCGCCGGTTGTCGAAACCTCAGACTCGGTCGATCACGGGCTTGGCGATGATTGGCAGGTTCCCGCCCGGGAGATTGATTGCCGTGATCTCGATCCGCCTGAGCCCATGGTGAAGACGCTTGAGGGCGTCGAGGCTCTTGCCGCCGGGGAGACGCTTTCGGCGCTGTTGCCGCGCGAGCCCCTGTTCCTTTTCGAAGAACTGAAAGCAAGGGGACACGAATGGCGCGGAGGCTTCGAGCCGGAGGGGCACTATCGCATCGTCATCCGCGCCGGCTCGCGAGGGGAAAAGTAGTCATGAGCGACAAGCCAAGAGAATCTCTGGCGGAGAGCGTTCGCCAGTCGCTCCGCATGGTGATCGATCCGGAGCTTGGCGAAAACGTCGTCGACCTCGGCCTAATCTACGAGGTGTCAGTCGTCGAAGTCGGGGTGGTGCATGTGGAGATGACGACCACCACAGCCGGGTGTCCCGCAGCGGCCTATCTCAGGGACGCCGTGGGGTCCGCCGCCGGGATCGTCGAAGGGATAGAGCGTGTGGAAGTCGGGCTGACATATGACCCGCCGTGGACGCCCGAAATGATGAATGCGGATGCGAGGGCGCATCTGGGGTTTGGGAGAAAGGCGGCGGGCAGATGAGCAAACAATCAGCTGACAGGAAAACGATCATCGTCGACGGCGTCCCGTTGCCGGAAATCCTGGACGAACGGATGATCCACGACGTGGTCCATGGCTTCTATGAGGAGATTCGCAACGACGATCTTCTGGGGCCGATCTTCAATGGCGCGATCAAGCCGGAGGCGTGGCCGCGTCATCTTGGAAAGATGTGCGATTTCTGGTCGTCGACGCTGCTGCGTACGGGACGCTATGACGGCCGGCCGTTGCCCCCGCATCTGGCCATTCCCGGTTTGGGGGAATCGCATTTCCGCCGTTGGCTGATGCTCTTCCGCGTCACGGTTGACAGGCTCTGCCCACCGGATGTCGCGGCTCTCTTCATGGATCGCGCGCTGCGTATCGCCCATTCCTTCCGCCTGGCGGTCGCGTTCAGCCGGGGCGAGGACACCCTCGCGATCCAGCCCATCCTCAAGGAAAGCCTCTGATGTTGAACCGACCAGCGAATACAGCGAGGAATGGCCGATGCGGCTGACGAGTTTTTCCGACTACGCGTTGCGGATGCTGATGTACGCTGCGACGGCGGGGGATCGGCTGATTACCATCGAGGAGGCGGCGCGCGCCTTCAGCGTGTCGAAGACGCATCTGAACAAAGTCACCAACACGCTTACGCGTGGTGGATACCTCAAGGCTGTGCGCGGCCGGTCCGGAGGACTGATGCTCGGCCGCCGGCCGGAAATGATTCGCATCGGTGACGTAATCCGAATGACGGAGCCGGATTTCGCGCTGGTCGAGTGCTTCGCGACCGGAAATCAGTGCATCCTGACGAACTCCTGCAAGCTGTCCGGCATGCTCGGCGAGGCTATGGCCTCCTTCCATGAAACGCTCGATCGCTACACGCTGGCAGACATCACGCTGACGCCCGAGGATTTCTTCCCCGCACCGCTTCCGCCAAGGCGCGCAAGCGCGTCACGGCTTTTAGAATGAGACCGCTTTTCAGTTTGCTGCCGCGCAACGATCGTTTGCTTGAATGCTATGAAGATAACCGCCTTCCAGATGCGGATATCGGCTGTGAGACAGAGATTGCACGACGACATGACGATGGATGCAATGATGCGAGAATGGCCGGCCACCATCCGTGTCGTCCTCGACCATGGTTTGCTGTGCGTCGGCTGCCCCGTCGCCCCGTTTCACACCATCGCCGATGCCACGAGAGAACACGATTTGGATCGAGCCTCGCTCGCTCGCGACCTGAAGAGAGCAATCGCAGAAGAGGACACGGGCACCGGCTAGATCTTGGACGTGCGTCCATCCGCGAGCATGAGCAGTCGATGCGGCTCGGTCACGGTTACCTTCTGACGTCCGCTTTTGACCAGACCCTGTTCCTCCCACGCGGTAAGGAGCCGGCTAACCGTGTGCAATGTCGTTCCCGTCATCTCGGCGATATCCTGGCGAGAGATCGGGAAATCGATAAGAATGCCTTCGTCCGTCTTCCTGCCCGTTTGATTGACAAGTTTGAGGAGGGCGTGGGCGACGCGCCGGTCTACCTGCTCCGTCGACATTTCGATGACGCGCGTATGCGCATCCTGCAATCTGCCGCCGATCGTTCTGTAGGTGTTGGCGCCAAAATCAGGGAATGCTGCGGCGAATTCAGGCCAAAGCCGACCCGGCCAGGCAAGTACAACACAGTCGACGGCAGCGATGGCGCTCGCCGGATAGGTCGTGCGACCAAGTGCGTGAGCGATTCCCATCAACTCGCCCGGGCTGATGTAGCGCACGATCACCTGCTGGCCGTCGGGCGTGGTCTTCACCACCCGCACATGCCCGTCGAGGAGGAGGAAGAATGAATGCGCTTCTCCTTCCTGCTCGAAGACAGCTTCGTCCTTGGCAATGCGGAGCGAACGGGCCTGCCCGATCATGCGGTCGAGATCAACCGCGTCCAGGCCCTGAAATGGCGCAAGCCCGGAAATCAGCGAGCGGTCGAGACGGCTCAAGTTCACGTTCCTTCGGTCATCTTCCGGCGCCGGCCCCAGTCGGAAGCCGCAAAAGGAATGTCCCACGCACAAGACGTCACTGCAACCCTCTCGCGATGCGACCTTTTCGGCTCTCAATACGATCTGTTTGCGTTGCAGCAAAGTCATTGACGGAGGTAGGCCCTATACAAGCCCCAACGGTTGAGTCCGTCATAAGAGGAAAGGCAATATCATGAGACACAAAATCGCCATCGCGACCGCGTTCGCCTGTCTTTTGCTGGCCGGCGCCGCCCAGGCCGCCGACCATCAGGTCCAGATGCTCAACAAAGGCGATAAAGGCGCAATGGTGTTCCAGCCCGACTTCATCGTTGCCGCGCCCGGCGACACCATCACCTTCGTCCCGACTGACAAGTCGCACGACGCCGAAAGCATCAAGGGGATGCTCCCCGACGGGGCCGAACCCTTCAAGGGCAAGATGAATGAACAGATCACCGTGACCTTCGACAAGGAGGGAGTCTACGGCGTCAAATGCACGCCACACTACGGTATGGGCATGGTCGCGCTCGTCGTCGTCGGTAAGCCGGTGAATCTCGACCAGGCCAAGGCCGTCAAGCAGACAGGAAAGGCCAAGAAGTTGTTCGAGCAGTTGTTCGCTGCAGTTCCCACGAATTGACAGGCTGCAGTAACCGCATGGCGCCGGCCAGATGTCGGGTTCCCGGATCCAGGGGCCGGGAACCCCTCGGGAGACAATAATGGCAATAGCGCGCACCAGGCCGGGCAACTATCCGGCGCTTCTATCCTATGGCTTTCGACCGTTCTTCCTGTTGGGTTCGCTTTACGCCGGCTTGACGGTTCTGTTCTGGCTGCCGCTATTCTACGGCAGGCTTGAGACCGCAAGCATCTTCATGCCGATAGACTGGCACATCCATGAGATGCTGTTCGGCTATCTCGCGGCAATCGTAACAGGCTTCCTCCTGACCGCAATACCGAACTGGACGGGTCGGCTGCCCGTGCAGGGCATGCCGCTCCTTGCCTTGGTTCTCCTATGGCTTGCAGGACGGATCGCCGTCTTCTTCTCTGCAGAGACCGGCTGGCTCGCCGCCGCGGCGATCGATTGCTCGTTTCTGGCGGCGGTCGCTCTGGCGGCCGCGACCGAAATTGCGGCCGGCCGCAACTGGCGAAACCTCAAAGTGCTTGTTCCGGTGTCCGTGCTCCTCGCAGCCAACGTCCTGTTCCATGCCGAAGCACACTTTGCCGGGATTTCCGACATCAGCCGCCGGCTCGGTATCGGCGCGGCGATCACTCTTATCATGATTATTGGAGGACGGATCATTCCGAGCTTCACTCGCAACTGGCTAGTCCGGCAAAATCCGGGCCGGCTCCCGATTCCCTTCGGCCGGTTCGACACCGCGGCAATCATGCTTTCCGTCGCGGCGCTGGCGGCCTGGACGTTTCTGCCCGAGCGGATTGAAACGGGCGCGGCACTACTTGCCGCTGCACTATTCAATCTCCTCCGACTACTACGCTGGGCCGGCCACCGCACGATGCGCGATCCGCTCGTCCTTGTCTTGCATGCCGCCTATGTGTTCGTGCCTGCCGGGCTGGTGCTCGCCGGTCTTGCGATTATCGTTCCGGACAGCGTTCCGACCGCAGCCGCAATTCATGCCTTCGGTGTCGGTGCTATCGGATGCATGACGCTCGCCGTCATGACGCGCGCCACACTAGGCCACACGGGACGGGAATTGCGGGCAGATGCGGGCACCTGTCTAGTCTACACTGCAATTGTGCTGGCCGCGCTGCTGCGCATAGCGGCAGCCTTTGCGCCCACGGAAGCAGGCCTGCTGTATGGATCGGCCGGCCTGTGGGTGGGCGCATTCCTCGGATATAGCGTCCTGTTCGGCGGCATGCTGGTGCGCCCCAAACTTCGTGCGCGGCAGCCAAACGTCGCGCCTTCCTGAAGCGAGGTTCCCAAGATGGTCCTGTCGAACCGCAGTGAATACATCAATCGTCTGGAGACGATAGCCCGCGAGGCCTATGACCGTTGCCATCGAGACGACAGCTTCGACGATATGCGGCGGCGGGCGCGCTTTTCGAAGGAAGACCGAGGCCTCCTGGGCGATTGGCTCGCCTTTGCGCGACAGGAACTTCAGAGTGCCGGGAACGATCAAGCTGGCGCGCCCCGAGGCAGGAACCAGTGATGCCTCGACCGATGCGTTTCGTCTTGACCCGAACAAGCGGACTATGATCTCGCTGAATTTGCGAACGTCGTACGTTTGCGCCAGCGCAAAGACCATCTGCACCGAGGGCGATAGATATTCTCCGTAAAGAGCAATGAGGCTCAACAAGGAGACAAGAAGATGTTTACGCGACGCGAAGCACTGTTTGGCGTGGCCGGCGCGGCGGTGATTGCGACGCTGCCCGTCGGACTCGCTATGGCCCAAGCCGCAGATGTCGCAGCCCTGCCGCGCGAGAAGGTCGCGCTGGTCACCCCGCCCTTCGTCCATGCGCATGAGCAGGTCGCCACAGGCGGCCCGAAGGTCGTCGAGTTCCAGCTCATCGTGAAGGAGCAGCCGATCGTCATCGACGGCGACGGCACCACTCTGCAGGCGATGACCTATAATGGCTCGATCCCGGGGCCGATGATGGTTGTTCATGAAAACGACTATGTCGAACTGACGCTCATCAATCCTGAGACGAACGAGATGCCGCACAACGTTGATTTCCACGCGGCAACCGGTGCGCTGGGGGGTGCCGCCCTTACAAACGTCAACCCCGGCGAGCAGGCCGTCTTGCGCTTCAAGGCGACGCGCACCGGCACGTTTGTCTACCACTGCGCGCCTGCTGGTATGATCCCCTGGCACGTCGTGTCGGGTATGAGCGGAACGATCATGGTGCTGCCGCGCGACGGACTGAAGGATCATACGGGGCAACCGCTCACCTACGATACAGTCTTCTATGTCGGCGAGAGCGACTTCTACGTACCCCGCGACGAGAACGGGAATTTCAAGAACTTCGAGACACTCGGCGACAGCTATGACGAAACACTGAAGGTCATGCGAGGCTTGATACCGACGCACGTCGTGTTCAACGGCAAGGTCGGCGCGCTTACCGGCGACAACGCCCTCAAGGCCAAGGTGGGCGAGAAGGTGCTGATCGTTCATTCCCAGGCAAACCGCGACACGCGGCCCCACCTCATCGGCGGTCACGGCGACTTTGTCTGGGAGCAGGGCAAGTTCGCCAACGCACCTGACCGCGATCTCGAGACTTGGTTCGTGCGCGGCGGCTCGGCGGGAGCGGCGTTCTATACGTTCCGCCAGCCCGGCGTCTACGCCTATGTCAACCACAACCTGATCGAGGCTGCCGAGCTCGGCGCCACGGCACACATCGTGGTCGATGGAGACTGGAACGACGATCTGATGACTCAGGTCGTGGCGCCTGGTCCCATCCCGACCAATTGATCGGGCGCCGCACGCAATAGGCAATCGCTGGCGACCCGCCTTCGCCCTGAAGGCGGGCCGTCCGTGCGAGGACACAGCCATGAAACTCAAGACCCCTTCATTGCTTGCCCTGACCGCGGCGGTCGGACTTGCGGCCGCCCTCGGGCTAGGCGGTCGCGGGGCAGACCCGACCGCGAGCGTCGGGCCGATCGCTACGATCGCCATCGCGCCGGGCTCGTTCACTTTCAGGCTACCCGGCGAATATCTTCGGTCAAACCGGCCCGTCGACGCGCCGCTACGCAAGATGGATGTCCGGGCTGGCTTCGAGATCATGAAGTATCAGGTCAGCGCCGCCGACTATGCGCGCTGCGTGGCGGACGGTGCCTGCCCAGCCGCAGAGGGCCGTGCGTCGATGCCGGAGACAATGCCGGTGACCGGCGTCAACTATCGTGACGCCACCGCCTATGCAGTCTGGCTATCTGAGGCGACAGGGGAAAGCTGGCGCCTTCCGACCGACGCTGAATGGGCTTTTGCCGCGGCCGAACGATTCCCCGACGAAGCGCTTGGACTGCCAGATGACGGCACCAACCCCGCCACGCGTTGGCTCGCTCGCTACCGCAACGAGGCAGGCAAGGCGGCGCCGGATCCCGAGCCGAAACCGCTTGGATTTTTCGGCGTTAACAGCAAGGGACTTGCCGACGTCGCAGGCAATGTTTGGGACTGGACAACGACCTGCTATGCGCATGCCAGCCTCAATGCCGATGGCAGTATCGCCGAAAGCACAGAGAACTGCGGTGTGCGCGTGGTCGGTGGGCGGCATCGGGGCTACATGTCCTACTTCATCCGCGACGGCAAAAGCGGCGGTTGCGCGGCAGGCATGGCACCACATAATCTCGGCATCCGGTTGGTTCGCGACAAGCCTTCGCCGATCGCCCGACTGAGGAGCCTGCTGAACTGGACGGCAAGCTGATCTCGACCTGCCACCGGCGAAGTCGAAGCGAAGAATGGCCATTCTCCGTAGCCTGTGTACGTCAAAACCGCCGGCAATCGGTTCGCCGTCACAAATCGTTACTAAGACGCGCTGGGTGTCAGCTTTTATTCGGTGTTCCGACTTCAGTAGCCTTGGCTTGTCGACGTCTCAGTCTCCGACGCCGAAATCATCCGTACCGTCGATAAGAGGATCGGGAGCGCATTCGGTAGCCAATTGCAAGCGATTTACTATGGCAATCCTTTGGCCCTCGACCTTTATACCCGAGCGTTCAAGGCGTGATAAGGCGCGCGAAAACGACTCCCGCGTAATGCCTAGTTCGGAGGCGATGAGGTTCTTTTCGTAGGGCAGGACGACGTTGTCTAGCGTACCCTGGCGTGCGGACAGGGACAGAAGGTAGCAACCCACACGCTGGGTTGACGATCTCAGCTTGAGGTTCTTGATCTGTCGGACCATGCGCCGGAATTGCTGGGACAGGCTGCCGATCACTGCGTGCGCCAGCATGGGGTCTGTCGCAACCGCCTCTCGGAAAACCCCGGCATGGATCAGCAGGAACGTTGACGGCTCGGGTACCCGCGCCTGCATGAGATAGGGTGCTCCGGCAAGGACAGCGGCCGGAATCACGAGATCTGGTGCCCGCATGGCTTCGATCAGAACCTCGCGCCCTTCGGCAGACTGACCGAAAAGTTGAACCGATCCGCATAGTATGACGAGTTGGAAGTTTGGCTTCTCACCCTGCTCGAACAGTATCGTACCTGCTGCAACGCTGTGCCGGAGCGCGTTTCGGAGCAAATCCTCCCGTTTCGATGCGGTCAACGCTCGAAATATCGGCAAGCTGTCCAACGTCGCGTCCGCCACAGTCGTTGTATCCAATTCCCTAGTTCCTCAGCGCCTTGTCGTTGATCAGAAAGTCAGGATGTGACAATTATCACGTTCGTCTTTGATCTGGAGCAAAGTCCGACATCGCAGCGTCAGTCAAGTTGTCCGTCGACGGCACCACTCCGCCCTCTTTCGGTTTGGGCTGCTCGGCGAAGGGTAGCAATGATGCAAACGACAGCAAATCCAAAGGCTGGCCAAATCCTCGGCATGAGTACGATCGCCTTCACGGTGTGTTTCGCCGCGTGGACGATCTTCGCCATCATCGGCATCAGCATCCGGCAGGAGTTGGGCCTGAACGAGACGCAGTTCGGCCTGCTCGTCGGCACGCCGATCTTGACAGGATCGCTCATCCGAGTGGCTCTTGGCATTTGGACCGATCGCTATGGTGGCAGGCTCATCTTCACCGCGACGATGCTTGCCTCCGCCGCTGCGACCTTCCTGCTCTCTTACGCCCAAACCTATCCCCAAATGCTGCTGGCGGCGCTCGGAGTTGGCATCGCCGGAGGTTCCTTCGCGGTCGGTGTTGCTTATGTGTCGCGCTGGTATCCACCGGAAAGGCAGGGTACCGCACTCGGCATCTTTGGCGCGGGCAATGTCGGCGCCGCGGTCACCAAATTCCTTGCGCCGTTTGTGTTGGTCGCGTTCGGTTGGGAGACGGTCGCGCAAGTGTGGGCCGCGGGCTTGGCCCTCATGGCTGTCGTGTTCTGGTTGACGACCGAGGACGATCCGGTTCTCGTCGAACGCCGGCGTCTGGGGATCAAGCCGAAAAGCGCATGGCTTGAACTCGAGCCCCTGAAGAATGTTCAGATCTGGCGCTTCGCACTCTACTATTTCTTCGTTTTCGGGGCGTTCGTCGCTCTTTCATTGTGGCTGCCGCAATATTTGATCGGTGTGTATGGACTGAACATCAAGACAGCCGGCATGATCGCGGCCTTCTTCTCTGTGCCAGCCAGCCTCTTCCGCGCTTATGGGGGCCATCTTTCCGACACCTACGGTGCGCGACGGGTTCTATATTGGACTTTCCTGGTCTCGATCGCGGCGACCTTCCTGCTTTCCTATCCGCCGACTGACTACATCGTGCACGGCGCCAATGGCACGGCCTCGTTCCATATCGAGATGGGCCTTGTCGGCTTCACCGTCATCGTCTTCGTGCTCGGCTTCTTCATGGCGCTCGGAAAGGCGGCTGTCTACAAGCACATCCCGGTCTACTATCCCGACCACGTTGGCTCCGTCGGCGGCCTGGTGGGCATGATCGGCGGCCTCGGCGGCTTCGTCCTGCCGATCCTGTTCGGTCTGCTGCTGGATCTGACAGGTCTTTGGACGAGCTGCTTCATGGCGCTGTTCGTCCTCGTGAGCTGCTCGCTGATCTGGATGCATGTCTCCATTCGCCAGATGGAGCGCGGCGTGACAGGCGACGCCTTGGCCAAGCTGCCACCATTCCCGGAAATGCAGGGCATGCCGAAGCCGGTCCTCGCGCCACGTTCGGGCAAGACCGTCATTACCGACTGGCGTCCAGAGGATACGACATTCTGGCAGCAGACGGGACGCGCCATCGCCCGCCGTAATCTTTGGCTTTCGATCCCGGCGCTGCTGCTTTCCTTCGCCATATGGCAGGTCTGGTCCGTCGTCGTCGCCAAACTGCCGCTTGTCGGGTTTGCCTTTACAACCGACCAGCTCTTCTGGCTGGCGGCATTGCCCGGCATTTCGGGCGCGGTGCTGCGTGTATTCTACTCGTTCATGGTGCCGATCTTCGGCGGCCGGCTGTGGACGACCCTGACGACGTGGTCGCTGATTATTCCGGCGATCGGCATCGGTTACGCGGTGCAGAATCCGGATACGCCCTACGTCGTTCTGCTCATCCTTGCGCTGCTCTGCGGCTTCGGCGGCGGCAACTTCGCCTCCTCCATGGCCAATATCTCCTTCTTCTATCCCAAAGCCGAGAAGGGCAACGCCCTTGCACTCAATGCCGGCCTCGGCAATCTCGGTGTCAGCGTCGTCCAGTTTGTTGTGCCGCTCGCGATCACCGTCGGTCTGTTCGGCTGGCTTGGCGGCGACCCCGCGATGGTAGACGGTTCCACGGGTCCGGCGCCGCTCTGGCTGCAGAACGCCGGCTTCTTCTTTGTGCCCTTCATTGCGCTGTCGGCCTTCGCCTCCTGGTTCGGCATGAACGACATCGCCTCCGCGAAGGCATCGTTCGCCGAGCAGGCCGTCATCTTCGAGCGCAGGCACAATTGGATCATGTGCTGGCTATACACTGGCACCTTCGGCTCCTTTATCGGCTACTCCGCAGGCTTCCCACTGCTGGCAAACATGCTGTTCCCGGATGTCAATGCGCTGCAGTTCGCCTTCCTGGGGCCGCTCGTGGGCGCCCTCTCGCGGTCCGGCTCGGGCTGGCTTGCCGACAAATATGGGGGCGCGCGTGTTACATTCTGGGTCTTCATCCTGATGATGGCGGGCGTCACCGCAGTACTGTGGTTCATAAGCATCAAGGATCAGCCCGGCGCATTCTGGGGCTTCCTTTCCGCTTTCCTGCTTCTGTTCTTCGCCACCGGCGTCGGCAACGCCTCCACTTTCCAGATGATCCCGGCGATCAGCGCGAAGGAGATCGATCGGCTTATGCCCGAGGTCGACGCTGAAACGCGCAGACGGCAAGCGGAAAAGGAAGCCGCTGCGATTACCGGATTCACGTCGGCGATTGCTGCTTTCGGTGCCTTCTTCATCCCGAAAGGCTTCGGCACCTCGATCGCGGTCACGGGCGGTGTAGAGGCAGCGCTGTGGAGCTTCATGGCTTTCTATGTCAGCTGCCTCGCTATCACCTGGGCCGTCTACACGCGCAAGAATGGTCTGCTTTACGACATTGAACGCGCGAAACCCAACGTCTCGGCCCATCCGGCGGCTGCCGAGTAGTCAGGAGCAGAAGCAATGTCGCATTTTCTCGACCGGCTCACTTTCTTTCGCAAGACCGTGGACGAATTCTCCGATGGTCACGGCATCGTCACGAACGAGGATCGTTCCTGGGAGGACGGCTACCGGAAGCGTTGGCAGCACGACAAGATCGTGCGCTCTACGCATGGCGTGAACTGCACCGGCTCTTGCTCCTGGAAAATCTATGTCAAGGGCGGCATAGTCACCTGGGAGACGCAGCAGACAGACTATCCCCGAACGCGGCCGGACCTGCCCAACCATGAACCCCGCGGCTGCGCCCGTGGCGCCTCCTATAGCTGGTATCTCTATTCCGGGGCGCGTGTGAAATACCCGATGATCCGCGGGCGGCTGCTGAAGCTTTGGCGCGCCGCGCGCGCCATCATGCCGCCCGTTGCGGCCTGGGCCTCGATCGTTGAGGATGAGACAAAACGCAAGTCCTACACTTCGATCCGTGGTCATGGAGGTTTCGTGCGCGCCACCTGGGACGAAGTGAACGAACTCGTCGCTGCCGCGAACGCCTACACCGTAAAGAGACATGGTCCAGACCGTGTGATCGGCTTCTCGCCGATCCCCGCCATGTCGATGGTCTCTTACGCGGCGGGCGCACGCTACCTGTCGCTAATGGGCGGAGTGTGCATGTCGTTCTACGATTGGTATTGCGATCTGCCGCCGGCCAGCCCCCAGACTTGGGGTGAACAGACCGACGTTCCCGAAAGCGCCGACTGGTACAATGCCGGCTTCATCATCGTCTGGGGCTCGAACGTACCGCAGACGCGGACGCCCGATGCGCATTTTTATACAGAGGTTCGCTACAAGGGTACCAAGAGCGCGGTCGTCAGTCCGGACTATGCCGAGGCGACCAAGTTTGCCGATATCTGGCTGAACCCGAAGCAGGGGACGGACGCCGCGCTTGCACTTGCCATGGGTCACGTCATCCTTCGTGAATATTACCTCGATCGGACGGTCCCCTATTTCGACGACTATGCCCGCAAATATACCGACCTGCCGTTCCTGGTTCGGCTGACCGAACGTGATGGCAGGCTCGTTCCCGAACGACTTCTGCGCGCCTCCGAGATTGCCGATGGCCTTGGCGAGACCAACAATCCGGAGTGGAAGACGGTCGCGATCGATGAAGGCACGGATGCTCTCGTCGCGCCGCGCGGTTCGATCGGCTATCGCTGGGGCGAGAGCGCCAAATGGAACCTCGAGGAGAAGGATGGGCAAGGCCATGACCTTCGCCTCAGGCTGACGCTTGCTGGTGAGGGCGCCGAGATCGCGGCCGTCGATTTTCCTTACTTCGGCGGTCGGGCCACGGAGCATTTCGTTTCGACCGACCATGGAGAAATTCTCACCCGCAACCTTCCCATCCGCCGGATCAAGCTGAGCGACGGCGCGGAGGTGGCGGTCGCCACCGTGCATGACCTGATGATGGCTAATTACGGCCTCGATCGCGGCTTTGGCGGTGATCACGCGGCCAAGAGCTTCGACGAGGACGTGCCGTTCACGCCCGCTTGGGCAGAGCATGTTACCGGCGTAAAGCGCGACGCCATCATCACGGTTGCCCGCGAATTCGCCACCAATGCGGAGAAGACCAACGGCCGCTCCATGGTGATCCTCGGCGCCGGCGTGAACCATTGGTACCACATGGACATGACGTACCGGGGGATCATCAATCTCCTGGTCTTCTGCGGCGCCATCGGCCAGTCGGGCGGTGGCTGGTCACACTATGTCGGACAGGAAAAACTCCGCCCGCAGACAGGCTGGACCCCGCTGGCCTTCGGCCTCGATTGGAGCCGTCCGCCCCGGCATATGAATTCCACGTCGTTCTTCTATGCCCATACCGACCAATGGCGCTATGAGACGCTGACAGCCGCTGAGATCCTGTCGCCCACCGCACCGGATGGCGACTGGAACAAGAGCTTTATCGACTACAACGTTCGCGCCGAGCGTATGGGTTGGCTCCCTTCCGCCCCCCAGCTCAAGCAAAATCCGCTGACAATCGCCACCCAGGCCAGGGCGGCGGGCCTCGAACCGAAGGACTATGTCGCCAACGCGCTGAAATCCGGCGAACTGGAGCTTTCCTGTCATGACCCCGACGATCCAGCCAACTGGCCGCGCAACATGTTCGTCTGGCGTTCGAACCTGCTCGGCTCATCCGGCAAGGGGCACGAATATTTTCTCAAGCACCTGCTCGGCACGACCCATGGCGTGATGGGCAAGGATCTCGGCGCGGAGGGGGCGGTCCGCAACACGGAAGTCGCTTGGCACGAGGCGGCGCCGCAAGGGAAGCTCGACCTCCTGGTCACGCTCGACTTCCGCATGTCGACCACTTGCGTCTACTCAGACATCGTGCTGCCGACGGCTACCTGGTACGAGAAGAACGATCTCAACACGTCCGACATGCACCCTTTCATTCATCCACTGTCCGCGGCGGTGGATTCGGCGTGGGAGTCACGCTCCGACTGGGAGATATACAAGGGCCTCGCCAAGGCATTTTCCGATGTATCGCCCGAGGTTCTGGGCATCGAGCAGGATGTGGTTCTCACCCCCGTCCAGCATGACAGCCCGGCCGAGATGGCGCAGGCGCTGGACGTTAAGGACTGGAAACTCGGCGAAATCGAGCCTGTTCCCGGCAAGACAATGCCATCGGTGACGGTTGTCACCCGCGACTATCCCAACCTCTATGCCCAGTTCACGGCGTTGGGGCCGTTGATGACGAAAATCGGAAACGGGGGCAAAGGCATCGCCTGGAACACCAGGCATGAGGTCGAGGCGCTTGGAGCCTTGAACGGCGTACGCCTCGACGGTGCGGCCAAGGGCCTGCCGAAGATCGAGACCGACATCGACGCAGCCGAGGTCGTCCTCATGCTGGCGCCTGAGACCAATGGCGAGGTGGCGATCAAGGCATGGGAAGCCCTGTCGGAGATCACTGGGCGCGAGCATGCCCACCTTGCCCTGCCGAAGGAAGACGAGAAGATCCGCTTCCGCGATATCCAGGCGCAGCCGCGAAAGATCATTTCTTCACCGACCTGGTCGGGCATCGAGAGTGAGAAGGTCTGCTACAATGCCGGTTACACCAATGTCCACGAGTTGATCCCGTGGCGGACGCTGACTGGCCGGCAGCAGCTCTATCAGGATCACCTTTGGATGCGGGCGTTTGGCGAGGGGCTTGTCACCTGGAAGCCGCCGGTCGACCTGAAGACCATTCCAGGCATCAAGGATGTCCGCCCCAATGGGCACAAGGAGATCGTCCTCAATTTTGTCACCCCCCACCAGAAGTGGGGCATCCATTCCACTTACACTGACAATCTGCTGATGCTGACGCTAAACCGCGGTGGCCCGGTGGTTTGGATCTCGGAGACCGACGCGAAGGTCGCCGGCCTCGTCGACAACGATTGGGTCGAAGTCTTCAACATCAACGGCGCGCTGACAGCACGCGCCGTCGTCTCCCAGCGTATCAAGCCGGGCCTGATGTTGATGTATCACGCTCAGGAAAAGATCGTGAACACGCCGGGATCGGAGATGACCGGCAATCGCGGTGGTATCCACAACTCGGTTACCCGGACGGTGCTGAAGCCCACCCACATGATCGGCGGCTACGCCCAGCAATCCTACGGCTTCAACTATTACGGAACCGTAGGCTCCAACCGCGATGAGTTCATCATTGTCCGCAAGATGGCCAATGTCGACTGGCTGGAAGGGCCGCTCGCCTCTGAAGCGCCGAAGGAGGCCGCAGAATGAAAATCCGTGCTCAGATCGCAATGGTGCTGAATCTCGACAAATGCATCGGATGCCACACCTGCTCCGTCACCTGCAAGAACGTCTGGACCAATCGAGAAGGCGTCGAATACGCCTGGTTCAACAATGTCGAGACCAAACCCGGCATCGGCTATCCCAAGGAATGGGAAAACCAGAAGAAATGGAACGGTGGCTGGCGGCGCAAGAAGAACGGTCGCATCGAACCGAAGATGGGCGCAAAATGGCGTATCCTTGCCAATATCTTCGCCAATCCCGACCTGCCGGAGATCGATGACTACTACGAGCCGTTCACCTTTGACTATGAGCATCTGCATACGGCGAAGGAATCGAAGGCTTTTCCCACAGCCCGCCCGCGCTCGGCCGTCACCGGCGAGCGCATGGAGAAGATCGAATGGGGGCCGAACTGGGAGGAAATCCTAGGCGGCGAGTTCGAGAAGCGCTCGAAGGATGTGAACTTCGAAGGTGTCCAGAAGGACATCTACGGGCAGTTTGAGAACACCTTCATGATGTACCTGCCGCGGCTGTGCGAGCATTGCCTCAATCCGGCCTGCGCGGCTGTCTGCCCGTCGGGCGCCATCTACAAGCGGGAAGAAGACGGGATCGTCCTGATCGACCAGGACAAGTGCAGGGGATGGCGCATGTGCGTCTCCGGCTGCCCCTATAAGAAGATCTACTACAACTGGTCGTCCGGTAAATCGGAGAAGTGCATCTTCTGCTATCCTCGTATCGAGGCAGGGCAGCCGACGGTCTGCTCGGAAACCTGCGTCGGGCGTATCCGCTACCTCGGCGTCATTCTCTATGACGCGGATCGCATCGAGGCCGCCGCGAGCACGCCTGACGAGAAGGATCTCTATCAGGCCCAGCTCGATGTCTTTCTCGACCCGAACGATCCGGCCGTCATCGCCCAGGCGCGAGCCGACGGCATTCCCGACAACTGGCTGGAAGCCGCAAAACTCTCGCCGGTGTGGAAGATGGCCATGGAATGGAAGATCGCATTCCCGCTGCATCCGGAATACCGGACGCTGCCGATGGTCTGGTACGTGCCGCCGCTTTCCCCGATCCAGTCGGCAGCGGCGGCGGGCAAGATGGGCGTCGATGGCGACATGCCGGACGTGCGCAGCCTACGCATCCCGCTCCAGTATCTGGCCAATCTGCTCACGGCTGGAAAGGAGGAGCCGGTGGCGCTGGCTCTCGAACGCATGCTCGCTATGCGCAGCTACATGCGGGCCAAGACGATCGACGGCCGCCTCGACGAGGCTATCGCGGCGCGGGTCGGTCTGACGGGCGCCGCTATCGACGAGATGTACAAGGTCATGGCGATCGCGAATTACGAAGACCGCTTCGTCATCCCGACCGCGCACCGCGAATGGAGCGAGGACGCGCAGGATATGCACGGCTCCTGTGGCTTCTCCTTCGGAAACGGCTGCTCGGGTGGCTCGACGGAGACGAACCTCTTTGGAACTAGGCAGACCAAGCGGCCGACCAATCCGATGGAGATTGCATGATGACCGGACTGCACTCGAACAGGACCTTCAAGGCGCTCTCGGCGCTGCTTGCCTATCCGACCGGAGAACTTACCGCGGCCATTCCAGAGATCGCCGCGGCGATCACATCGGAGAGGCTGATCTCGCAGAAGGCGATCAAGCAGTTGCGTCCCCTGCTTGCCGATCTGGGCACAGCGGATCTGTACGATCTTCAGGAGCGATACGTCGCGTTGTTCGACAAGACGCGCCGTCACTCATTGCATCTCTTCGAACATATTCACGGCGAGAGTCGCGACCGGGGCCAGGCGATGATCGATCTGATCGGACACTATGAACGCGGAGGACTTCTCGTTTCGGCAAATGAATTGCCGGACTTCATCCCGCTTTTCCTGGAGTTCCTTTCCGTTCAGCCGCTCGGTGAGGCGCGTGGCCTGCTCAAGGAGACGGCCCATATCCTCTCGCTGCTGGAGGAAAGGCTGGCCACACGAAATGGAGGTTATGCAGCTGTATTCACGGCCTTGCTTTCGATCTGCGGTAAGGGTGACGCCATCGCCGACACGGTCGAAACCTATGACGAGCACGACGACCTAGCGGCCATCGACGCCGCGTGGGAGGAAACGGCCGTCACCTTCGGTCCTGGAAATGCAAGCGACGGCTGTTCCGTCGATCGGTTGAAAATCCAGATGCGCGCCGCCAATCGCGACGTGCGGCAGAGCGCGACCTAGAGGAGCTGAAAGCAATGCCCAGCACGATCAACTATGCATTCTTTGGCTGGTATCCCTATGTCTGCCTGACTGTATTTCTGCTTGGAAGCCTCGTCCGCTTCGACCGGGAGCAATACACATGGAAGACGGGTTCGTCCCAGCTTCTGCGGCGGCGCCAGCTTCGTTGGGGCTCCAATCTGTTCCATGTCGGCATCCTGGCGATCTTCGGCGGACACTTCGTCGGACTGCTGACGCCGATCTGGATATTCGACGCTCTCGGGATCTCGCACAGCTTCAAGCAAGGTCTTGCGATCGTTGTCGGGGGCATCGCCGGGATTGCCTGTTTCGTCGGAATCTCGCTTCTCGCCCACCGCCGGCTGTTCGACGCAAGGATCCGGAACACCTCCAGTTTCGGCGACATCGCCATCCTGCTGCTGCTCTGGCTTCAGCTCACGCTCGGCCTATCCACCATCTTCGTCTCGCTCGGCCATATGGACGGCCATGAGATGGTGAAGTTCATGAACTGGGCACAGGGCATCCTCACCTTGCAGCCTTCCGCAGCCAACTACGTCGCAGACGTTCATCCGGTCTTCAAAGCCCACCTCTTCCTGGGAATGACCATCTTCCTGGTCTTCCCGTTCACAAGGCTGGTCCATGCCTGGAGCGCGCCAGTCTGGTATCTCGGCCGCCCTGGCTATCAGGTCGTGCGTACGCGCTTCGCGGGCCGCCGACCGTCACCGCCTGGTCCAGCTATCAGGTTTCATGCGCCTGGCCGGCCTACTGTTGCAAATCCATCTGCCAGCCTGCGGAGCAAATCATGACGGCGCTCATCATCAATCACGCGACAGGTCGTGACCCATCCCTCGAACATCCGCACGAACATCGGCCCGCGACACCCGACACGAAGCCATCGAGCGAGCGCGTGGCGATGTCGCCTGTAACCGTCAATGGCGTAACGATATCGCGCAAGGCGATCGCCGCCGAAGTGCAGAACTTTCCGGCCCGCAATCCCGGTGAGGGCTGGAGGACGGCGACCCGTGCGCTGGTCATTCGCGAATTGCTCCTCCAGGAAGCGCGACGCCAAGGTATTTGCGCAGAGCAGAGAACCGATGAGGACGGGCGCCGGGAGACGATGGAAGACGCGCAGGTGCGAGACCTCATCGAACGTGAGATCCGCGTCCCGGCGGCGGACGAAGAGACGCTCCGCCGTTTCTACGAGAACAACCGTCGCCGCTTCGTGACGCCATCGCTCTTCGAAGCCGATCACATCCTGATCGGCGCACGCAGCGATGATAAAGGCGCTTTCGCAGCAGCCCGGGAAAGAGCAGCATCGCTGAGAGCTATCTTGGCGGCGGCGCCGGAGCGCTTCGCGGCACTGGCGCGCGACTGTTCGGATTGTCCATCCGGCGCTCTTGGCGGCAGTCTTGGCCAGATCGGGCCGGGCGACACGACACCGGAGTTCGAGGCCGCTCTCATCGAGCTTACCCCCGGCGATATCTCCGCGCCGGTGGAGACGCGCTACGGCGTCCACCTCATCCACCTGAAGCGGCGGATCGATGGCAGCCAGCTGCCATTCGAGGCCGTTCGAGAGCGCATCGCCTCCTATCTGGTCGAGCATGTCCAACGGCAAGCCGCCGCGCAATATGTCTCCCTTCTTGTCGGTCAGGCAGATATCACGGGGATCGTGATCGAGGGCTCCTCCTCGCCGCTGGTGCAGTGAGGGAATGCGATGCTCGGAAACCTCATTGCTTCGCTGGACGATCCGAAAGTCGCCATAGGCCTTGTAGAAGCTTTTGAGGAGCCGGCCTTGCTGGCGCGCTTGGCTGCTGCAGCCAGCCAATCCGGTCGCCAGCCAGCTGAGATCGTCAGTTCAACCGTGCGCAATTTCATGGAGACAGCGTCCGACGATCTTTGGACGCAGCTCATCGGGATAATGAATCGAGCCGACGACCCGGGCCTAGCGGCTGTCCGCGCGATTCTGGAAAAGGCTCTGCCGCCGGCGAGGGAGATTTGACGATGCACGCCGCCTTACGCAGGAGCTGCTTTGGTCGAGGCGTGGAAATGGTGTCCTTCGATACCGCCCGGCACTACGCCACCACAGTCGTCCAGCCGCTCAATCGGTCGCAAGACGTGCCGCTGGCTCGCGCTGCCGGGCGCGTCCTGGCCACGACAATCGAGGCCCCACATGGTCTCCCGCCATTCGATCAGGCGGCAATGGACGGATATGCCGTTTGCCTGTCCGACAGGAACGACGTGCCATTGATCCTTCCAGTGGCAGGCCGCACAAGCGCCGGAGATCCGCCGGGCGTATTGGCTCCGGGCACAGCCCATCGCATCATGACGGGCGCCGCGCTGCCGAGTGGCGCCGATACAGTCGTCATGCAGGAGCACGTGACGCATAGAGGTGGTCTCGTACAGTTCGGACTCGACATCGAAGCGGGAACGTACATTCGAAAAGCGGGCGAGGATGTTGCGCCAGGAACAGCCGTCCTTCAGGCAGGTGTCGTCGTTGGCTGGCCTGAAATCGCGCTTCTCGCAGGTCTCGGCGTCGAAATGGTTTCTGTCGCTCGTCCCTTGCGGATCGCGGTCCTGGCGACGGGTTCCGAGCTTCGCGGTGGCGGCAAGCCGCTTCAGCCCGGCGCCATATACGACTCCAACGGGCCCATGCTTGCCGCGCTGCTGGCCACGCCAAATTCACATGTCACGTCGCTGACTGTGCGCGATGACGTGGCTGCCATCGCCGATGCGCTCCAGATCCAGGCGGGATCAGTCGATCTCGTGATCACCACGGCCGGCATGTCGGTTGGAGACGAGGATCACGTGCGCGATGCCATCGCGCGCGCCGGCGGTCGGCTCGACTTTGTCAAGGTAGCGATGAAGCCTGGCAAGCCGCTGGCCTTCGGCAAGGTCGGGAATGCGCATTTCATCGGACTGCCCGGCAATCCGCAGGCTGCTGCCTTCGGCGCACTCGCATTCGTGCGCCCGATGGTAAGAGCGCTGCTTGGTCAGTCTCCGGCTGAAAGAATCACGGCCGAGATGGGCTTCACATGCGCCCGCAAGCCGGATCGCACGGAACTTCTGCCGGTCCGCCTGAGCGTCAAGTCCGGCCGACTCGTCGCGAGCCGCGCCGGACGGGACGGCTCGCACCGAATGACGCCGATAGTGTCCGCCGACGCAGTTGCCATCATGCCCAGTGGCGCGACGCCCATCGAGGCTGGCGCCTGCCTGGAAGTGCTGCCCTTCGACCAACCACGCTTCGGGAGATAAGCGGAATGGCCGACGACCAAAAGCAGATTGCTCGCCAACAGCACGCTCATTCGCCGCGCAGCGGTCTTCTGCAATTGCTTGCGCAAAGGAATTCCGACATGCAGACCGCCGATTCAATCAGCCCCATCACTGCGATTGTCTACTCCGATGGTCCACAATTCGAGACCTTCCTACAGGAGATCACCGCGGCCCTGGCCGACAAGGGACTGCGATTGGGCGGATTGGTTCAACACAGCCGCCCGAACCCTCATCGCGTGAAATGCGACATGTACCTGCGAGATCTAGCGACCGGAGAGCTCTATGCAATATCCGATGATCGTGGTCCCCACGCTCGCGGCTGCGTCCTGAATACCGATCGGCTGCTGTACGCGTGCCAAACAGCGCAGACTGGATTGTCCAGCCGAACCGATCTCCTTGTCCTGTGCAAATTCGGCAAGACCGAGGTCGAAGGTGGCGGTTTCAGAACACTGATTGCGAAGGCGCTTGAGCTTTCTATTCCTATTCTGATTGGCGTTCCCCTCATCAATCTCGTGCCTTTCCGGGAGTTTTCGGCTGGGTTCGCGCGGGAAGTCGAGCTATCCCAGTTCGTGACCGATCGGTGCTCAATTGCGGAGCGTCTGGTCTGGCCTCTCGTGCCGGAGACTGAGGGGACTGGGAGAATCGCGTGAACCCAGAAGCGAAGAAACCTCGCAAAGCGTTTTTTATAAGAGCGATGCTTGGAGAAGTGGGCCGCGAACTGACATTATCGCGCGGATCGTCACCAGCCTGAGATCGGTGGTCCCTATGAGTGCCGAAGCGGTAGAAGCGCTGCGAAAGCACAGAGGTTGATTTGTCGCAAACATCAATCGCCAAACCCTGACTTTTGCGAAAGAAATTTCGCTGAAAATTCAGCTATGGCGATCTTGCCCAGAACACGCGCCCGATCCGGCAGGACTGGATGCCATCCACTTCACCGCGAAGCAAGAACAGGACATCCAACTCCAGCCGGCGGGCAAGCTCTCTGCCCTTGTCTGCGCCCAGTACCATGAGCGCGGTCGCCCAGGCGTCGGCCTCGGCACATGTGGGCGCGAGCACTGTGACCGAGGCCGGGGGTTCGATAAGAGGAGCGCCGCGGGCGGGATCGATGGTGTGGGAGAGATGCCGGCCCTGCACTTCGACGCAGTGGCGGTAGTCGCCGGACGTGGCGACGGCACAGTCCTGCAGGGACAGGATCGAATGCGGCGCGCGCCGTTCCAGGTCAGGCTGCTCCACTGCGACCGTCCAGGCCTCGCCGTCGGGCCTCACGCCTAATGCGCGCATCTCGCCGTCGATGCCGACCAGCCCGTCGCAGATGCCAAATTCGCTGAGGACCTCGGCAAGGCGGTCCACTCCATATCCCTTGGCGATGCCGTTCAGGTCAAGCGCAACCGGCACGCGCTTGCGAACACTGTTTCCATCAAACTCAAGCGCGTCGTAGGCAGGCGTGCGCCGTGCCTGCAATGCGCTGCGGATTTGGTCCGAACTGGCCTCCGCGGAGCCGAAGCCCCACGCGGTCACCGCGTCCCCCATGCCGATGTCGAACGCGCCGCCGGACGCCCGGCCGATCATAAGCCCTAGCCGGAGCACATAGAGGAGAAGATCCGGAACCGGAACCCACTCTCCGACCGGCGCATGGTTGAGACGCATCAGGTCGCTGTCGGGCTTCCACGTCGACATCTGCGCGTCCACCTCGTCCACCGCCGCCTGCAGCGCCACCTGAACAGCACTCGCGTCGAAGTCGGAAGGGGCGTAGAAGAGCACGGACCAGCGCGTGCCCATCGTGGGGCCGTTGAGGGCCTGGCGCATGATATCAGTATACGTCTTCGACATAGCGCCCCTCTGCCTTCAGCATTGCCGGCGACATGCCGAGTGGTTCGAGCATCTGCGTCATCGCTTCGGTGACACCGGCCGCCATCTGCCGCCCACCGCAGACCATGACCCGCGCCCCTTCTCTTATCGCGCGGACGAGGTCGAGATGGTTGGCGCTGAGCGCGTCCTGGACGTAGCGTGGCCGTGCCCCGCGAGACACCGCTGTGGACAGGCCGGAGAGCCTGCCCTCGGCTGCCCAGGCATCCAGTTCTTCGCGGTAGAAAAAGTCGCTGCCCGGATGACGCATGCCGAAGAACAGGTGGATCGGCCGCCGGGATGCGTTGGCGCGGATAAAGCCGGCGAGCGGTCCTATTCCCGTTCCTGCCCCGATGAGGATCAGGGGAACGCGGCCACGGCCCGAGTGGAACGTTGGATTGCGGCGGATGAAGGCGGCGACCGTTTCGCCGGGCTCGAGCGCCATGAGCGCACCTGAGCAGAGGCCGCCGACGTGCTTGCGCACTACGATCTCCACGAAGCCGTCCCGGCTGCCCGAGGCAAGCGAATAGAGGCGCGGCACAGGCGATCCCTCCGGTACGATGCCGAGCAGGTCCCCTGCCTGGAAACGGGCGAATCCCCGTCCTGTCAGCCGATGCCATATAGACAGGCGCGGCAGGGCGAAGCGCAGGATCGCCGTCGGAGCCTGGACCTCCTGGCCGTAGTCGCGACGTGAGACAAGCGTGAGCGCCTCGGTCTTGGGATGGACAGGTTGATGGTTAAGTTCCAGGTCGATGACAAGCGCTTCACCAAGCGCTTGGCCCCAGCGCGCGAACTCCTGCGGCGACTGACGGTCCACCGTGTCGAAGGGCAGGAGAAGTGGCCAGCCCTTGTCCTCCGCCGCGACGGCGACCGCCTCGGCGTAGGCGCAGAAGCCAGGAAAGCTCCGGTCGCCGAAGCCCAGTACCGCCAATGGCGCATCCGGCGCGGCGGGGAGCCGGGCCAGGCGATCCAGGAATCCTTTCGCCGAAGCGGGCGCGTCACCGTCGCCGTAGGTGGCGGCAAGCACGACGTAGCGGCGCGCGCCGGAAAAACGGGCGGGATCGAAGGCCGACATCGGCGCGATGTGGACGCGCTGCCCGGCACGGGTCAGCGCCGAGTGCAAGGTCGCAGCAAAACCCCAGGTGCTGCCGCCCTCGCTCCCGACCAGGATTACCGTCTCCGCGCGGCCCGGCGTGACGTTGTTGCGGATTCTTGGGTGGCCGGTGCGACCCGCCAGCCAGATAAGCGCCCCCGTAACGCCCATCACCGGGACGGCGAGCGACGTGAGCCCGAGCAACAGGCCGAGAAGCGAGGCGCCCTGTCCGGTGTGGAGCATATAAATGGTCTCGGAGACGCGCTCCCAGCCACTCAGGTCTGACCAACCGAGCGTTGCCCCGGTTCCCTGGTCGAGATAGCCGGTCCCGCCATCAGTCTTGAGCGTAAAGACGTCGGTCGCGTCGCCCGGATAGGGAAAGCTCAGCTCGCGCAGGCTTGAAACAGGCGTCGTGGCGAGCAGCGGCATCGATGCCAGCGGAGCGCCGGTCGCGTTGCTGACCGTCGAAGGCGGCTCTGGAACGATCGCCTTGTCGGGAAGGAATCCGAAGGTCGAGGCCGTCATCCAGAGGGCCGTCGCCGACGACAGGGCAAGTCCGAAAACAGCGCCCCGCGCGAGCGAGACATGGATGCGCCCCGACAGAGGGCCCCGCAGAGGAGCGAACCAGTGGCTCCATCCGCCCGCGCGCCGTGCAACCAGCATGGCGCCGGAGAGGGCGAGGATGAGCATGGCTACCGCTCCCGCCGCCATGACCACGCGACCAGCATCGTCGAGGAACAGCGAGCGGTGAAGGTTGGTCAGCCAGCGCTCGACCTGGTTGGGATCTGCTGAAGCCACGCCGGTTCCTGTCGCCGGGTCGATGACGGCCGAACCCGGCGCGTCGCCGTCGAACCAATAGGCGGTGATGCGGCCGGAAGGCGAGCGCTTGACCTGCTCGACCCCGGGATAGACGGACTGAATCCGAGTGGCGAGGTCCGCAATGCTCATCACCCGTTCCGCCTGCGGCGCGGTGATCCGTTCCGCCATCGGGAAGACGGACAGCACCGCGCCGCTGGCGGCGAGGAGCGTCACGAGGGCCAGAGCCAGGAGACCCGGCCAGCGGTGGAAGGCACGGATCATGGCTCCTGCCCCCTCACATGCCGTAACTGAAGTTCGCAATGTAGCGGCGGCCCTGAACCGACTGCCCCGCCCCCTGCGTGGTCAGCGGCACTGCGACCTCGTTGGGGCTGTCGCGCATGTCCTCGACGGCTGCGTCGACGTGGATGGTATAGCCCGCGTCGAAGAGCGTGTCGGCAAGGTCGAGGGTGATCTCCAACTGGCGACCAGCGCCTACGCTCGCCCCGGTGATGCCGTCGATCTCGGCCGCGTTGCCGCCAGTCGCACGGTACCAGTCGGACAGGTGCTCATAGTACTTGGACTTGGTTCCGGCCATCCAGAGGCTGCCGGCATAGGCCCCCTTCGGGTCGGTGACGTAGATAGCGAGATAAGCCCCGTCGCCGCCATAATCCTTCAATGTCGTGGTCAAGGTCACCGGCCGCGCCATGGCGATGCCGGGAAGCGTCAGTGCCGTGGTCAGCGCGAGGGCGGCCAAGATGGTTCTCATCATACAATTCCTATGATCTGTTGTGGAGTTGGACATCGGCTCAGTTCACCTGGACCTTTGGCGCCGTGCCGCCGCCGAAGAGGCCGTTGTTGGGAGGAGCCACGCTTCCTGCCGGAGCCGCGGGAGAAGCATTGCGGCCATAGGAATCGTCGTCGTCATCCTCGTCCTCGTCGTCATCATCATCGTGGTCGTCACCGTCGCCACGCCGCATCTTGCGCCTATGATCCCGGTCACCACCGTCGTCGTCGCTGACCAGTATCGGGGACGCTCCTGCGTCCCTGGAGGCAGCCACGGGCGCGTCACGGGAGCCTTCGAGCTGGACGGCGCCATGCATCGCACTCCACGCGGGGAGGCCAATACCGGCGGTCAACGCTGTAGAGGCAAACAGGATTGCAAATGTCTTCTTCATGGCAGGTTCTCCTTTCTCTGCTGACGCAGTTCTGTGGCTCCTGCCTGATGCCACCCTGACGGGATTCGATTTTCTGGTTCAGCTTGCCGTCAGGAATCGAAAGGCCCCGCCGAAACGACGGGGCCGGATTGATCCTCTGCTGCCTCGATATCCACCCTCAGGCGATGTCGCGGAGGGCGCGAAGCCCTTGCGGCCCGGGTCATTGATCGTCATGGCGGCCTTCTCCGTCGCGGCGCCGATGGCCGTCGCTGTTCCTGTGTTCGATTTCGAGAATTTCCAGGGTCGACGGATGGACGGTCACCTCGATTCGTTGGCCCTCAGCGTCGGTGCCGTCGATCTCGTAGCAGCCGTCGTCGATCTTGATGCGACGCACCGTCCAGCCATTCTGGGCAGCGAGGGTGACAATGGTCTCCCTCGGCTTCCAGTCCGCCATCGGCACGAAGCATTCGTCGTCGGCGAGCGCCTGTCCTACAGGCAGCACCGCGACACATGCGAGAATTGTCAGAGCGAGCCGCATGAGCCAAGACTCCATTCCATCCGGATTTTGCGACAAGCTTGAAGGACCAAGCTGACGGCATCCTTAAGCTCGTGCGCGATCCACTTCAGCGCGGCGTAAGGAATATCTGTCAAGGAGGACTGGGGCGGGGAAGGCGAACGATAATGCGAATCCTGCTAATAGAAGACGACAGCGTGCTGGGCGCGGCCGTTCGCGACCAGATCGTCGGCGATGGCCACTCGGTCGACTGGGTCATGCGGATCGACGCGGCTGGTGACGCTATGGCGAGTGCAGCCTACGACCTGATCCTGCTCGACCTGATGCTGCCCGACGGCAGGGGTATCGTGTTCCTGCGTGCCTTGCGCGCTGCAGGAGATGTTACGCCTGTTATCATCCTGACGGCGCTCGATCAGGTGTTGGACCGGATCGAAGGGCTGACCGCCGGGGCAGACGACTACCTGGTCAAGCCGTTCGACCTCGACGAGCTGTCGGCGCGCATCGGCTCGGTCGCGCGCCGATATTCAGGAAATCCCAACCCCATCATCCGGCATGGTTCGCTCGACATCGACATCGCCCGCCGGAACGTTCGCCGGGACGGCAAGCCGGTGCAGCTCACGGCTCGCGAATGGGCGTTGCTGGAGGCGTTCCTGGCCCGGCCGGGCCAGTTGCTCTCCAAGGCGCAGCTCGAGGAAAAGCTTTACGACTTCGATGCCGAGGTGGAGAGCAATACGATCGAGGTTCACGTCAGCAGGCTACGCAAGAAGCTTGGCGCTGACCTGATCGAGACCGAACGAGGCCTCGGCTACCGGCTGGCCCAGCCATGAGGCGCCCCAGAAGCCTCCAGGGCAGGCTCCTTCTGTCGCTCGGGACGGTGCTGCTCGTGATCTGGATCGGGGCGGCATGGGCGACCGCGCTCCTGCTGCGGCACGAAATCGCGGAGGTCTTCGATTCGTCCCTCCAGGAGACGGCGCAACGGCTGCTTCCACTCGCGGTCCAGGACATCGTCGGTCGCGAGGACGGGGACGTCGCCAGCCAGCGTCTTGGGGCAATCCGCAGCCACAACGAACTTTTGACCTACGTGGTCCGCGACGACAAGGGCCAGATACTGCTCCAGTCCCACGTCGCCGATCTATCCGTCTTCCCGCCTTACGGTGGACCCGGTTTCGGCCGGACCGCGACGCACCGCCTGTACAGCGAGGAGGCCCTGCAGGGAACGATCCGCATCACGGTGGCGGAGCCGTTCGCCCACCGGGCCAATGTAGCGAGGGATGTCCAGATGGGTCTTGGCCTGCCGATTCTTCTGGTAATCCCGGCAGCCTTTGTCGCCGTCGTGCTTACGGCGCGCAGGAGCACGAGACCGCTGCGGGCGTTCCGGGAGCAGCTCGAAACCCGAAGCGAGAAGGATCTTGGTGCCGTCACCGCCAACGACCTGCCCAGCGAGGTCACTCCGCTGGCCGTTACCTTGAACGCTCTGTTCGCAAGGCTCAGGACCGCCTTCGAAGCGGAACGCAGCCTCGCCGCCAACACCGCCCACGAACTCAGGACTCCGCTCGCTGGCGCGATCGCCCAGGCCCAGCGCATCCAGAAGGAGACCGCCGAGCCGCATACCGCGCAGCGTGGAGCCGACATTGAGGTGACCCTCAAGCGGCTGACGGCGCGCGCCGAGCGGCTCATGCAATTCGCCCGGGCAGAAGGCGGCCGGCTTCGCTTGGACCAGGTGTCGGACTTGCGCGCGGCCGTGCGCGCTGTAGTCGACGATATGCGAAGGAGCGTGCCGCAGGACAGGATATTCCTGCACATGCCCGAAACTGCCGTGATGTCCGACATCGATCCCAATGCCACCGGGATCCTGTGCCGCAACCTCGTCGAGAATGCGTTGCACTACGGTAGCCAGGCATCGCCAGTCGAAGTGACCCTTGACCCCGATGGACTGCTGACAGTGTCAAATGACGGCCCCGTTGTACCGCCCGAGATGCTGACGAAACTGGTGGACCGTTTCGAGCGGGCCGGAACCTCGACTGCAGGCAGTGGAATCGGCTTGTCGATCGTTTCGACGATTGCCGACCGCATGGGCAGCTTGCTTGCGCTCAGGTCGCCGAGGCCCGGCACGCAATCGGGTTTCGAAGCCAGCGTCAAGCTCGCAACCGCGAAAGACGTTGAACCGAAAGCATGACTCCGAAGCCGGCCCAAATTTCAGTCACCTGGCGTTATGGCGCCAAACCTCGCCGGCGGAATGTCAGCTTTCGCGAAGAGTTTTGGGCGCCGGCAAGCGTACGAAAGTCCCCGAGAGACGAACCCGCGTTCCACAGGCGAGGGCTGTGCCGCTGGCCTTCACCCGGACCAGCAACTCGCCGTCCTTGAGTTCATCTCTGTGCCTCCAATTTCCGGGCACCATTCTAGCTTGATTCCGTAAGTCGCTGCCCGACTCTGGTGGCGTTTGGAGGATTGGAGGCGGTCGACAAGAGGCTTACGACGACAAATATCTAGAATACTCTAATCTATCTCTATTCTGGCACCAAGTCATGGCGTACCGAAGTAACGATAGCGCATTTGGCTTAGCGGCAAGGTGTGAGTAGCGCTGGGACCTTCATCGCATCGCAAAAAGCTCCTGATGAAACCGCTCGCCTACAGGCAGCCCTTGTGCTGCAAAATCCCTCCGTAGCGCCTCGCCAAAACCCAGAGGACCGCAAAACCATATACTGGCCTCACGCCATTGCGGCACCTGCGCACGGATGCGTTCGCCAGTCAGGAGCCCATCGCGGGCGTCGATAAGGACATGCAGGCGGATGTTCGCGGCCCCGGCATCTGCCTTCAATTTGGCGATGGCTGTCTCGTCGTACTCGGCGGTCGTATGAAACAGGTCGATCATCGGCAATGGCTGATCCGGATTTGCCTGCCGCTCCATCGCGATGTGCTTCATGCCGGCAATGAACGGTGTGATGCCAATGCCGCCACCGATCCAGATCTGCCGCGGTTGGCCGTTGTTGAAGTCGAAGCAGCCATATGGCCCTTCTATTTTCACATTCTGTCCAACATGCAGCTTCTCGCGCAGCCGGTTGGTATGATCGCCCAATTCCTTGGTGACGAAGGTGATCCGACGATCCTTGTCATTCCAACCCGAAGCGATGGTGTAGGGATGTGCGCCTTCGGAACTGTCCGATGACGCGAAAGCAAACTGCCCCGGTCGGTGGCCGGGCCAGCCCTGCGGCACCTCGATCTCAGTCTCGAGCGCCCGCACGCCGGGGTAATAATGGAGCGAGGCGACCCTGCCTTGAACCTGACGGTCAATACCGACGCGGCGCAGCAGTACTATCCCTGCGGCATAGGTTCCTGCGCCCAGCAGCAGCAACATCACCATGCCAAGCGGTGAGGTCCAATAGCGGAACTCGGTCAGCACAGGCGAATGGAACGCCAGCACCAGATAGGCAATGGCGAGCAGGCGATGGGTCTTGTAGAAGAGCCGGTATGGGAAATACTTGATGAGCGCCAATGCGATCAGCAGCACCGCGGCATAGAACGCCCATTCGCCTACCCCTTCCGCAGAACCGCGTAAATTCATGAGGAATGCTTCGACCGGGTTTACGATCGCCGGCCTTTCGCCGCGCACCGGACGCTCAAGCCAGCCCCAGCCCACTGCCCATTTCGGCCCTTGGCTCCAAAGCCAATGAACCACGGAGACACCCAAGGCTGCGATGCCAAGCCACTTGTGCAGGCGGTACATCTTGTCCAACCCGCCGAACCATCGCTCAGGCCAGCGCGGCCGTAGCGCCAGAACCATCGCCACGCTCATTGCGCCCATGGCGATGACGCCGCTGTACTGGACCATCGCGCCGCGCAATGCCATGAAACTCTCCGTCTGGAAAACCGAAGGTTCGGCTGCCAGCCACAGAATGCTCAGCAACGCCAGAAGGCCCCAGAACGCAATTTTGATGTGTCGCATTGCGCTCAACGTCTGTGTCGGATAGTTAGAGATTATTGTTGCGTCGCACCGCGCCTGTCATTGATATCGATCAAGCACCGTCATGCGTGGCTGCGGCACAATTTGCTTTTACGCTGCGGTCTATTTCGAGAATTGGGCGGACAAGTGATCTGGATGAGCGCTTCGCCAGGGCTCATCCTCGGCGTCCGAACTTCACGTATCGATCAGGTCTTCTCAATATCCGGGTTCACGGGCGGAATATCCGAGCTCGCCGTCTCGGACTCGACGTAGTGCCCGCCTCTCAGCGCGACGTAGATTGCGGGAATGACGAGGACGGTGAGGGCGGTTGACGATGCCAGCCCGAACAGAAGCGAGATCGCCAGGCCCTGGAAGATCGGATCGGTCAAGATGACCGCCGCACCGATCATGGCCGCGATCGCTGTCAGCAGGATCGGCTTGAAACGGATGGCGCCGGCCTCCAGCAGGATTTCGAGCAACGGCTGACCGGGCCGGCGGGCATGACGGATGAAGTCGACCAGCAGGATCGAGTTGCGCACGATGATGCCCGCGAGTGCGATGAAGCCGATCATGGAGGTGGCCGAGAAGGGAGCAGCGAACGCCCAGTGGCCGATCATGATGCCGATGAAGGTGAGCGGGATCGGCGTCAGGATGACGAGCGGTACTCGGAACGAACCGAACTGCGCGACGACAAGGATGTAGATGCCGAGGATCGCCACCATGAAGGCCGCACCCATATCGCGGAAGGTCACCCATGTCACCTCCCACTCGCCGTCCCACAGCAGCGTTGGATGCGATTCGTCGTCCGGCTGGCCGTGCAGCGCGATAGCCGGTTTGGGCAGGCTGCTCCAGTCGGCCTTGGCTATGGCATCGTCGACGGCGAGCATGCCGTAGATCGGCGCTTCGTACGCGCCGGCAAGTTCGGCCATGACCATTTCGGCGGGACGACCATTGTGTCGGAAGATTGGCCATGATGCCGGCTCGCGGGTGACGGAAACGACGTCGCCGAGCTCGACCACGTCGCGGCCGCCCGGCAGCGCATTAGCCGGCACGGGTGTCGCCAGCGCCCGCTCGTCCATGACGGATTGCCCCTTCGGCAGGGCAATGCGGATCGGGATCGGCTGGCGTCCGCCGCCGCGATGCGAATAGCCGACCGTCGTGCCGCTATAGAGCGCGTTCAGCGCGTCGTAGACGTCCGACTGCTCGACCTTGTAATATTCGACATTGTCCTGATCGATCGAGACTCGCACGCGCTCGGGCTGGTTGTGATAGCTGTCGTCGACATCGACGATGAAGGGCACACTCTCGAACGCCTCGCGGACCTTGCCCGCAACTGCACGCCGCGTTTCGGCGTCGGGACCGTAGATCTCGGCGAGCAGCGTGCCCAATACCGGCGGGCCGGGCGGCGGCTCCACCACCTTGACCACTGAGCCTGCTGGAAAACCGAGGCTGTTGAGGCGCTCGCGCATGTCGAGCGCGATGGCGTGACTCTCCCGCTTCCGATCGCCCTTGGCCAGGAGATTTATGGCGATGTCGCCCTGCTGCGGCTGCGAACGCATGTACTGGTGCCGCACCAGCCCATTGAAATCGAAGGGCGAGCCGGTGCCCGCATAGGTCTGGAACGAGATGATCTCCGGCACAGCTGCCAGCCTATCGACCATCTGCTGCAGCGCGTGGTCAGTGTCTTCGACGGACGACCCCTTGGGCAGGTCGAGCACGATTTGCAGGCTGCTCTTGTTGTCGAAGGGCAGCAGCTTCACCGTCACGTGCTTGGTGTAGATCAACCCGAGCGAGGCGAGGGTGGCGATACCAACGATCAGAAGGAAAGCCCAGGCACGCGCCTGGGTCTTCAGGATCGGCCGGGCGACCGCGACATAGATCCGACCGAGCCGTCCACCTTCGGCTCCGTCATGGCCGTGGGCAGCTGAGGCATCCCTTCTCCCGATCCTGATCATCAGCCACGGCGTCAGGATGACGGCAACGAAGAAGGAAAACAGCATAGCGGCGGACGCGTTGGCCGGGATAGGGCTCATATAGGGTCCCATCATCCCCGACACGAACAGCATGGGCAGGAGTGCGGCCACCACCGTCAGCGTGGCGATGATGGTGGGATTGCCTACCTCGGCGACCGCGTCGATGGCAGCTTGGGCGTGCGGGCGGCCATCGTCCATCGCCCAGTGGCGGGCGATGTTTTCGATCACCACGATGGCGTCGTCGACCAGGATGCCGATGGAGAAGATGAGCGCGAACAGGCTGACGCGGTTGAGCGTGTAGCCCATGATCCAGGATGCAAAGAGGGTGAGCAGGATGGTGGTGGGGATGACCACGGCCACAACCAACGCCTCGCGCCAGCCGATGGCGATGGCGACCAGCACGACGATGGAAACCGTCGCCAGACCGAGATGGAATAGAAGCTCGTTGGCCTTCTCGTTCGCGGTCTCACCATAGTCTCGCGTGACCGTCATCTCCACATCCTTGGGAAAAACCTGGCCGCGCGTTTGTTCCAGGCGGTTCACGATTTCGTCGGCGATGATCACGGCGTTGGTGCCAGGGCGCTTGGCAATGGCCAGCGAGACGGCTGGCGCGCGCTCCGGCCCGGCATCCGTCTTGCGGATGTCGGTGACGTGGTTCTCGGCCGGCTCCGTCGCCAGCACCACTCTGGCCACGTCGCGGACATAGACGGGTCGCCCGTCTCGCGCGGTCAGGAGGAGATTGCCGATCTGAGGCAATTCCTGCAGCGTCTGGCCGGCGACGATGGCTCGCTGGCCACCGTCCTCGCGCACCGTGCCGACGCGGAACGAGCGGTTGGCGCCCTCGACCTTGGCGGCGAGCTGCTGCAGCGTGATGCCGTAGAGCGAGAGCTTTTCGGGATCGGGCTCGACCTGGATCGCTTCCGGCTGCTCGCCCACGATGTAGGTCAGGCCGACATCCGCCAACTTCGACACTTCGACCTGGAGCTCGCGGGCCAGTCGGGTCAGCCCGTTCGCCGTCCAGCGCGACGACGCTCCCGGGATCGGCCGCAAGGTGACGACGACGATCGCCACGTCATCGATGCCGCGCCCGACGATCAGCGGCTCGGGGACGCCGACCGGGATGCGGTCCATGTTGGCGCGGACCTTCTCATGAACCCTGAGCACGGCCGTGTCGGTATCGGTGCCGACCTCGAAGCGCGCCGTGACCAGCGTGCCGTCGTCCTCGGTCTGCGAATAGACGTGCTCGACGCCGTCGATACTCTTGACGATTGTTTCCAGCGGCTCGGTGACGAGCTTGACGGCATCCTCCGCCTTGAGGCCGTTAGCGCTAACATGGATGTCCACCATCGGCACGGAAATCTGCGGTTCCTCCTCGCGCGGCAGCGTGACCAGCGCGATCAGCCCAAGCGCCAACGCAGCCAGCAGGAAAAGCGGCGTCAGCGGCGATCCGATGAATGCGCGCGTCAGGCCGCCGGCAATGCCGAGGCCGGGAAGGGAGGGTTTCATGGCAGCACGATCCGGTCGCCGTCATGGAGCCCGGTCAGGATCTCGATCCGTTCCTGGCCATCATCCTTGAAGTTTTCGCCGGGGATGACCGTCACGTCCATTTCGCCATCGGCAGTCACAACCCGCACATAATCGATGCCATGCAGCGTCGTCACAGCCGCCGGCGGCACGGCAAGCACCGTGCGCGTTCCGACCGGGATCAACACCAGCGTCCGCTCGTTGACGAAATAGTTGCCGATGTCAGCGACATCGACATCGGCGATGACGCGACCGTCGGCTATCTCGGGATAGACCTTGACGATCCTTCCCTTGCGCATGGCCACCGGCTTGTCCGGCGACTGCGTTCGTCCGCGCGCGCCGACCTCGACTGCGGCGCCTTCGACGATTTCCGTCGCATGACGTTCCGGCAACGACAACCGCAGGTAGTAGGGTCCGGTCGCGATGCGTGAGACCGCCTCCCCGGCCAGAATGACTGAACCGGGGGTGACAGGCACGGTCAGCACACGGCCGGTGGCCGGCGCAAGCACATCGCCTTCGCGCGCGCTCTGCTCGATCACCGCCTTGTCGGCCTCGGCTGCCGCCACTTGGTTGGTCGCGACCTCGTAGGCCGTCCTGGCGGCGTCCAGCCGGCTTTGCGTACCGACGCCCTGCGACACGAGCTGCTGGGCGCGCTCGACTTCCGTGCGGGCATTTTCCAGTTGTGATCTCAGGGCGTTGATCTTGGCATCGGCGGCCGTGAGCTGAAGCGCGATCTTGTCGTCGACCACCACGCCGATAATGTCGCCTTCCGTTACCTCGCTGCCCTCGCTGACGCGGATTTCGCGAAAAGTACCGCTGATACGGGCGCGTGCAGGCACAACCGTGCGGCTCTCGACTTCGCCGAAGACGGCCTTCATTTCGGGGATCGTCGCCGCTTTGACGACGAACTCCTCGGCGACAGCCGGTCGGAGGTCGAGTGCCACGGCGAACAAGAACGCGGCCGCTAGGATGGGTTTGAGCTTCGACATGGAGGATCCTGGCACCGGATGCGGTCGTCCTCGCGTCTGGGGCGCGAAGACGATTCCGCTTACTTGAAGGCGACGCCCGACTTGCAGCCCAGCCGCTTGAAGACGATCGCTGCGGGACAGAAGCCCGTTATCGACGCCTGCATCATGTTGAGGCCTGCAAAAGCCGTCAGAAGATACCACCACGGCGACACGAAGAAGCCGAGTGCCAGCGACACCAGCACGACGGACCCCGCGAACATCATAACGGCACGATCAATGGTCATTTTCTTCTCCTTGTCGGTTACGCTCAGCGCGATCATTCGGCCGGCTCGATATGGATATCCTTGAGTTTCCCGATGCCGAGCAGATCCAGCGTCAGGTTTTCGTAGAACGTCTCGCTCCGGCCCTGCCTCACCTTGTGCAGGAAGTATTTTTCGAAGCCCACCTTGGCCGCGTGGACCCACTTGCCCTGAGGAGACCAGTTGACGTTGCGCGGCGGAATCTGCGGCTGCGCGATGAAGGCGATGCCTTCGTCACCGAAATCCGCGAGGCAGACCGCATTCCAGGTGGCGACCGCACGCGGTTCTTCACCGCGCAGCAAGGAGGCGATATTGGCGGCGGTGGCCGTCACCATGGATTCGATCATGAAGCCCGTCTTGGGCACGCCGACCGCCAGCGGCGTCTTGCCGACCGGCGGAATGGCGACACAGACGCCGATGGCGAAGACATTCGGGAAGGAGGGGTTGCGCTGGTATTTATCGATCAGCAGGAAGCCGCGCGGATTGGTCAATCCCTCAATGCCGCGGACGGCCGCCACGCCACGGAAGGCCGGTAGCACCATCGAGAAGGCGAAGGGCAGGTGGTGGGTCGCCTTGACGGCGCCGTCTACGGCGACCTCCTCGACCGACATGCGGCCGGGTACGACCTTCGTCACCCGGGCACTGGTGATCCACTTGATGTGGCGCTCGCGCATGGCGCTCTCCATCAGGCCCTTTGTGTCGCCGACACCGTCCAATCCAAGATGGCCGATGTAAGGTTCGGGCGTGATGAAGGTCATCGGCACCTGGTCGCGCTTGCGCGCGGCCCTGAGCGTCGTGTCGAGAATGAAGGCGAATTCATGAGCCGGCCCGAAGCACGAAGCGCCCTGCGCAGCGCCGACGACGATCGGTCCCGGGGCCTTCAAAAATGCGTCGACGGCGACCCTGGTCTGTTCCGCGTGGTCAAGTTGGCAGATGGACTGCGTGAACGCACTCGGCCCCAAGCCAGGAATCTCGTCGAACGCCAGATCAGGGCCTGTTGCAATGATGAGGTATTCATAGTCGAGGAAGGAGCTGTCATTGAGCTCGATCCGGTTCTCCTTCGGATGAACACGCCGGGCACCTTCCGGCCGTAACGCGATATCGCGCCGGGCCAGCACCGGTGCGAGGTCAACCGTGATGTCCTCACGTTTGCGCCATCCGACGGCGATCCACGGATTGGAAGGAAGGAAGGAATAGGCGCTTCTCTGGTTGACGACCGTCAGCCGGTCTTCGGGTCGCATCTTCTCCTTCACCTCATAGGCCATGATTGTGCCGCCAAGACCGGCACCCAGTATGACGATGTACGACACGAGCGTTTGCCGTTAATATAGAATAAGCGGATAGTGGGGGTTCCTTGTCCAACGCGAAGCAAATTCTGGCAATGCTGAAGAGCCGTTCTGAAGGGGACGACGAGCTCTTCTATTCCATTGCCTTGCAGGTCGCTGCGGCCGAGGCTCGCCAAGGCCATCGGACGATGGCCAACGACATGCGAGCCGAAATTGATAAGGCGCGCGGTTCGCGGCAACACCGGCCCGGTGTTGAGCCGATTGCGATCGGCGCTCCTAGGGGCGAACTAGAGGGCCTGCTTGAATATCGCCAGCCACATCTCAAGCTTAAAGACGTTGTTCTTGACCCTGCCATTGTGAAGATCATGGCGGATGTCGTGCGCCAGCAACGCAAGCGTGATTGGCTGCGTGAACATGGCAAGAAGCCCAGCAGGCGACTACTCTTTGTTGGCCCCCCGGGTTCGGGAAAGACGATGTCGGCTGAGGCAACCGCGGGTGAACTTAGTCTACCTCTATTCGTCATTCGCCTCGAGCAGCTGATATCGCGATATATGGGGGATACAGCTGCGAAGCTGCGGCTCGTATTCCAGCAATCTTTCAAACACCGTGGCGTTTATCTGTTCGATGAGTTCGATGCGCTGGGTGCGCACCGCACAGCAGTGAACGATGTCGCTGAGATGCGACGTGTGTTGAATTCGTTCTTACAGTTCATGGAAGAGGATGCACCGACCGACAGTCTCATCATCTGCGCAACGAACCATCCCGGGTTGCTCGACCGCGCCCTGCTGCGTCGTTACGATCAGGTGCTGGAATTCCGGCCAGCCACGCCGGAAGATATCAAAGAAATCCTTCTGCGGAATTTGCGCCCGATCAAGGGCGCGCGCCTCGCATGGACTAAAATCGTCAAGGCGGCCGTCGATCTGAGCCAGGCGGAGCTCGTCAGGGCGGCCGATGATGCAGTGAAAACCGCGATCCTCGACGAGAGAGGTTCTATTACTACCGACGACCTCTTGTCGCGAATTGACGAGCGTCACCGGATGCGATTGGCCTTTTTAGAGGTGCCAAAGCCTTAACGCATGGTCAGTCGGTTTACGCTCCCGCACATTGATATTTCCCGCTTCCTAGAGACGGCTGACTATGTCGGTGAGGGATCCGGCCGCTCCAGTACCGTTCGCGAGCGTGAGGCGCATGGCGCGAAGCTTCAGCACGAATTCGATGCGGCCCTTGGTATAATCGATGCGCTTCGCGTGCTCGATGAGAGGCTTCCTGCCGCCGAAGGGGGATATATCGAAGTCGCATTGAAGCGTGGGACCAGCCCGGACATTCTCGAGCGCAAGCGGGCGAATGTCAGGCCTGGAGCGGTGCATGACGAGCGATCCGAGCGAGTCGTTGCCTTATACGTTCCAGACGCCGCACGGGCGGCGCTCGCTGCGATTCTCGAAGACTACCGCACAGGAGAGCTAACGGATGGCGGTTACCCCCCAAACAAGGCGCTCGTGGAATCTATTGAGGCATTCAGACGTGCGCGGCTCGAGACACTGTGGACAGATGATCCAGCCGCGCTACCCGTCGACCCGCAACAAACGATGTGGTGGTCGGTCTGGGTAGGAAAGAACAATGAGGCAGAGCTCGAAACGATCGTCGAGCGGTTGGGGCTTCGGGCCGCAGGGCAAGACCGCCGCTTGAAGTTTCCCGAGGCGACAGTCGTACCGATTTTCGCGTCGCGCGCCGCGATAGAGCTGATGATGTATGCCACCGGCATACTCCTGGAGCTCCGCAGGGCGACTGACAATCCCGCTGTGTATCTGGATAAACCGCTGGAACAGCAGACGCGGCATGTTGATGACTTGGCAGGACGGATGCGCTGGCCGGCCAATGACGTACCAGCAGTGTGCGTGCTCGACACCGGCGTGAACCGCGCCCACGTGTTGCTTGAACCGCTTCTCGCTGTCGAAGATCTGCATGCCATCCGCTCAGCCTGGGGGACGGATGACCATCACGAGCATGGTACAAGCATGGCGGGGATGGCATCGCATGGAGATTTGACCCCCGCTTTTGGCGACAAGGCGGAGCGTAAAATAGTGCACCGGCTCGAGTCCGTGAAATTATTGCCTCCCAACAAAGCTGATCCAAACGATCCCAACGCCTACGGCGCCATCACCCAGGCAGCGGTATCTCTGCCAGAAATCAGGCAGCCAGAGCGGCGGCGTGTATTCTGCATGGCGGTGACCAACCGCGGGATATCAGGCGCACGTCCCTCCACTTGGAGTTGGCGAGCTCAGCCCCTTCAGCCGTACCAGTGTCGGCTGGACGAACCGAGCGCCGATAAAGCCCGAACTTGTTCTTGAAGCAGGCAATAGAGCGATAAGCCCCAGCAAACGGGACGTTATAAATCTTGACTCGCTTAGCCTGCTCAGCACGGGCCGCGATGTTAGCCGTTACCCATTGGTCCCATTTCAGGCAACTAGTGCCGCGACGGCTCTGGCAGCACGCATGGCAGCGCAGTTGTCGGCCACATTCCCTGACTATTGGCCAGAAACAATCCGAGCGCTGATGGTTCATAGCGGCGAGTACACCGCGCCCATGCGAGCGGCGTTTGATGCGGAACCCAACCTTCGCAACCGCTACCCGATCGTCAGGCGCTTCGGTCACGGCGTCCCGGAGCTCGATCGGGCCGCTGCGTCTGCGCGCGACCATTTGGCCCTGATCGCGCAGTCGGAAATACAGCCATACCGGCTGAAAGGTGGCCGAAAATTCAACGAGTGCCACTATTACTCGCTCCCATTGCCCGACGATGTTCTCGAGACACTGGGCAATGAGCTGGTCGATCTTAAGATCACCCTCTCGTACTTTGTCGATCCGAACCCAGGGTTTTCGGCGAATGTAGACCCCCTCCGCTACCAATCATTCGGGCTTCGTTTTGATCTTCGCCGTCGTGGCGAGACGGTGACCAACTTCAAAAAGCGCGTTAATGTTGCTGAGCGGGAGGGCGCTAATGGCGCGCCCATCCATCCCGATGACAACGGTTGGCTTCTCGGCAGGGATAGCATCTCCGCAGGCTCACTACATTGCGACACCTGGAGTGGCCCCGCAGTGAACCTGCTGGGACGTGACATGCTTTGCATCAAGCCGATCGGAGGGTGGTGGCGCGATCGTGCCAGTGCCGGCATTGTCAATCAGAAGTCTCGCTACGCCTTGGTGGTGACGCTGAAAGCGCGCCGCACGGATGTAGACCTGTACACGCCAATCTCGTTGCGTGTCGCAACCCCTATTGGTGTGCGCGGGGCGATTCCTGTTCCCCTATGAACCGCAATTCCGTGTTCGGTAGAGGCGTTGGGTCGCGGTAGCGGCAATCTCATCATAAACAACCAAGCGGGTTAGCTGAAAAGGCTGCTAATGGGCTTTCGGCTCGCTAGGTTGAAGGGCTAGAACGAAGGCGCTAAGGCGTCGTTCACGCGCATCGTTCTGCTTGGTGAGAAGGCCAAAGCGCAGGATAGGTTGATTGGAACGCCCCCTATCTGGCTGCGGAACCCGACCATTATCGTCCGCCAGAAAAAGTGCTGGGCTAGGCTAGCGGTCAACTGTCGAAAGCCCGCTCTCCTGCTCTACCGGCTGCGATCGCCGCGATCGCGATCTTTCGGAGGGGTCAAAACCACGCGGGACGGAATCTGCCGCTCCGGCTGCTTTTCTTCTTCCCGTTCGTTCGCTCGGTCACGACCACGCTCGTGGCGATCATCGACAACCGCCCTGCCCTGATTGGCCTGGGCGATACGCGAAACGTCGACGTTGCGATTGCTTGACGTATGATCGATCTCACCCTTCTCGGGGTCGTTTGCGGGAGGGGGCGGAATCCTACGCTAAGGCTTTGGCCAGCGATATTCTCCGGTGAGGTTAATGTGCTCCCATCCCAGCGGCGAGACATGGGCCAGGAGATCGGGCGATAGCAGCTTTCCATCGCGCTTCTGGCTGGCGACGACTTCGCCCAGCTTCATGGTGTTCCAGAAGATGATGATGGCGGCGAGCAGGTTCATGCCAGCGATCCGGTAATGCTGGCCTTCGGCGGAACGGTCGCGGATTTCGCCGCGTCGGTGGAAGCTGATGGCACGTTTCAGCGCGTGATGCGCTTCACCCTTGTTGAGCCCGATCTGGGCGCGGCGTTGCAGATCGGCATCCAGAATCCAGTCGATCATGAACAGGGTCCGCTCGACGCGGCCGACTTCCCGTAGAGCTGTGGCCAGTTCGTTTTGTCGCGGATAGGAGGCGAGCTTTCGTAGAATCTGGCTGGGCGCGATGCTTCCGGCCGCGATGGTAGCGGCGATGCGCAGGATATCTGGCCAATTGCGCTCGATCATGGCCTGATTGATTTTGCCGCCGATCATGACCCGCAAGTGGGCCGGGGCGGTCGATGGATTGAACGCATAGAGCCGCTTGGACGGCAGATCGCGGATTCGCGGCGCGAATCGGTAGCCGAGAATGGCGCATGCGGCAAAGACGTGATCGGTGAAGCCGCCTGTATCGGCGAACTGCTCGCGAATATGGCGGCCGGCATCGTTCATGAGCAGGCCGTCGAGGATGTAGGGAGCTTCGCTCGCCGTCGCAGGAATCACCTGGGTCGCGAACGGCGCATATTGGTCCGAGACGTGGCTATAGGCTTTCAGACCCGGGGTATTGCCGTATTTCGCGTTGACCAGATTCATGGCTTCGCCTTGCTCTGTCGCGGCGAAGAACTGGCCGTCGCTCGAAGCCGAGGTGCCCATGCCCCAGAACCGGGCCATGGGTAACGCCGCCTGCGCCTCGACCACCATGGCCAGCGCCCGGTCGTAGGCTTCGCCTTCGACATGCCATCGTCCAATGCGGATCAGCTCCCAGAAGGTGTGGGTGTTTGTAGCGTCAGCCATCTTGCGCAGGCCGAGGTTGATCCCTTCCGCAAGGATGACGTTCATCAGCCCGATCCGGTCGGCGCACGGCGCTCCAGTGCGCAGATGCGTGAACGCTTCGGTAAAGCCGGTCGCTGCATCCACTTCCAACAAGAGATCGGTGATGCGCGTGGGCGGCACATGTTTGTAGAGATCGAGCACCAGATCTTCGGCGCCGGTCGGCGCGGCGGCTTCGAGCTTCTCGATATGCAGAACGCCGTTTTCGATCGACCCGCCGGGAATCGTTCCCGAGCGTGCCGCACGGCCAAGCTCGCGCAGCCGGATATCGAGGCGTGCTTGCCGATCTGCCAGCCATTCCTCCGGCCGTAATGGCACAGCGAGACGGCCGCCTTCCGCGACAGCTTGCGCCGGAACGAGTGCCTGTTTCAGATCGCCATAACGCCGAGACCTGACCAGCCAGATATCTCCGGAGCGGAACGCATCGCGCAGATGGAACAGAACCGCAATCTCCCAGAGGCGAGTATCACCGGCCGCCTGCGCCCGAAGATGGCGATGCCATTTCGAGCTGGGCCGAAGGAAGCCAATACGCGCGGCATCATTCAAACCGGTGCGCAGGGCCGTCACCGCTTCCAGAAGCGGCAGCGCGACTGGCGCAGCCCGCAGATCGAGCAGGCGCAACATGCGAGGAGCGTACCGGCGGAAACGATGATAGCCGTCAAGCACATGATTGAGCGGATCGTCCGCCATGGTGACGGTCAGCCTGGTTGCCATTGCAACAAGAGTCTTGAAACCGTCCCAACCCGATCCGCGCGCAATGACGTCGTCCAGCGGCTGGCCGTCGTCCTGTGCATCGACCAGGGCCCCGCCAATTTCGGCGAAGGATTTCAGGGTGTCGCGTACCGCGCTCGCTTCGTCGGCGACCTTCGCCTGGCAAATGCGCTCCGAAGCACGGTAGAGCCTGCCGACAATCCGGTCATGGGTTTCAACCATGGCGTCGGCGAGCATCGCTTGCCATTCCGACGCGCAAACAGCCAGAATCGCAAGACGCCTGTCCTCCGGAAGATCGCGCATGCCGTCGGCATAATACCGCTCGCCCTGCCTGCGCAGGCGTGTCACCCGATGAGCAGGAACACCGGCCAGCAGATTTTCGGGAAGATCAACACGTTGCAGGTATTCGAGCCGGTCGAGCAGCCGGTTGGCCGACGAAGAATTCGAGCCCGGCTCGAACTGCCGCAACCACACGAAGCGGGTCACCCGGTCGCCGGCCGTCTCCTCGAGCAATGCCAGCAACTGTTCCCGGCTGGGCGCGGACAGCCGACTGGCGATCCTCGTCTCGATCCGCCGCTCGGCATCGACCAGGGCCGTGGCGCAAAGCCGTTCGATCGTCGATGTTGCAGGAAGAACCGTGCGGGTGCGTCGGCACTCCGCCACGAAGCGGCGGGCGATATCTTCGTTCGACACCGCCATCTCGGCTTCCCGGAACAGCCATTCCTTCAGTTCGCGCGCGCCACGTCCGGAGAAGGTGCGGAATCCGTAGAGCGCCCGCAGCTCGGAAAGATGCTCGTGCCGCGTCTCCTCACGGGCGGCATAGTCAACGAGATCGTCGGCTTTCAGACCGAGTTGCGCTCCGATGAACTCGACGACCTCCTCCGGTATCAGCTCGCCGGGAGCCAGCACCCGGCCGGGATAGCGCAGGACGCACAATTGCAGTGCGAAGCCGAACCTGTTGTGAGCGCGTCGGCGCAGCCTGATGTGTTCAAGGTCTTCATCGCTCAGTGTATAGTGCTTGAGCAAATCCGCCTGCGAGGTCGGCAGGCGCAACAGCGCGTCCTTCTGCCGATCGGTTAGAGTGACGCGACGCGGCATCGATGTTCCTTTTTCAAAATCCGATGATGTTCAAGACGCTTTGTTTATGAAGCTGGTTGAGATACATTTCCAGCGAACAAATCATTCGTGGCCAGCGCGCCGCCTCAAACCAGCGTTTAAGAAACATGCTGATCGGATATGCCCGAGTCTCCAAAGCCGATGGCTCACAGTCCCTCGACCTGCAGCACGACGCCCTGCGCGCCGCCGGCGTCGACCAAGACAATATCTACGAGGATCGCGCTTCCGGCGGCCGCGACGACCGGCCCGGACTGGCCGCCTGCCTGAAATCCTTGCGCGACGGCGATGTGCTGGTGATCTGGAAGCTCGACCGCCTCGGGCGGTCGCTTGCCCACCTGGTCAACACGGTGAAGGATCTGTCGGATCGAAACGTCGGCCTGCGTGTGCTGACCGGAAAGGGCGCTCAGATCGACACCACGACCGCATCCGGCCGTATGGTGTTCGGCATCTTCGCAACCCTGGCCGAGTTCGAGCGTGACCTGATCCGCGAACGCACCATGGCCGGTCTTGCCGCTGCCAGAGCGCGAGGCCGCAAAGGTGGTCGGAAATTCGCCCTGACCAAAGCACAGGTGCGCCTCGCCCAGGCAGCCATGGCCCAGCGCGATACTTCCGTTTCCCACCTGTGCAAGGAACTCGGGATCGAGCGCGTCACTCTCTACCGTTACGTAGGCCCGAAGGGCGAACTCAGGGACTACGGTAAGCGCGTTCTCGGCTTAGCGTAGGATTTCGCCCCCTCCCGCAAACGACCCCGCCTTCATTGCTGTCTCCCTGGTCCTTGTTTGACGCGCAGGCATCGACCGCGCCGGCTGATAGGGGTCGCAACGTATCTGCTATTAGACCGGTCGTCTACTATCTTGTGGCACGCGAGCGCGACGGTGGGCGGCGCTTACGCAGCCGCCGTCAATGGGGATCGAACCAGTCGTCGGAATATTTTCCTAGCGCATGATTGATGAAGCTGACGGCTTCGGGGCCGATTTCGGCGCTCATTTCAGCCTCCGCGATCATGAGGCTTTGATGGAACGCCTCAAGCCAGTCGAAGCCGGACGGTGTGAAGCAAATAAGGCGCGCGCGAGCGTCGAGGGGATCGCGCCGCCGTTCGATGAGTTGCAAGTCCTCTACCTGCTTGACGAGTTCGCCCATCGATTGCTTTGTCATGCCGGCGCGGCGAGCAAGCTCCGTCAACCGCGTCCCGTCATCGTCGAGATTTCGGGTTACGCTGAGTTGCGCGAGCGAGAGATAGTTGTAGCCTCGCTCTCTCAGCAAGTGCATGATTCTCCCGTCAAAGCGGCGTACCGACTCGTTCATTCGACGTCCAATGTTCTGCCGGCGCCAAGAAATCATGAAATACTCCGATCGACTGGATGCGTTGAATCGTTCAAGCCTGAACGATGGGCTGCCACTCGCATATTTTCGCAATTTGGTCGCCGGCAATCAAGATTTTCGAACCAGACGCGAGCCTGTCTGATGGTCAGAGGGCCAGTACACTCCGCTCGGAAAGACCGGTTCAATGATCGGTCAGGTCCATCGGGGAAAAGCCGATCGCGAGAATGTTCTTGCTGCATGATTTGTGTTGGAACTGCGTTTGTCATTTGACACGATGCGAATAATTTGGTCAGGTAGCCTTATTGCTATGCACATATCGAAAGCATAGTGATCAAATAGTTGGTATCAAGTTACAAGAGATTTTCTGATATGTTATCTTCTGAAATAGAGAAGGATCGCCAACTCATCCGCGATTTGCTGGAGAACTGGGCGTTATGGCGGGACGCCGGCGACTGGGAGCGGTTCCGAACTGTCTGGCACGACGACGGCGTGATGATGGCGACCTGGTTTCAGGGAACCGCAGACGAGTTCATCAGGGTTAGCCGTGAAGGCTTTGATAACGGCATCAGCATCCTGCATTTTCTCGGCGGTATCACCGTCGATCTGGCCGCACCGCGCGCGGTTGCCCAGACAAAGATGACGATCAACCAGCGTGCTGCCGTGGATGGCGTCGAATGCGATGTGGTGTGTACCGGACGCTTCTTCGATTTTCTCGAGAAGCGCAGCGGGAAATGGGGTGTGGTTCTGCGGCAGCCGATCTACGAGAAGGATCGTCTCGATCCCGTAGATCCTGCCAAGGTCCCGGCAATTGAAAGGTCGAGACTCGAGAGTTTCCCGGTGGGCTATCGGCATCTTGCCTATTTGCAGTCCGGCCTTGGCTTCAAGGTGAAGACAGACATGCCGGGCCTGACGGGGCCGATCGTGGAGGATCTCTATCGCCGCGGTCGCGAGTGGCTGCAGGGCGGTTCAGCCTACGCGGTTGCCGCGCAGGCGTAGAACACCGGGGAAGTTACTGGGAGGAAGAATGACTTGCGCTAAGGAACGATCGGTTCAGGAACTTATCGATTCGATCCCCGATCTTGTTAACTATTTCTACAATGATACGCTTGGGCCGCATGCCCGCGATAGAGCGGCCCTGACACCGGTGCCGCCGCAGTTCACGAACTGGCTCGACGAGCAGCGCGCCTGGCGCGAAACCGCGGTTCTGTTCGACCAGTCCCACCACATGCCCGAACTGTTCTTGAAAGGGCCTGACGCGTTCCGGCTGCTGAACTATCTCGGGATCAATAGTTTCGAGGGCTTCGTTCCGGGTCGCGCGAAGCAATACCTGGCCTGCAATCACAATGGACAGGTCATCGGCGAGTGCGTGCTGCAATATCTCGACAAGGAGAGTTTTGAGCTTATCAGCGGGTCGCATTTGCAGAACTGGGTGCAGTTCCATGCCGAAACCGGCGGTTATGACGTCACTTTCGTCAAAGACTATCAGACGTCCCAGAACCCCCATGGGCGCACGAATTTCCGGTTCGGAATGGACGGCCCGCATGCCGAAAAGATCTTTCAGGAGGTGGTCGAGGGTCCGGCCCCGGAGATACCGTTCTTCCGGTTTGCGAAGGTCAGGATCGCTGGCGTCGATATGCTCGCCTTGCGGCACGGCATGGCCGGCCACAAGGGCGTCGAACTGTCGGGTCCTTATGCGGGCGGGCCGAAGGTGCGGGCCGCAATCGTGGAAGCGGGCCGCAAATATGGCCTGCGGCAAGGCGGGGCGCGAGCCTATTTCAGCACCAATGGCGAGGCCGGATGGTGGCCCTATCCGCTGCCTGCCGTCTATACGGATGAGCGTCTTCGCGCGTTCCGCGAGTGGCTTCCGGCGGCGACCTCATGGGAAAGCGCCTCACAGCTTGGCGGCAGCTTCCGGTCCCCGAACATCGAGGACTACTACGTCACGCCGTGGGATCTGGGTGTCGAGCGGGTCTTGAAGTTCGACCACGATTTCATCGGCCGCGCGGCGCTGGAACGGCGGGCGCGCGAACCTCACAGGACCAAGGTCACGCTGGTCTGGAACAAGGAGGACGTCGCCAGAATCCAGGCGTCGATCCTCGAACCGGGCCTTCCGTTCAAGCAACTGGAGCTTCCCGTTTCCGCCTATGCGTTCCAGCAGTGCGACGAGGTGCGCAGCACAAGCGGGGAACTTGTCGGCATGTCCAGCTTCTGCGGCTACACGGCCAACGAGGCGGAATTCCTTTCGCTGGCCGCCGTCTGGCCGTCGCATGCCGAGCCGGGGACGGATGTGGTGCTCACCTGGGGTGAACCCGACGGCGGCTCCCGCAAGCCGCATGTCGAGCGGCACCGGCAGACGCAGATCAGGGCGAAGATCGCCCCGTCACCCTATTCCCAGGCGGTGCGGACGATGAAGCGCGCGGGTTTCCAGCATGCCGGCTAATTTCGATATCCGCTTTGGGCGCGATGCGGCGACCTGCGGGGCGCGCGGGCAGGAGGTAATCGTATTATGCTGATGCGCATCACCTGGGGCCGGGCGCGTCCGGGCATGGTAGGTGACCTGGAGCGCCAGTTCCACCTACATCCCATCCCGGCGGCGGACGGCATGATCGGCAACTGGTTCGCCAAGGACATCAAGGACAGCGAGTCCATCTATACGGTCACGCTGTGGCGCGATGCCGAAGCGGTGGCCGCCTGGGAAAATTCACCTGCGCGGGCCGAGCGGGCTCGGGAACTGAGCAAATATCTAATCGGCGAATACTCGGTGTCGTTGTGCGAGGTGTCCGACGGCGCCGGTGTGCCGCTGCCCGGCAAATCCGCGGGTCAAGGTCGCATCGAGGGACAGCCGTGACTGAGAAGCAACCTCTAATTCTTGGCATTGGCGGGACCCCGCGCGCAGGGTCGTCGTCTGAACGCGCGCTCGCCGTCAGCCTCGCGGCTGCGCGGGAGGAAGGTGCGAAAGTGATGATGCTGAGCGGCCCCCAGCTCGTATTGCCAATGTACTTGCCAGAGGCGAGCGAGCGCGCCGACGAAGCAAAACGGCTGATCGATGCGTTCCGCCTTTGCAACGGCATTATAGTCTCTTCGCCGGCCTATCACGGCTCGATCTCCGGGCTGGTCAAGAATGCGCTGGACTATACGGAAGACCTGCGAAACGATCCGCGCCCTTATTTCGACGGGATCGCGGTCGGATGCATCGCCTGCGCGGGCGGCTGGCAGGCGGCCGGCCAGACGCTGGCGGCAATCAGGTCGATCGCACATGCTCTGCGCGGCTGGCCGACACCGCTCGGAGCGATGCTTAACACATCAACCAAATTGTTCGACGATCACGGCAATTGCCTGGACCTTTCCGCCAAGTTTCAGCTGGAGACGGTCGGACGGCAAGTCGTGCAGTTCGCGCGCATGAGCACGGTCTCGGCAAGGGAGAAATCGCATGTCCTGGTCTGATGCTGTGCAGCATGTCATCCGAGAACTGGTCATCGCCAACCGTGTGCTCGCGCATGAAGGCGTGATCGACGATTTCGGCCATATCAGCGTCAGGCACCCGACCGATCCCGGGCGCTATTTCCTGTCCCGCGCGCGCAGTCCGGAGCTGGTCTGCGCGGAAGACATCGTGGAATTTACGCTTGAGGGCGACCCCGTCACCGCGCCGAATCGCGGTCTTTATTCCGAGCGAGCGATTCACGGCGCCATCTACATGGCCCGGCCCGAAGTGAACGCCGTCGCCCACCATCATGCGCGCCCGGTCATTCCGTTCACGGTCCTGAATATTCCGCTGAAGCCGGTCCTCCACATTGCCTCCGTCATCGGGAACGAAGTTCCCAAATGGGATAGCCGGGACGAGTTCGGCGATACAAGGATGCTGGTCGACGACCTTCCCAAGGGCCACTCGCTGGCCAAGGCGCTGGGGGCGGGGTCCTCGGTCCTCCTGCGCGGGCACGGTTCGGTTTGCGCTGCCGCAAGCCTGTCGAGGGTGTGCTTTATTTCGATTTATCTCTCGGACAATGCCAGGATTCTTCTCGAAGCGCTGCGGCATGGCACCCCGACCTACCTCACGCCCGAAGAGGTCAGGCTGACGGCAGACTTGCATATGGGCGATGTCGCGATGGCCAGGGCTTGGGAATATTACAAGGCCCGCGCCGGTTTTCACGGGCTGTAGCCAATGCGCCTATTCCTCAGCTGCATCGTTTCTCGGCCTGCCTCGGGGGCGCTTGGCCTTTGCGGTCCGATCCGAGAATTCGCTTGCGGAGATGGCGTTGAGCGGCTCTTCGAGCCGTTCTTCGAGTTCGCGAAGCATCTCCCGCAGCGCCGCGGTTTTGTCCGGCCCGTATCGCGCCACCACCTCGCCATAGAGCACGTCGGCATAGGCTCCCGCCTCGGCGATCAGCCTGCGCCCGGCCGGGCTGAGGGAGACGAGACCGCGCCTCAGGTCGACGTCGGATGTCTGGCGGATGATCAGCCCTCCATCGTGCAGGTCCCTGAGGATACGCGAGAGCGACGGCCGCAGCAGGAACGTCACTTCCGCCAGCTCGTCGATCTCGATCGTGTCGACGATCACGAGCGCCCGCAGGATGCGCCATTGCTGTTCGGTTATGCCGAAATGGCGGAAGGCAGGGCGAAAATGACGCATGATGGCTTCGCGCGCGCGCAGCAGCGACATGGTCAGAGACAGGGGAACGTTTCTCGCGCTTGTATGCGCCGTCGCAGCATGTTTGGTTGCCCCGTCAATTCTTTCGTCAGACATGCCCTGCCACCCGCCCTTCTCCCGCCGATGCGCCTGCAGATCGATGCCGCCGCAGTGCCGGCATCGGGTCTTGGTAGTTCAGCTCGCGAAGGCAAACAAGTGGCAGCGACCAAGGTCGCATCTGATCGCGCGCGCCGACAGGCGGTCGCCATCCTGCCCTATCGGTCGCGCGCGCGCAGCCTGAATGCACTCAAAGCCGAGGTCATCGTCGCAAGCAGCGCCCCGATCAAAATGCCATACGAAGATGCTCCGGTGGCGAGATTGAAGATCAAGCCCAGCATGCCGGCACCGATAGCGATTCCAAATTCCCGAGACATGGCCTGGATCACGCTCGCACCTCCGCTGCGCTCAAGCGGCACCGACAGGATCATCATCTTGTTGTTGGGAGACTGGAACAATGCGAACCCCAGCCCCGCAAACGCCGCCCCAAAGATAATTCCGGGCAGCTCCGCGCCGACCGGCGCGAACACCATGATGAACATACCGATGGCCATTGCGGACGAGCCGATAAGGCACAGCACCTCTTCCCGCATCCTGGTCAAAAGCCAGCCGGTCGCTACTGCGGCGGGTGCGAGCGCGAACGGCCAGATCGAAAGCAGGAAGCCGGCATCCAGCTGGGAAACGCTGAGGTCGTCGATCAGGTGGAACGGCAGGGCGGTCAGCACCATCGTGTTGGCCGCGAAGCAAAGCACCGACGACGAGGACGCGAAGGCAAGTCGCGGCATGGTCAACAGGTCGAGAGGCAGAATCGGATGAGACCGGTTTTTCGTATGACGCAGCAGCAATATGCCGGACGCCAGCGAGATCACCAGGGTTCCGGTGGCAAGCTGCGGCCGCATTCCCAATTGTTCCATTCCGATCACGAACAACCCGAAGGTCAAGCCAGCCAAAATCGCGCCGCGCGAATCAAAGGGCGCCTTGCGAGGCGTGTTGTCGGGCAGCGATATCGAGCAGGCGAGGCCGACCAGGCCCGGAGGAATGCTGGCGGCGAACAACCAGGGCCAGGATGCCCAGGTGAGAATGAACGAGCCGGCGATCGGCCCGATGCCCGACGAGAGCGCGACGGTGAAGGCATTAATCGCAACAGCCGCGCTGATGTTCTTGCTCGGATAGGTATGACGCACCAGCGCTGCGGTGACGCTCAGAACGGCAGCCGATCCCATACCTTGAAGGATGCGGCTGGCGGTCAGCCAGCCGATCGAGCTCGACAGGGCGGAGCAACCCGCGGCGATGAGGAACACAATAAGGCCGATCTGAAACAGCGCCCTCTGCCCGATGCGAACTCCGGCCGCTGCCGCCGGCAGCAGACAGATAACGAGGGCGATCTGAAACCCGTTCACCAGCCAGATCGCTGCCGCGGGCTCCGTGTTGAATTCTCGCGCCATCGTCGGCAGGCCGACCGTGGCCATCGCGCCGCCGGTCACCAGTGTGACGATGCAAATCAGCAGCGATGCCACGGCCCGCACGCGGCGAGGGAATGGAAGTCCGTCTACCTGCGCGGGATTGGCAGGGGGTTGAGCGTCCATGGTCATTCTCAAACGTTGTCCGAAGCGGATCTACAAGGCGGTCCGGGACGTCGATCCCAACTTTCCAATGGAAGACGCGAGGGAAGTGTCTTGAGCACTGGATTTCCCGAGTCGCCCTGCCGGTGCCTTTTCGTCACGACAGGAAAATTGGAACGAATGAAAAAAATAGTAAGGTAATGCGACATTTTTCTCGTGTATTGGGAAATTGTGTGGCTGTCTATCGGTAAGGGCTGCGAGCACCTTAACTCTGGGAGGAGGAAAGCGATGCCAGGACCTGCAAGGAACGCAAGTCCATATATATGGGGCGGTTCTTCGATCGACCGTGAGAGGTCAGATGGGCACATCGATGTGTCGACAGAGGCTGCCGCCGGGGAGGGTTCGGGCAGGTCACAAGGATTGGTCCACAGCCGGGGTTTGAAGCCATGACGATGTCCATGGCCGCCGGCGCAGCGGGAACCGGTGTCGCGGCGTCCGGCCGCAGCGAACGATCGCTTCCCAGCCTGCTGTTTATCGTCATCCTCGCGATCGTCGTCTGGATCGTGGCTGCGCCGTTGATCATGCTGCTCTACAGCAGCTTCGGGTCCGATCCCAACAAGCTTCCTTTCGAGTCCACCAGCCTTACGCTGAACAATTACTGGGCGGTCGTTTCAGGCGATACCTTCCGCACGGTTGTTCTCAATACGCTGATCTTCACCGTCGGCTCGACAGCCATAGGCATAGGAGTTGCTATCTATTTCGCTTGGCTGATCGAGAGAACGGACATCTGGTTCCGCCGGCTGTTCTTCGTAGCCATGCTAATTCCGATGGTCATACCGAGCATGATCTATGCGATGTCGTGGACGCAATTGCTCGCGCCGAACAATGGCCTCGTGGTTCTCGCCATGCGGCGCATCGGTCTCGATTTTCTTGTTCCGAACCTCTATTCGATGACCGCGATGGTGCTGATCCAGGGCTTTCTCCTGGCGTCCCACGCCTATCTTCTGATCGCCATATCGTTTCGTAACCTCGATCCGTCCTGGGAAGAGCAGAGCTTCGTGGCCGGCCGGCGGAAGTTGCAGACCGTTTTGCGGGTGACGATCCCGATGCTCAAGCCGGCACTACTGGCAGCCGTACTCTTCTTCACCGTGGTGTCGCTTGAAACCTTCGAGATTCCGGTGACGTTGGGCATGACATCCAAGATTCAGGTCGCAAGCACCTACATCTACTGGAACACCCGTCCCGAAGGCGGCCAGTTGCCGAACTACGGCCTGTCCAGCGCGCTGGCCGTGATGTTGCTAGCGGTTACCTTTGCGCTGATTTCCGTTTATCACTGGCAGACACGTAACCCGCGCAACTTCACGAGCATCACCGGAAAAGGGTTCCAGCAGCGGCGCGTAAGGCTCGATGCATGGAAGTTGCCGCACACCTTGATTGCAACGGCCTTTCTCTTCGTCGCAGTCGCCCTGCCGCTTTTCATGCTGGTATGGCGGAGCCTGAACCGCTTCTACTCGCCGCCGTCTCTTGCGTCCCTTTCCAGGCTGAATTTTGACGCTTACAGGGCCGTTTTCGCGGATCCGGTATTGCCGCAGATTCTGAACAACACGCTCTTGCTGGTTATCGGCGCGGCGGGCACGGCGACCGTGTTGGCTGCGGCAGTTGCGTGGCAGATCGTCAGGGGCTCCGCAACGCCGAGACTTCGCAGGACTTTGACTACGCTCGCTTTTCTTCCGCAGTCCTTTCCAAGCGTCGTAGTCGGACTTTCGCTGGTGTTTGTCTATATCTCTTTGCCGTTTGCAATATACGGAACGCTTTGGCTTCTTTGGATCGGCATGGTCACGAAATACCTGGCCTACTCGGTCGGAATGGTGATCGCGGGCCAGCGCCAGATATCGCCCGAGCTGGAGGAAGCCTCCCTCATATCCGGAGGCGGCGCCCGGCGGACCTATCTGCGGATTATTCTGCCCCTTATCGCGCCGTCCTTGGTGGGCTGCTTTATTTGGGTCTCGGTGCAGGTCATCCGGGAACTTGGGCTGACCCTTATGCTCTATTCCATAAGCACGCAGGTCATCTCGACGAAGATCTGGCTTCAGTGGGATGCCGGACGCATTCCCGAGGCAAGCGCGACCGGCGTCATGACGATCGTCTTGCTGTTTATTCTGCTCTCGACCATTCGGATCGGTGCATTGGGGCTTCGCATATTGAAAAGGCAGGTCGTCGCTGCGAGCGGCGCGGCGAGAACTGGTTGGGGAAGTGCTCGATGATAGTGGCTGATAATTTGCACAAGAGCTACGACAACAAATCCGCAATTCTGCGCGATGTCAGCTTCAATGTGCATTCCGGCGAGGTCTATACGCTGCTCGGACCGAGCGGTTGCGGAAAGACCACGTCGCTGCGTTCCGTTGCCGGCCTGGACAATCCTGACCGGGGTCGGATCGTACTGGGCGACAAGGTGGTATTCTCGGATCGTGAGAACATCAATGTCTCACCCGACCGGCGAAACCTGGGCATGGTGTTCCAGTCATATGCGGTGTGGCCGCATATGACGGTGTCGGGAAACGTGACCTATCCGCTGCTGGGGCGCGGCCTTACGTCAACCGAGATACGCAGAAGGGTGGGCGTTGCGCTAGAAACGGTCGGCTTGTCCGAGTTCTGGGACAGGCCCGCGCCAAATCTCAGCGGCGGCCAGCAGCAGCGCGTGGCGCTCGCCCGCGCCATCGTCGGCGAGTCAGAAATTCTTCTGCTCGACGAGCCGCTGTCGAACCTCGACGCCAAGCTCCGGGAGCAGATGCGGGAGGAACTGACCTCGCTCCAGCGCAAGCTGCGCCGGACCATGATCTACGTCACGCACGACCAGCACGAAGCGCTGGCGCTGTCGGACCGCATAGGTCTGATGCGCAAGGGCTTGATCGTCGAAGAAGGCCGGCCGGAGACGATCTATCAGTCGCCCCGGCATCCGTTCACCGCGGAGTTTCTCGGTTCGGCTAACTTTATTCCTTGTGTCGCGGCGGGCTCGCACAAGGACGGCGACATGATCGACGTCGACACGCCCTTCGGAAAGTTCCGCGCAACCGTGCGGGCGGGTGAGACGGCCGAAGGCAGGCTGTTTTTCCGGCAGCACAATGCGCGCATTTCCGCCGGCGCGGCGCCCGCCAGCAATGCAGGCACGGCAACGGTGACGCAGGTTTCATTCCTGGGTGAAACGAGGCAGATCCTCGCCATGCGCGACAATATCGCCTTGCGCTTCGAGGTCCCCGCATCGTTCAGCATCGGCCCGGATGCCGAGATCACGTTCACGGTGGACCCGGGTTCGTGCATCGCCTTTCTGCCTGTCACCAAATGATAGGGCGTCGCATTTTGGCCTAATGCATAACATGTTAAAGGGTTTTTCTTATGAATGGACAGATAGCAACGGTTGACATCGAGTACGATACCGGGACGGATTTACCGGCGTTGGGTTATGCGGCTTACCCTGAAGCTTCAGCTCCCAAGGCGTCGATCCTCGTCGCTCCGCCCGGACCCGGTCTGAATGACCGGACGCTTTGGCGGGCGCGGCTGCTCGCCGAGCAGGGCTATTTTGCCTTCGCCATGGATCCTTATGGCGGAAGGAAGCAGGCCGTGGGCATGGAAGAGGTGGAATCGCTGATCAATCCGCTGAGGGCTGATCCGAACCTGCTGCGCCGCAAGGTGAAGGCCGCGCTCGACACCATGACGGCGCGCTCGCAGGTAGACCCGGGCAAGGTCGCGGCCATCGGGTTCTGCTTCGGCGGCCTTGCCGTGCTCGAACTCGCCCGCAGCGGCGCGCCAGTGCGCGCGACCGTGGCGTTTCATGGCCTGATCGAAAACAAGAACCCTGACGATGTTCATAACATCAAGGGCAGGGTGCTGGTCTGCACCGGCGCGGACGATCCCCTCGTTCCGCCGGAACAGGTCGCCACATTCGAAAGCGAAATGCGGCAGACCAAAATCGACTGGCAGGTCCAGGTCTATGGCGGCGTGCGGCACGGCTTCACCAATCGCGGCGCTCAACCCAACGAAATCTCGAGATATGACGAGAACGCCGAGCGGCGATCATGGTCTGCGATGCTGGACCTCTTCACTCTGGAGTTCGGCACGCCGCAATGAAACGCCATTGGTCGTAGTTCCGGGGAAAGCAGGCGCGAAGCTTGTTCGGGCTTCTATCCTCGTTGCTCCGATTAGTTAAACATGTTAAACAGTTATCTCTTGGACTTGAGACCAGTTCGTGCGGAGGAGATTTGCACGAGATCGCCGAACGTCCAGGCGGATAGGGCTTCAAACGACGGGAAACAGAGACATCTGGGAGGAAGTTTTTCTATGAGTATCTTTCGAAAATTTAGTCTGGCATGTGCCACTTTGTTGGCATTCGGCGGTCTTACAGCCGCCGCATATGCCGAGGACACCGTGGAGAGCATTTACGAGGCGGCCAAGAAGGAAGGAAAGGTTGTTCTCTGGACAGCACACGACCCGGAATTCCACGCTTTGGTGGCCGCAGAGTTCGCGAAGCAATTCCCCGGGATTGAGGTCGAATCCTTCAAGATTCAGCCCGCTCCCGCGATTGAGCGCGCGATCACTGAGCAGCAGGCTGGCAAGTTGTCAGTCGATATCATCGACCACAGCAACGTTTCCTATATCCCGCTCCTTAACGACCGCGGCCTGACCGAGCCTTACGACTGGGTGAAAGTCTTCAACGCTGATCCAGATCGTGTCCTTTTCGATGGCCGGGCGTTGTTGATCGGCCAATACGACTATCCGATCGTGTACAACACCGATCTCGTGAAGCCCGAGGAGATAACTTCCTGGGATTCGTTGCTGGACCCAAAATGGAAAGGCAAGATCGTGCTGGAAGCTCGCGGTTTCAACTTCCAGATCCTCGCCCAGGAATGGGGTGAGGAAAAGACGCTGGACTATGTCAAGAAGCTGATGGCCAACGAGCCCATCATTTCAAAGGGCGGAGGTCCGACGCGTGATGCTGTTGCTTCCGGTCAGGCCTATATCGCTGTCGGCGCGCAGGGCAGCCTGAGCGACAGGATGGCCAGCCAGGGCGCACCCCTCGCCTGGGCACGCGTCGGGCCGATCCCCGCAGCGTTGATTGCTACAATTCCAATCAAGGGCGCGCCCCACCCAAACGCTGCTAAGCTCTACGCCTATTTCTGGACGACAAAGGTGGGTCAGCAGATCTACTACGATTGGGAAAAGTCCGGAATTCTTACTGGCTCGACGCCCACCGAACGCGGTCGGGAGATGCAGGACAAGGGCATCCAGATCGTGGTCGAATCGACCGACATCGAACGCGGCCGCGACCTTCTGAAGAAGATGAGCCAGGCCATCGGCGGCCTTCAGCAGTAGCGTTTTCCTGACGTGTTGCCGACGACCTGATCAGCCCGTGACGGCGAATTGCCGTCGCGGGTTTCTTTCTGCCGCAGCCGTTCGGCTCAACCTTGTCCAACTCGTCCGGAAGGCGACATGCAGGGTTGACGGTGGCCGGAAAATATATTTAACATGTTATCTAGATGCTCGCCTTGGCGGGCCTTAGCTAACAGCGTCTCGCTTGGGAGGAGTACGTTGGAGGAACCCACAGGACATCAGGCAGCTCTGGCGGGGCTTCGGGTCGTCGACCTCAGCACGTCGGTGGCTGGGCAGTACGCTGCGAGGCTGTTCGCGGATTATGGCGCCGACGTCGTTTTGGTCGAGCCGTCGTCCGGGTCGCCAATACGCAGGCAGCCGCCGTTTCGAGCGGATGGCGGAGAGTCATTGCTGTTCTGGCACCTGAACCTCGGCAAGCGCACCGCGACTTTGGACATCGATACCGCAGAGGGCATGGAAAGCCTCAAGCGGATGACTTCGGATGCGGATGTGGTCTTGACAACCGATCCTCAGCTTGCGCGCCGGCTGCGCGCCGCGAACCGTCGTCTCGTTATCTGCGCGACGCCCGATTTTTCCGAGGACGGCCCGTATCGGGACTGGGTCGGATCGGAGATGGTCCACCAGGCGCTGGGCGGGCTGATGTATATGACCGGCCGGCCTCCGGCTGAACCTCTATACGGTTTCGGCTACCGCGCCTACTACGGCACGGGCGCGGCTGCCTATTCCGCCACGCTGGCGGCGCTGATCGCGAGGAAGCGTACTGGCGAAGGAGAGATCGTCACGGTCGATGTCCACCAGACCTCGACCTCGATGTCGCAGAACCTCGTCGCACAGTTCTCCTACAACGGTTCCTATCCGGCGCGCGGCGAGTATCCCGGCGCCTGCGACGTATTTTCGGCGAACGACGGATGGTTCGTCATTTTCTGCGGCGGGCGCCGTTGGCGCGCATTCTGTTCGGCTCTCGGTTTCGAGGACCTCAAGGTCGAGCCGCTGTTCGCGACGCCCGACCTCTTGATGCGCAACTGGCAGGAGGCATACCGGCGGCTCGCACCGCGCTTCAAGCAGATGAGCGTGGACGAGGTCGTGGAAAAGATCGAGAGTTCGGGCGCGAACGCGTCGCGGGTGCTTTCGCCGACGGAAGTGTATGCCTGCCCGCATCTGGCCTCGCGAAACTATTGGCAGACCGTTCAGACGGCCGAAGGTCCGCGCATCGCGCTGGGTGCTCCCTTCCGCATGGAAAAGACGCCGCGCCTTGCCCCCCGTCATGTTCCGGGTGCGGTCGGATCGATTGATGCGCCGGAATGGCCGGTGCGTGGGGCGAAGACCGTCGAACATGCCGCGCCGGTGATGGGCGGTGCGCCTCTCGCGGGCAAGCGCGTCCTGGAGTTCACCGCCGCCTGGGCCGGACCGATGCTCGGACGGATGCTGGCGCATCTCGGCGCCGAGGTGATCAAGGTCGAGTCGCTGGACCGAATGGATACGTGGCGCGGTGTCATAACCGGCGGCGAGCGCATTCGCTATCCCGACGGCATCGAAGGAGAGCGTCCGTACAACCGCAACGTCTGGTACAACAGCCAGAACCACAACAAGCTCAGTCTCGACCTCGACCTCAAGGCACCCGCGGCGCGCGATATTATCCTCGGCCTGCAAGCCGATGTGGTGATCTCGAATTTCAGGGTGGGTGTGCTTGACCGGCTCGGCATCGGCTATGCCGATTTCCAGAAGGCGCGGCCCGACATCATATTCCTGGAGATGCCGGCCTACGGCAAAGGCGACAGCCCGCTTGCGCGCGCCTCAGGCGTCGGCCCGACCATGGAAGCGCTGGCGGGTTTCACCGCGCTGAGCGGCTATGGCGACGGCGTTCCCTGCCGCAGCGGATCGGCCTATGCCGATCCGATCGGAGCGCTCAACGGGCTTTCGGCCGTGATGACGGCCTTGTTCGCGCGCGAACAGGGTTTCGGCGGACAGCGGGTCGAACTCGCCCAGCGCGAGGGCCTGATGCAATATGACGGCGAGTGGCTGCTGGAGGCGATAGACAAAGGCGTCAACCCGCTGCCGCAGGGCAATTCTATCGCCGATGCCGCGCCGCATGACGCGTTCCGCACGCAGGGCGACGAGAACCAATGGATCGCCATCGCCGCCTTCGACGAAAAGCAATGGCATTCTCTGGTCACGGTGCTGGGCGCGACATCGCTGCTGGACGATCAGCGTTTTGCCTCCAGGGCCGAACGGCTCCTCCACCGGAGCGCGCTGCGCGCGGAACTGGAGAAACACACCATCCAGCACGACAAGCATGAGCTGGCGACGGCTTTGCAACAGGCAAAGGTTCCCGCCGCACCGGTCTGCTCCGGCGAGGATGTCTTCAATGACCCTCATCTGAACGCGACCGGCTTCATCTTCGAGGTCGATCAGCCCGAGGTCGGCATCTACAAATATCACGGCCTGCCTTTCGACTTCGAAACATCGCGGAACGCGAAATGGAAGCCGTCTCCCCTGCTCGGGCAGCACAACGAGCTTTTGCTGAAGCGGCTGCGGCCGGCGAGAAAGGCTGGTGATGGGCAGGCCTCGGCACAAGATCGAGAGAGCGCAGCACAGGAAGCCATGCAGTGAGCCATTTTCCGGCTTTCCTTATCCATAGGCACGACAACTTAACGGCAATCGGTGACGGCAGTGACAGACAAGACCTCAATGCAGCACAGCAAGATCTCGATAGGAAACATCGAACTGGATTATCTGCAGGGCGGTGAAGGACCGACGCTCCTTTATCTGCACGGCATCAACGGCCTGGAGGCATCGCGGGATGCGCTCGAAGCACTGGCCGCTCATTTCCGCGTCATCGCGCCGGTTCATCCGGGCTTCGGCGACGCCGACATGCCTTTGGAGATGGATTCCATCGACGACATCGTCCACCTCTACATCGCACTGCTGCGCAAGCTTCGGCCGAACCATGTCATCCTCGTCGGCGTCTCCGTCGGTGGCTGGATCGCCGCGGAACTGGCCAGCAAGCTGATCGGGGTGGTGGATCGTTTGATTCTCGTCTCGCCGGTTGGGATCAAGGTCGGGCCTGTCGACCGGCTCGACATACCTGATATCTTCGCGATCACAGAAGCGGAGCTGCGCCGCAGGATCTACCATGATCCGGCCCGGCACGACTTCAATCCCGAGGCGTTCGAGGACCGCGAGCTTCTGGCCGTGGCGCGCCGGCGCGAGACGCTCGCGCTGATTACCTGGGAGCCTTACATGCATAATCCGAAACTGAAGGACAGGCTCCGGCATATCGAGGCGCCCGCGCTCGTCGTGCGCGGGGCATCCGACGAGCTGGTCTCGGACGACTATGCGCGGGCCTTCTCGGATCGCATTCCCGGCGCCCGCATTGTCGAGATCGCGGGAGCCGGCCATCTGCCGGATGAAGAGCAGGCCGTCCGATTGGCAGATCAGATCGTGGAATTCGCTGGCAAGCAGGAGGCAATGGCATGAGAGTCTATCATTTCAGTGAGGGCGCGTACCCGTACCTCCCAGCGGAAGACACCTACGATTCGCTGCGTGTCTCATTGCCGAATTCATATTACGATCCGAAGAAAGGCGCCGAGCTGCTCAAGTGGCGCATCGACGAGTGGGCTTGTGCCGATGAGAACGGCCTCGACCTGATGATCAACGAGCATCACCAGACGCCGACCTGCACGACTCCGGCGTCGCCGCTGCTGGCCGCGGTGCTCGCCCGCAATACAACAAAGGCGCGAATCCTTATGCTCGGCAATCCGATCGCCAACCGGCGCCAGCCGGTCCGGGTGGCGGAGGAAATGGCGATGATCGACGTCTACTCTGAAGGGCGCCTCGAGTGCGGCTTCGTGAAGGGCGTTCCCTACGAGGTGGCACCGGCAAACAGCAACCCCGTGCGCATGAACGAGCGTATGTGGGAAGCGCTGGACCTGATCAAGAAGGCATGGATCTCACATGACGGTCCGTTCACCTTCGAGGGCCGTTATTTTCATCATCGCTGCGTCAACATCTGGCCGCGGCCATATCAGGATCCGCATCCGCCGATCTGGGTCTCGGCCACCAGCCCCGGCAGCGCGAAAACAATAGGCGAGAAAGGCTACAGCCTCGGCACCTTCAACACCGGATATGCCGACACGCCCGCCGTCTTCACGGCCTATCGCGAGGGCTGGGCGAAGGGAGGGCGCACCGGTCATTGCCCGATCGAACAGATCGGCTATGCCGGGCTGGTCCATGTCGCCGAGACGGAAGAAGCAGCCCGCGAGGGCGGCAAGCAGCTTCTCTGGTACTACGAGCACAACAAGGTGCCGCTGCACTACCGCAACCCGCCCGGCTATGTGTCGCCGCAGGCCAACGCCATGGCGCTGAAAACGGGGAAGACCGGCAACCGGCCGGACGTTCTCACCGTCGATGAACTGGTGAAGCGCGGCATCCTGTTCTGCGGCACGCCCGATCAGGTCTTCGAGCAGATCAAAAAGTTCTATCTCCATGTCGGAGGGTTCGGTCATCTCATCGCGATGGGTCAGGCCGGCTTCCTGTCCAACGCGGCGACCAAGAGCCACCTCAAGCTGTTCGCGAAGGAAGTCCTGCCTCGCCTGCAGGATCTCCCGCGGGAAACGGCCAACGCAGCCTGATCCGCGTCGCGGGCCTGGCTCGACGTCAAGGAACAAGCAGATGAATGAACGCATCGATATGGGTATTCGCAACAAGGGCCATGCGCTGCTCGGTCGCGAACTCGGCCTCATCGAGTCGCCTTGGACCCTGAAGGACGTGATCCTTGCCAATCTGGTCGGCGGCTGTGGAGCCGAAGACCTGGAATACGTCTTTGAGGGCAGGGGATTGCGCGTCTTGCCGACATTCGCGGTTTCCGTGGCCGGCGCGTGGATCAGAGCGACCAATCGCGGGATCGATCTGCCGACGCCTTCGCTCTATCTCGGCATGGAATACGACCTCCTGCGCCCGATCGGTCTAGGGGGAACGATGACTTCGACCATGCGGATCATCGGCCTCGATTTCAAGGAAACGTTCCTGCATGTCTGGGTGGAGCAGATCAGTCGCGTCGACGGCGAGACGGTGATGGAAAGCCGCCATTGCTTCCAGTTCGCCGTGACGCAGGGAGAGCGCGAGACATTGGGGGATGTCGGCTACCGCCACGGCAGCGCTCACCCGACGACCAAGCCCGACTACGAGGTGACGTTCCAGATCGACCCCCGCGCTCACCTGATCTATCGCCTCTCCCTTTCGTTGCAGAACAACCTGATCGCGGGCGAGGCTTTCCATGTCGATCCGGCGACCGCCGCGGCGCGGGGGTATCCGAGCACGCCGATCCACGGTCCGGTCACGCAGCTCAATCTCGGCCGTGTGGCTGTAAAGTTCTTCGAGAAGGAAGCGCCGGGCAAGATCGTATCGGGTTTTGGCGCACGTTTTCGCACGCTGGTCTATCCGGGCGATGTCCTCACCGCGGGATTCTGGAAGTCGCCTGAGGACAGCAACATGTGGTCGTGCTCGCTCGTCAACGAAGCCGGCAAGCCGGCTCTCGATAATATCTGGTTCCGCCTGGCGTGACGGTGCAGGCATAAGGGCGAGATTCGAACATGAACCCAGTATCGCGGAATTTAGACGAAACCAGCATCACCGAGGCCGTTCTGCGGCGTGTCGCCGGGGCTTCGAACGACCGGGCACGGACGATCAGCGACGCGCTCGTGCGCCATCTGCATGCCTTCGTCAGGGAGGTGGAACCCACCGAGGAAGAATGGCGGCAGGGCATCGATTTTCTGACCCGCGTCGGCGGCATGTGTTCCGAAACGCGGCAGGAGTTCATCCTGCTTTCGGACACGCTCGGCGTCTCCATGCTGGTCGATGCGATCAATCATCGCGGCGCATCCGAAGCGACCGCGACGACCGTTCTAGGACCGTTCTATGTCGCCAACGTAGCCGAGCAGCCGCTGGGTGCGTTCATTTCGGAAGGACTCGACGGTGCGCCGATGCTGTGCGAGGGCAGCGTATGTGACCCCAGCGGCAATGCTTTGGCTGGCGCGATTGTCGATGTGTGGCATTCGGACGGAGACGGATATTACGATATTCAGCACGCGGACGGGCTTGAAAGCCTCACCGGCCGCGCCCGCTTTCGCACGGATGGCGGTGGCCGGTTCTGGTTCAGAAGCATCGTGCCGAACTTCTACCCAATTCCCGATGACGGACCTGTGGGGGACATGCTGAAGGCGCAGGGCCGCCATCCGTACCGGCCGGCACATGTGCACTTCATGATAGCGGCGCCCGGCTTTGAGACTTTGGTTACGCACGTCTTCCTCTCCGGCGACCCCTATCTCGACTCCGATGTCGTGTTCGGCGTCAAGGACGAGCTCATCGCGAGCCTGACGCCGCAGGAAGCGGGCAGGACGGCGCGGGGAAACGTGATCGAGCAGGACATGTCGGCGCTTCGCTACGATTTCGTCCTCACGCCCGCGCGAAAGGAAACACTCTAGCCCGGCGGGACCACCACGCCCGGCAACGCCCCGACCGGTTCAAGCTGCCGGGGCGAAGGCACCTTTTTTGCAAGCGACGGTGTCGCACTTGGCCGGTGCCCGGATCTCCGTGCGCAGGACGCCGACGCCTATTCCCGGAGATCGAAATTGCCCGCTTTCATCCTGACGCTCAAATGTCGAAACAGACCCGGTATCGTCGCCTGCGTCGCGTCGGAAATCGCGGCGAACGGGGGCGACATAACCGAGGCCGCGCAATTCGACGATCCGCATACCGGCCTGTTCTTCATGCGCGTGGCGTTTTTGCTGCCGGGCGGCGGCGACGAGTTCCGGGCGCGCTTTCAAACCCATGCCTTCGCTTTCGGCTTCGAATGGAAGCTGAATCCGCACGGCACGAGGCGCAAAGCGCTGTTTCTGGTTTCGATGTTCGACCACTGCCTGGTGGACCTTCTGTACCGAACGCGCATCGGTGAGCTTCCCGTCGACTGCGTCGGTATCGTTTCCAATCACCCGAAGGAAATGCTGAAGGCGCAGCCCGATCCCGACATTCCCTACCACCACCTGCCGATCAGCAGGGAAACCAAGCTCCGGCAGGAGGCGCAGGTCAGAGAGATCGTCGATGCGACCGGCGCGGAGCTGGTGGTTCTGGCGCGCTACATGCAGGTCCTCTCGGATGATTTTTCGCGGTATCTGTCGGGGCGGTGCATAAATATTCACCATTCCTTCCTGCCCGGCTTCAAGGGGGCGAAGCCCTACCATCAGGCCTATGAGCGCGGGGTGAAGATGATCGGGGCGAGCGCTCACTACGTCACTCCGAATCTCGATGAAGGCCCGATTATCGTTCAGGATGTCGAGCACATAACGCACCGCGACACGCCGGAAGACATGATCCGCAAGGGCCGGGACATCGAGCGAAGGGTGCTGGCCCGCGCGATTGCGCTTCATCTCGAAGACCGCGTCATGATCAACCACGCCAAGACCGTGGTGTTCGCATGAACAATATGGAAAACGTAAGCGACTTCAACGGTGTGCGGGGCGGCCGGCTTCACGCCTCGATCGAGGTCAGCGCGCGGCAGGCTGCCGAGTCGGCTGAATTGCCGGGCCTATTTCCGAGCGGCATCAGGGTTTACATACCGGATTTGGGCAACGATTCGGATCGGTTGCTGGTCAGCGGCGCAAAGCGCCTGTCCGATCTCGGCTACAGGCCCGTCCCCCACCTTGCCGCGCGCCGCTTTGCCACGCAGGCGCAGCTGGAGTCCCGGATCAAGGCGCTGACGCAAGGTGCCGGCGTGCGCGATATGCTGGTGATCGCGGGAGGTTTGTCGCGACCGGCCGGCGCGTTCTCCTCGACGATGGACGTGCTCGAAACCGGCCTGCTCGACCAATGCGGCGTCACCGACATCGGCGTGGGAGGCCATCCCGAGGGAAGCCCCGATTTCTCGGAGGCGACAGCCAACGAGGCGCTGCGGCTGAAGGCCGAGTTCGCCAAACGAACGGATGCGAGGCTTCGCATAGTAACCCAGTTCGGCTTCGACGGCGCTGGATTCGTGCGGTGGGCGCAAGGACTGGAAGATCACGGCATCGATCTTCCGGTGCATTTCGGCGTGGCCGGTCCGGCAAAATTGACCACACTGATCAAATATGCGATCACATGCGGCGTCGGCAATTCGATCGGCCTCTTGCGCAAGCGCGCCGGCTCGCTGGCGGCCCTGACCACCGTCCATTCTCCCGAACTCGTGGTGGAACCCGTGGAAGAGTTCGTGCGCGGCAATCCCGGCTCGAATATCGTGCAGCTCCATGTATTCGCTTTTGGCGGTATCAGCAGAACCAGCGAGTGGCTGAACGCGCGGGGCTCGTGGAAGGCGTTGCCGCACGAACCGGCTGCGGCAGCGCTCTGAAGCAACAAGGCCGGGCATCAGGATCGCGGACCGGTCATTCCTGGGATCGTCACGGTGATGGAACGAAATGTGTATTGCACCCAGCCAGCGGAGGCGAAACGCTGCATCGCCGCATTGACCTGTTTGCGGGAGGCATTGGCCATGACGCCGAGGTCGGCCTGAGAGGGGTCGTTTGCGGGAGGGAGCGAGATCTTACGCGAAGGCTTTGGCCAGCGATAGTCTCCAGTGCGATTGATCTGCTCCCATCCGAGGGGAGACCACCATGGCCAGCACCCGATCGTAGGCTTCGCCTTCGACATGCCATCGTCCTATGCTGATCAACTCCCAGAAGGTGTGGGTATTTGTGGCGTCAGCCATCTTGCGCAGGCCGAGATTGATCCCTTCCGCAAGGATGACGTTCATCAGCCCGATCCGGTCGCGATGACGTCGTCCAGCGGCTGGCCGTCGTCCAGTGCATCGACCAGGGCCCCGCCAATTTCGGCAAAGGATTTCAGGGTGTCGCGCACCGCGTTCGCCTCGTCGGCGACCCTCGCCCATCTGGTCAACACCGTGAAGGATCTGTCAGACCGCAAGATCGGCCCGCGTATGCTGACCGGAAAGGGAGCTCAGATCGACACCACAACCGCATCCCGGCCGCATGGTGTTCGGTATCTTCGCCACTTTGGCCGACTTTGAGTGGGATCTGATCCGCGAGCCCACCATGGCCGGCCTTGCCGCAGCCAGAGCGCGAGGCCGCAAGGGCGGCCGGAAATTCGCCCTGACCAAAGCACAGGTGCGTCTCGCCCAGGCCGCCATGGCGCAGCGCGTCACTCTCTACCGCTACGTAGGTCCGAATGGCGAACTCAGGGACTACGGTAAGCGCGTTCTCGGCTTAGCGTCGGATTTCGCCCCCCTCCCGCAAACGACCCCCTATTGCCGGACCGTGCGTTGGATAGGTCTCGATCATGGCTTGCCCGGCACCAGTATATATCGATCGTCGCTCGCGATCGGGGTGGTGGCTATGGCGAGGCCATCGCGAAGGCCTTGCCTGATGCTGAACAGGTCGCCGACCGTTGGCACCTGATGGAGAATTCCAGTCGGGCATTCCTCGATGCTGTCGGCAAATCCATGCGCCAGATCGGGCAGGCGGTTGGCAGCAATATCGTTGATCCCAAGCTTTTGACTTGCGCGGAAAGGCTGCAATACGAGGGGTATTTACGTCGCCAGGGGACGAATGAGGCGATCCGGGAACTGTCGAAGAAAGGCGACTTAATCCGGCTGATTGTCCGGCAAACCGGGCATAGCCGGAAGCTTGTCCGCGCCGTGTTACGTGGCCAGCGCCTCGATAGTGCATCAGAGCCACTTTTTAATGGAAAAGCCGCGCGCGCGACATGCACGGCGGCAACGGCATCCACATCGACTACCACGTCATGCGCCATGCGCAGAACCTGGAGACCGTCAACATCTATGAGGGCACGCACGACATCCACGCGCTCATCCTCGGCAGAGCCCAGACCGGCTTGCAGGCATTGTCCTGACCTTCGATGAAACAAGAACCGCGCCGCGCGTTCGCTTAATTGCAATCCTTCAAAACCGGTGCGACTGCGCTCAGGCAAAGCGCCATCGAGACGGCCCCCGGATCGGGTGAACCGACGCTTCTTTCCGCGAGCGGGCGGGCCCGGCCGAGCCGGGGTCGCAAGCTCGCAGTCGCTTGGGCCCTTTCCGTAGCGAGCGCGCTTGCCTGTGGCCATGCCGCGCCGAGCGGAGTTCCTTTTCCCATGGCGTCGAGAAGCGATTCCACGAACGGTGCCAATGCATCCACCATGGTCTTGTCGCCGATTTCAGCTTTGCCGACTTGCTGGACCTGTCTGGCAGCGTGGGCGATTGCCTTTGAAAGAGCCGCGCCGTCGATCACGGTCTTTGCATCGAGCGCGTCTCCCATGGAACTGAGCAGCAGGCCCCAGAGCGCTCCGCTCGTACCGGCGCCCCTGTCGGACCATGCGGCACCTGCCGCGCGAAGGAGTTCCGGCGTGCGGCCGGATGTTCGGGCAGCATCGACCGCAGCGCGCAGGCCGCGCGTCATGCCGACCCCATGATCGCCGTCGCCTGCAACGGAGTCCATTTCGCCAAGCATGGCTTCTGCCTTTGTCACGGCATCGAGCATGGCCGCGAGCGAAGCGCGAACCGCATCGGAACCGGCGTCGTCGCTCGATGAAACCGAGGGACCCTTCGTTGCCCGAGGCGCATTTGCCACCGGCTTGCCAGCAGAGGAAGCGTCAGTTTCCGCGGATGCGACGACAGGAGAACCACGCCGGAACGCCGGGGTATCGACGGGGGCGAGCCATAGATCTTCGAGTTCGTCATCGAGCCAGCAAAGGCTGAGCGAACAGCCGGCCATGTCGAGGCTGGTTACATATTCACCCACTTCCGGAAGGACGGGGTCGATGCCGGCGTCCTTCAGCAAGGGTGCTATGCCGCTCCACAGCACGAGCAGTTCGTCCTGGCTCGTCGCTCCCAATCCGTTCAGCAGAATGGCGGCGCGGCCCGATGCATCCGATGGTCGTTCTTTCACGAGTTCCCCGACGAGTGTCCCCGCCAGCTCGGCCGCGCTCATTCGAGCCGCGCTGCGAACTCCCGGTTCGCCATGGATGCCGAGCCCGAGCTCGAATGTTCCCGGCGCGACATCGAAATGCGGCTTTTCGCGACCGGGGAAGGTGCATGCGGAAAACGCCACGCCAAACGTCCGCGTACGTTCGTTGGCCCGTCCGGCAGCACGCTCGACATTGCCGATATCGCCGCCGGCCGCAGCCGCGGCGCCCGCGATCTTGTAGACGATCATGCTTCCGGCAATCCCGCGCCGCTGGCCTTCGCTTCCCGACGCAGCCGACGCCACGTCGTCAGTTACCTGCACGCTGCGGCAGTCTACGCCTTCGGAGCGAAGTCGTTCCTGCGCCATGTTGAAATGAAGCACGTCGCCTGCGTAATTGCCGTAACAGAAGAGCACGGACGCGGCATCGGGTAAGGCGCGTATCACCTGGTAAATCTGTTCCGCGGACGGCGAGGTGAACACATTGCCCATCACTGCTCCGTCGGCCATGCCCGGCCCGACGAATCCCGCGCTCCATGGGAAGTGCCCGCCGCCGCCGCCCACGACGACCCGGGTCAGACCACGTTGGGCGCGGGCGTTGACGACCCCCGCCGCCGGCACGGCCGATACATAGCGCGCATAGGCCGATGCGTAGCCATTGAGTACCTCCGCGGCGAAGTTGTCGGGATTGTTGTAGATATGGGTCACTGGGCTTCCACCTGATCGGGGCGGAACTTGCCTACCCAATCGAGCTCGGGCTCAGCTTCCGATTCTTTTCGGCGACCAATCGGAAAACCTCCCGCGACGACGATCGATTGACCGGTAAGATAGGAGGAAAGGACGGAACTTAGGAACAGAACTGCATTGGCGATTTCGTCAGGCATGCCAAAGCGCGCCATCGGGGAGCGGTCGGTGAAAGCGGCGCGAAATGTCTTCGTGTCGGGATACCATTCGGGGGTATGTCTGACAGTGTCGATGGCGCCGGGGATAACCGTGTTGACCGTTACGCCATATTTGGCGACTTGCGGCGCAAGAGCCGCGGTGAGCCCCAGCAAACCGCCTTTCGACGTCGTCACATGAACACGGTCCACGCTGCCGGCAATGGCGTCGATCCCCGAGACATTGACGATTCGTCCCCAGCGGCGATCCATCATGCCCTCGACCACGCTTTGGCAGAGCAGGAACGGCGCGCGAAGATTGGTGTCGAGGACATTGGCCCATTCGGCAAGATCGATTTTCGCGATGGGCACCCTTGGGCGGATCGCGGCATTGTTGACCAGAATGTCCACCGGCCCGAGCTCCCGCTCGACGCGGCCCACGGCAGCGCCGATGGAATCCGGGTCGGCGAGATCCACGACGATCGGGATCGCCTGCGTGGATTGCGCACATTCCCTGACCGTGTCGTTGAGTTCCTTCGAATCCGTCCGCGCAGCGACCGCGACGCGGACGCCGGCCCTGGCGAGCGCGATGGCGGTGCTGCGGCCGATATTGCGCGCTGCACCGGTCACCAACGCCACTCGGTTTGCGATGCCCATATCAACTCTGTAGTCGGTCATACCTCAGCTCCCATGATCGATTCCCGGCCCGATATCCCCCCGGGCCTCGACTGCTCGGGCCAAAGCCCGTGTGCAAACAATTCATTGTGTTCGCCCACCGCCGGCGCCGAGGCGGGCACGGGTGGCTGGTAGCCCTGCATGACGAAAGGAAAGCCCTTTCGGCGTGGGGGTCCCGAAAGAAAAACACGCCGCTTCAAGAAATGCGGGCTGTTGACACGGTCCTTCGCGTCATGAACCGCGGCGCAGGCAACACCCGCCGTCGCGAGCTGCCGGACAATGTCGTCGCGCTCGCGCACACGGGTCCAATCAGAGAGCCTGGTGTCCCCAAGAACTCTGTTGGAGGCCCACCAGCCGTGCCGGGCGGCCGCCTCAGGAAGATCCAGAATCCGGGCGACGGCTGCCCGCTCCTTGTCCGTGGCACAGCAGATTGCGATCCACCTGTCGTCTCCCTTGCATGGATACACGTCATGCGGGAGCCAGTCGTTTCGCTCGTTGCCGCGCGGCGCGGCGACATGGCCGGTCGCCTTGTACTCTTCGAGCAGGCTGCTCAGCGTCCAGCTCACAACTTCGCGCTGCGATACATCCAGCATCAGGCCGTGGCGATCCCGCAATGCGCAATAGGCCACGAGCCCCGCGCCGAAGAGGGATACGAGCTGGTCTGGATAATTCACTTCCACCGACGACCAGATCGGTCCGCCGCCCGAATAGCCGGTGACGGAGGCCAGGCCGGACAGCAGGTCCAGCGTCGATCCGTACGATCGATATCGAGCTTCCGGTCCCGACTGGCCCTGGCTCGACAAGGACAGGTAGATCAGTTGCGGGTTCAGGTGGCGCAAGGTCGCCTGGTCAATGCCGAGCTTTTCGGTTACGCCCACCCGGAAATTCTCAATGACCACATGCGCTTCGCGCACCAGGGCATAGAGGTGGTTTCGATCCCCGGCGTCGGTCAGATCAAGGTCGATTCCCAGTTTCCCCGCATTGTTCGAATCGAACATCGGCGACTCGCCAGGCTCGAAAGGCCCCCCACCGGACCATTGGCGGAAAGGATCGGGTCGGGAGCCCGACTCCACCTTTATGACCGACGCACCATAATCCGCGAGTAGGCGGCCCGTGGCTGCGCCTGCGGTAATGGTGCCAAGGTCGAGCACGCGCAGCCCCGCCAGCGGCGCATCCGAACTGGCCTGATCGATCGCGTGGGCTGCATCCGAACCGGTTTCCGGGGCGGCGGGATGAAGATTGTCCCATGTCAGGCGATCGGACCTGAAAAGTGGTCCGGTCGCGGAAGATGCGCCTGGCTGCACAAAGCCCCGCGCGCGGTACTGCGGCGATTGCACGAGATCGGCAACGCTGGCTTCGAACCCGAACGGCAACCCGAGGGCCTGGGCTTGGTGATAAATATCAAGCTTCGGCCTGGCTGCGGCCCATTCCCTGATGACCGGCCACCAGCTCTCCGCCTTGCCCTGCCGAATTCGAGCATCCTTGAGATCAGGATCGGCAAGGCGCGGGTCGCCGACCAGCCGCACGAGAAGGTCCCACTGGTCGGGCTGGAAAATAATGCCGACCTTGCCATCGACCGCATCGACTATTCGCCAGGCACCGCCCGAGGTGCCCGTGCGCGACGGAGCCTGGCCGGTCTGGTTGACCAGAATGTCGCTTTTCCAATCAATGTAGGCCATCACGTCGGCCAGAGCCACGTCAACGACGTCTCCGCCATGTCCCATGTTCCGGCGCCGGAGCGCGAGGACGACGCCGAGAAATCCTACAAAGCTTGCCGCAAACGAGGCTTGTTCGTTGCCAAGCTGAAGCGGCTTGCGACCTGGTTCCCCTATCATCGTGGCCAATCCCCCGAACGCCTCCGCCAGGAGACTGTCCTCGGGCAGGTCCGCCGGTTCGGTGAGGCCAAGCGTCGTGAAACAGACGATCACAAGGTCCGGCCAGCGCCGACGCATTTCGGCGGTATCGAAACCTGCCTTCAGCGCGGCGGAATCGACGATTGCGACGTCGGCGTCATTCAGCGCCGCGGCCGCCATGATTCCGAACTCGGCGGTATCCGGCTCCGGGCGACGCTTGCCCTGGCCCAAGAATGACGATCCACGATCGTGGTCCGAAGATTGTTGCAGGTTATCCGCATCCGGCAGGCGGAGCGTCACCACGTCTTCGCCGAGTCCGGCAAAGAGCCTTCCGCAAATGCGCCCCGACAGCCCGCTTCCGAGCTCGATGATGCGCAACGCCTTCGACCTGGGCGGACTATGCGCTGTAGTCCCGCTGTTGTCGGACATCACACGCCTTGGCCCGGATTGCGCTTCCCGGCTACGAACGCACCCAATCCCGCATCCAGGCTGCCGGTGCGGGCACGGATCTGATTTCCTATGCTTTCCCCGTATTCAAGCGCGGTGTTCCAATCCGAGATGATTGCGGGGACCTGCTGCAGGGCCTTCTTGCACCATTCGAGCGTTACCGCATCGAAGCCGGCGATATGACGGGCCAGTGCCTCCGCTTCCTGCGCAAGTTCGGAAAGAGGCACGCAGCGGTTCACAAGGCCCCATTCTTCAGCGGTGCGGCCCGAGATCCGATTGCCTGTCAGCACCATCCAGGCGGCCCGCTTGGGGGGCAGCCGCAATTGCGTCGACGGTCCGGCCAGGCCCGGATAGAGACCGAACCCTATCTCCGGCATGCCGATTGCCGCCTCTTCCGCGGCAATCGCCAGGTCCGATGAGTTGATGAGGGTGGCGCCTCCACCCAATGCGAAGCCGTTGACCGCAGCAATGACGATTGCCGGATGTTCCCGGATTTCGGCCTGGACCTTGATCCACATCGCGCGGCGAGCTTCGGCATCGAGCGGATCGGCGCCACGCGCCGCGGCGACCTCCTTCAAGTCTACGCCCGCGCAAAAGGCGGGTCCCGAACCGGTGAGTATGATGGCCTTTGCGCGGCCGCGGCAGTCGTCAAGCGCCCCGATGAGCGCCCGGCGCGCTGCCAGATCCATCGCATTGCGCTTATCCGGACGGTTCAAGGTGATGCGCGCAACGTCTTCGCCGAGGTTTTCGAGAAGCACGCGTTCGTTCGAAGGCGTATTCATTGAACGACCCGGAACGCCGGAATGACACGCTCTGCGGGGGTTTGGATGAACTCCAGCCGCAACGGCAAATCGATCTTGAGCGCGTCGGGCGGATCGACCAGCGTGCTTGTCATGAACACGCCCTCTTCGAGCTTCACGAACGCGACGAGATAGGGAAGCTTTTTCTCGAACGCCTCGAAATAGCGCTGATGCATGACGACCCACGACCAAAGCGTGGCGTCGCCGCTTACCACCTGCCAGGTGCTTTCGTCGGCCAGGCAGCGCGGACAAACGGGGCTATCTGGATAGCGCAGATGTTTGCATTTGCCACAGCATTGAAGCCGCAACTCACCCTTGGCACAGCCTTCCCAAAACCCGCGATTGGCATCCGTGATGGGCGGCAACAGCCGAGCATATGCGTCCGTCAACTTTTCAGTCCTCTCAGGCTGCAGTCAGAACATGTGCGGTAACGATGGGCGAAGCGCAGACGTATTGGACGACCTCGCAGCCGGCTACCTGACGCTCGCCGCATTCCCCGCGGATCTGGCGCACAGCCTCGACATGGTGCGCCCACCCCTGCATGTAGCTTTCGGATGTGTGGCCGCCGGCGGTGTTAAGGGGCTGTTCTCCTTCAAGGGCGATGCGGCCGCCGCGTATCCATTCCCACGCCGTGCCGCGATCCGCATGGCCGAAACCCTCGAGGCTGAACAATATCGTCGGCAGAAAATTGTCGTAGATCTGAAGGAGGTCCATGTCCTTCTGCGCGATGCCGCACTGGGCGTAGAGCCGATCGGAGACATTCGCGCAAACGCTGTAGAAGAAGTCCTCGCTCGGATAGTAATTGGTGAGTTCCGACATGCCCGCAGTCGCCGCGACTTTGACCGGCGGCTTTCGCAGGTTCCGCGCGCGGTCCATCGTCGTTACGAGGAACGCCACACCCCCGTCGTTGATGAGACAGTAGTCGAGCAGCCGCAGCGGCTCGGCGATGAAGCGCGAGGAGAGATATTCATCCAGCGTGAGTTCGTCGCGGAAAACCGCAACCGGGTTCTTGGATGCGTTGCGGCGGTTGTTGATAGCCAGGGGGGCAAGCCCGTCCTCCGGCACATTGTAGAGAGCCCGATAGCGCTGGTACATGGTCGCGACGGCAGCGCCGGGCGAGGTCATGCCATACATCGCATCGTAGCCCGCCGTGGACCCGCCGCCTTCGCCCGCTCCTTCGCCGCCGTATTTCATATTCACCGAGCGGCCGTTGTTGCCGTAGACACAGGCAACGGTCGTCGCGAGCCCAGCCCGTATCAGCCCGATTGCTTCCTGCAGCGCGATGCCGCTCATGCGGCCCGAGCCTTCAAGGTCGTGGATGAAATGCACATTGTGCAGGCCCGCGACATTGGCCATGCGCGCATAGTCGACGCGGGAGCAGATCAACGCATCGATCTCGCTCTTGTCTATTCCGGCGTCGTCGATCGCTTCGCGCAGGGCGATGGCGCCCAGTCCGAATGCATCCCTGAAGCGATCCCGGGTCCGGTACAGGGCGCCAAAGTCCGAGTGCCCGACACCGACGATTGCGATGTCCTGATCGAATGAGCGGGCTGTCACTTTCCCTGCTCCTCGGGCCTGTCGAGCAGGTCGAGCGCGTGAAATGCCGCTGCCCTTGCCGCTTCCACATGCCGGGTGGACACTCTCACCGCTGCCTCTCGATCCCGTTGCTGGATTGCCTTCACCAGTTCCAGGTACTCCCGCACGGAAGCGTCCTCGCGGTTGGGTATCGAGGTCGACAGCCTTCGCAGCGCGTGAATGCGGGCGTGCAGGGGCGTGAGGATATCCTGCAGGATTGGGTTGCGGGCGCCTCGCACCAAAAGCTCGTCGAAGCGATAGATGGAGCGCAGCCGCACCTCGGCCGGAACGCCGAGAGGCTCGACATAGCTTGCAAGCTCCTCGACCTCGGAATCCGTCGCGCGCAGCACGAAAAGGCCGGCGGCCATCGGCTCAAGCGCTTCACGGACCTCGTAGATGTATTCGATGTTCTGCCGCGTCATCGTGGCGACCTGGACGCCCCGGCTCGGGGAAGGCTCAACAAGTCCCATTTGCTGAAGGTGACGCACCGCCTCGCGAATTGATGTACGACTGACGCCCGTCAGTTCGATGAGTTCCGGTTCGGTAAGCCGACGGCCCGGGGCGAACTGCCCGTCCACTATGGCGCGGCTGAGGAGCCTGACGACTTGGCCCGGGATCGTGTCGCTCGGCCGATGAATCTGCAAATTTAACTTGGAAGTCATTAGAACCTCGCCATCAATGGTATGACGTAATACGACATATGAGCGGGAGTAAGAACCGTTGTCAATGCCGGTCGGGTTGCGTTTGCCTCTTGTTGACAACCCGGGCGAGCCGTAGCATGCTGAATCGTCATACGTAGTTCGTAGTATGAAATGAAGCGCCGAGTGTCGAGTCCCTGGCAACATTTCTCATCCGGGAAATTCGCTTGCCATTGCGAACGGGTCCGATCGGGCGCGCCGACCGCGTCTGCGCCGCAGGCGTGAAGCAGGGAGGAATTTGTAGTGCAACATGAGCCCTTCAGAGTTTTCTGGCAGCCGGGTTGTTCGGCATGCGTCCGCCTAAAGGAATTCCTGACCGAGCTGGAGGTCCCGTTCGAATCCGTCAATGTCTTGACTGATGCGCAGGGACGAACCGACCTGGCGGCTCTCGGCGCGCGGTCCCTTCCCGTGCTTTCCAGGGGCAAATCCTTCGTGTTCGGGCAGTCGCTCAGCCAGGTATCCGAGTTTGTCGGAAAAAAGCCGGATCTCGATCAATCGCTCTCCGCCCAGAAACTCATGGAGCGGTGGTTCTATTTTCTCGATGTCGCGCGCGGACTGATCGAAGCAATTCCGGCGGACAAGCTCGCCTATCAGCCGGTGCCGGGGCGCGAGCGAACCATACGCGGGCTTTCGTACCACATCTATCAGATCCCAGATGCGTTCCTGCAGACGGTTCAGGAAGGGGTTGAGGATTGGGGCAGGGTGGCAAACCTTCGCGTGTCGGACAACGTCGTCTCGTCGCAAGACATTATTCGGTACGCGGATTCCGTCATCGCCCGGCTGCACGCGTTCTGGGACGGCCTTGACGACAAGTCCTGCAAATGGACGGTCAAGACATTCTACGGCGTTCGGCCGGCGCATGAGCTGCTGGAGCGGCAGACATGGCATTCCGCCCAGCATATCCGGCAGCTCCAGGCGCTGCTGGATGAGTTCGACATCAAGCTCGCAATGCCCGTCGACCCAAATGCCTACAAAGGTCTCCCGATGCCGAAGGGCCTTTGGGAGTAATGGTCTTGCGGTCGGGTCATGCCGGGCCTTGTCCGGTGCATTCTCCATATCTCGCATGACGCCGTTCCGCTGGCCGGATCCTCGCCTTCCTGCGGAAACGGACCGATCGGCCAGGGACGCAAAACGAATTATCCGTCGCGGCGGCCCTGATCGGCACGCTTCGTACTGAGCCCGGACATATGGATGAGCACCGCACGAAGGTCCTGATAGTTGGCGGTGGCCCGGCAGGGTATTCCGCAGCCGTCTATGCAGCGCGCGCGAACCTGAAGCCGGTTCTTCTCCAGGGCCCGCAGTCGAAAAGTTTCTTGCCGGCAGGGTGGAGTAGCCCGATCTGCGCAGCTTGCTCTGGTCCATCGGCCTTGCTCAACCGCCGTTCTCCTGCCCGGTCCGGCGGCCAGGATGTGGCTGCTTTCGCACCTCCGGCCAATGTGCGCTTCGCCGGATTTGCGCCGAAAGAATCGCCGATTTATGCGCTCCCCAAACATCCATTGCCGCGGCGCATCAACCTTGTTGACAACTCTTATAAGTCATCGATAGGGTACTTCGTCATACGTAGTTCGTAATATCAAGTGAGGTAGCAGGTGACCCAATCGGCAGCCGCCGCCCCTGTAGGCGAGTCTTTCTCAGGCCGGAGCGAACTGACGGGATTGACGCGCCATGTCGCAAGGATCGGCCGATCCGTTCGGATCGAAGACTTGCCGGTCCACGTCGTCGATGGCGTGAAAGGCTGCCTGCTCGATTGGCTCGGGGTGGCGCTTGCCGGGTCCGCCGCGAATGCCGCTTCCATCGCGCGCCGCGTAGCGGCACGGGAAGCCGGTGCGGGACATTCACTTATGTTCGGCGATGATTTCAGGTGCGTCGGACCTGGCGCGGCTTCTTTTGCAAACGGTGTGGCCGGCCACGCTCTGGACTTCGATGACGGCTGCCGGGCAATCCACCCCTCCGCGACCATCATGCCGGCCGCGCTCGCAGTCGCGCAGGCTGAAGGCGTTTCGGGGCCGCGGCTGATCGAGGGAATTGTCGCGGGCCAGGAAGTGGAAAGCCGCGTCGAGGGCATCGTGGGCTATGCCCACTACGACGCGGGCTGGCATACGACGGCAACGGTTGGCACATTCGGCGCGGTCGGCGCTGCTGCGCGGATACTCGGGCTCGATCAGGAGTGCTCGCAGAACGCCCTGGGAATCGCCGGCACGGCCGCTGCCGGCCTGCGCGCTTCCTTTGGAAGCATGTGCAAGCCTGTACATGCCGGCAACGCCGCGGCGAACGGCACGCGCGCGGCTCTGCTTGCGGCCGAAGGGTTCACCGGCGCCCCGGATGTGCTGGAGGCCGAATACGGCTTCGCCTGGACCCAGTCCAACGCGGACCAGCAGCGCGCGCTCGTCCGGCACTATGGGCAGGAATGGGTGGATTCACCCGAAACGCAGTTCGACGATCCGCATCGGCCGCTCGGCGCGCCGTACCTCGTCGAGGCCATATACTTCAAGCATCATGCGTCCTGCCTGGGCACGCACGCGCCGATCGAAGCGATGAAGAGCCTTCTTGCATCGACCGGCCTTACCGCGGCCGACATCGTCCAGATACACGCCTGGTGCCCGCCCTTTTCCCTCGACCATTCGAATATCGCGGAACCGAAGACCGGTCTTGAAGGCAAGTTCAGCGTCCGCTTCGCCGTCGTTGCCGCCATGCTCGGCTGGGATACGACCGAGGCAGGGTTCACGGACGAAACGGTAACCCGGCCGGAAGCGGTCGAATGGATGAAAAAGGTCACCGTCGATGCCGCGCATCCATCGACGCGCAATGGTCCGAGCTACGTCCAGGTGACCACAAGGGACGGGCGGGTGCTCAAGCAGGCATCCCCGCATCCTTCGAAACGCGTCAGCACCTGGGACGATCTCACCACCAAATATTTGCGTCTCGCGGTTCCCGTCATCGGCGAACGGGTTGCGCATGGACTTCATCGCCTGGTCGCGGAGCTTGAATCTCTCGACTCTGCCCGGCGTCTTGAGGAGGTCATCCGGGAAGGCCGCTGAGCCGGAGTTCACTTTCCCGCGACAAAGCTGGAAATACAAAGGGAGGAAAATCACGTCATGAATACCGCTTGCATGAGGCGAGGCGTCAGCGCCGCCGCCATACTCCTCGCTGCCGCGCTGGTGCCCAGCCATGGCTTTGCACAAGACGCAAAACGGGGCGATCTCGAAACCTTCACATTCAACTACAACCGCCAACCGCAGCACTTCGACCCGCAGACCTACGCGAGCTCCGTGCAGAACACGGCATTATATCCCATCTTCGATCGCCTGTTTACGGCCGACAATGATGGCGCCGTACATCCGGGACTGGCGGAATCGTGGGATTACAGCGATGACGGCCTGCAGTTCACCATGCATTTGCGGCAGGGTGTGAAATATCAGGACGAAGCGCCTTTCGATGCCGAGTCGGTGAAGGCGAATATCAACCGCACGATGACGGTGGAGGGCGGAACGCAGGCGGTACTTCTGCGCTCGGTGCAGGAGATCAAGGTGGTCGACGACCATACGATCACGCTGGTGTTGAAAGACAAGGACAGCACGCTTCCCTTCGTGTTTGCCGATCTGGCAGGGATGATGCTCAGCCCCGCTTCCTTCGGCGATGCAAGCACGAAGCCCATCGGAGCCGGTCCGTTCAAGCTCGACGAATATGTCTCGGGGCAATACATCTCGTACAAGAAATGGGACGAGTATTGGGACGCAGCGAACATCCACGTCAACAACCTGCGCATCAACATCACGCCGGACCTGACCACGGCGTTCAACAGCTTGCAGAGTGGCGCGGCCGATGCGGCCTATATCAGCGGCAATGACGCGAAGATGGCAGAAGATATGGGGTTGGTGGTCGATGCGCATCCCACGACTTCCCAATATCGCCTGTGGATCAACCCGCAGAAAGCCAAGCCCTTCGCCGACAAGCGGGTGCGCGACGCGGTCAATCTTGCGATCGACCGCAAGGCGATCACCGATAGCCTGTATGCAGGATATGCGACCCCCGCGTCCCAGTATTTCCCCCAGGGGTCGCCGTACTACAATACCAGTCTTCCCGAGTTCAAGTTCGACCCCGAGCAGGCGCGCAAGCTGCTCGCCGAGGCGGGATATCCGGACGGTTTCTCGTTCCTCTCGGGGGCGACGACCACGGATGTCGGAGCCTATGTCGCCGTTCAGTCCATGCTCGCCGACATCGGCATCAAGATCGATTTCCGCGTCCAGCCTTCGGCAGAGTCCGGCAGCTCCTATTACGGCAAGGAGACGGACGCCCAGATCGCCACATGGGGTGGTCGCCTCGATCCGCTCGCGACGTTGCAGTTGACGACGGGCGATACGATCCAGAATCCGGGCAAGCTGACGACGCCCAAATTCCTGAGTATCCTGGATGAGGCGCTGGCCACGACCGATCCGGCCAAGCGGATCGAGCTGATCCAGGCGCTCAATGCGGAGATTTACGAGCAGGCGCTCAACATTCCGATTGCGTTGCCGGCCTCGATCATTGCGTTCCGTAAGGGGATCGCGGGTATGCCTTCGCCCACCTGGTCGGATCGTGCACTCGACTTCCGCAATGTCTACGCTACGCAAGACTAGCAGCAAGCAGAGTTCAGATGATTGCGGAACTGATTCGATGGATACCACGCATGATGCTGACGATCGTTCTCGTCAGCATCGTGGTATACAGTCTTGTCCTGCTCGTTCCGGGTGACCCGGCGATAACGATCGCCGGGGAAACCGCCACGGCGGAGCAGGTCGAGGCGACGCGAGTCAAGCTCGGACTCGACCAGCCGGTCTACGTCCAATATCTGAGGTGGGCCGGCAACGTCCTCCAGGGTGATTTCGGCACCTCGCTGTTCAGCGGCATCCCTGTGACCACCGAGATCATGCAAAGGCTGCCGGTGACGATGTCGCTTGCCCTGGTGACGGTAATCCTTGCCCTGCTGATAGCCATACCCGCCGGCATTCTCGCCTCGATCCATCGGGGAACCTGGATCGACCGGTCGATTACCGCCGTCTCGAGTATCGGTATGGCGATGCCGGATTTCTGGATAGGCCTGTTGCTGGTGGCATTCTTTGCGCTGACGCTGCGCTGGTTTCCAGTCGCGCAATATGTCCGCTTCGAGCAAAGCCCGCTGCTCTGGATCTGGCACCTCTTTCTGCCGGCCCTGGCGCTGGCAATATCCAAATCCGGCGAACTCACACGGCAACTGCGTGGGTCGATGGCGAGCGTGCTTGACGAGAATTACATACGCACGGCGCGCGCCAAGGGGCTGCGCGTGCCCGTCATCATCGGCAAGCATGCGCTGAAAAATGCAGCGACGGCTTTCGTGACGATGCTCGGGATACGCATCACCGCCCTGCTCGGCGGCGTTGTGGTGCTCGAACGCGCCTTTGCGCTGCCCGGCCTGGGCAGCCTCGCCGTCGATTCCGTGCTCAAGCGGGACCTCCCGATGGTGCAGGGCGTCGCACTGGTCACTGCGATCATGGTGCTGTTCGTGAATCTCGCGGTGGACCTGTCCTATCGCTATTTCAACCCAAAGGTTCGGATCTGATGAGCGAAACCCTTGTTGGACAAGGTGCGATTTCGCACTCGCTTGAAGAAACCGCCCGGCGCTGGTCGGCCGACCGAGCCGCGCGCCGGACGGCGGACGACGTTCCGCACACGCCCAGCACGACCCCGCTGAAGCGCTTCATACGCCGCTTCCGCAACCAGAGGCTGGCGATGCTCGCGGCGGGCTTCATACTCTTTCTCATTCTGGTCACGATCCTGGGAGGCACGCTTTATCCGGTCGACCCCAACACGCAGAAGCTTTCAATGGCCCTGCGTGCGCCTGGCGTGGACGGCTACCCGCTCGGATCGGACGTATATGGCCGCGATGTGCTCAGCCGCCTGATTTCCGGCACGCACGTTTCGCTCGCGGCGGGCGGCATCGCCGTATCCGTGGCAGTCCTGATCGGAACACCGCTGGGATTGGCGGCAGGGCTGCTTCGGGGATGGATCGACCGGGTGCTGTTGTTGGCGACGGACACGTTGATGTGTTTTCCGGCCCTGCTGCTGGCGATCGCCATCGTCACGGCTCGCGGTCCGGGCCTGGTGAATTCGATGATCGCGGTCGGCATTACGCAGGCACCAAGGCTGTTCAGGCTCGTACGCGGTACTGTTCTTTCAGTTAGGGAGGAGACTTATATCGATGTCTCGCGAAGCATCGGCACGTCCACCAGCATGATCGCGGTGAAGCATGTGCTGCCGAACGTGCTGCCACCGCTTCTGGTCCAGCTTTCCGTGTTCATGGCGCAGGCCATGCTTGCGGAGGCAGCCCTGAGCTATCTCGGGCTCGGCGTCCTTCCGCCGCAATCGAGCTGGGGTTCCATGCTGAGCGAAGCATCGCGCTATCTTTCTGCTGCGCCCACCTTCATCCTCTGGCCAGGACTGTGCATCGGTCTTACCGTTCTTGCCTTGAACGTCCTCGGCGACGGGCTGCGCGATTCGCTCGGCCGTGAGACACAGACGGGGCGTTGATGTCGGTGCTTCAAACTGTAAGGCATGCGGCATATCCGGGCCCGAGCAAGGCGCGGGCAGGGCCGGACGTGGCCAAGCTTGCCCTGGAAGTCAACAATCTGACCATCGAACTTGCGACCAGCAGGGGCTGGACGCGCATTGTCGAGGACGTTTCCTTCTCGATCCCGTCAGGGAGTTCGCTCGGTATTGTCGGCGAGTCGGGATCAGGCAAGACGGTGACGGCGCTCGGCATCATGGGATTGCTGCCGCCGCGCGCGAGCCGCATTCCGTCGGGCAGCGTGCGCCTGGACGGCCGGGAGTTGATCGGGATGCCCGAACATGACCGGGAGGACATCCGCGGCAAATCGATGACCATGATCTTCCAGGAGCCGATGGCCTCCTTGAACCCCGGCTTCACGGTGGGCGACCAGATCGCCGAACTTGCCAGGCGTCATCTCGGGGCCTCGCGCAGCGACGCCATGAAGCTGGCCGTCGAGGCGCTGGACCGTGTGGGGATACCCAATGCGGCGCGTCGAAAGGACGACTATCCGCACGAATTTTCCGGCGGAATGTGCCAGCGCGTGCTCATTGCCATGGCCATCATCTGCAAGCCGCGGGTGCTTATCGCCGACGAGCCAACCACGGCGCTCGACGTTACCATTCAAGCGGAAATCCTAGATCTCCTTCGCGAGATGGTGCGCGAGCTGCAGATCGGGCTAATCTTCGTGACGCATGATCTCGGCGTTGTCGCGGACGTCTGCGACCAGGTGGTCGTGATGTATGGTGGCCAGATTGTATCGGTCGACCGCGCGGAAGGGCTTTTTTCCGCGCCGACCCATCCCTACGCCGAAGGCCTCATGGTCTCATTGCCGCAGATCGGCTTCGGACTCCGCGCCCTGGCTTCGATCGGCGGAGAGGCGGTGACGCCAGCCAGCATCCCGCCGGGCTGTCGCTTCCATCCGCGCTGCCCTTACGTGCAGGATGCCTGCCGCACCGTAAAGCCTGCTCTCCGGGCGCTGCCGGGTGGCGCGATGACGCGCTGCCTGCGCTATGAGGAATTGAATCTTGTCGGGCCGGCCAGATGACGGAAATCAACGGCAACATCGTCCCAAAGGAAGTGCTGAAAGTATCTGACCTCAGCGTCGAATTCGGACTCCGCTCCGGCCTTTTCAAGCCGCGCCGGACGCTGAAGGCCGTCAGCGGCGTCTCGTTGAAGCTGGAGGCCGGCAAGGTTCTGGGAATCGTCGGGGAGTCCGGCTCCGGCAAGACGACAACCGGACGTGCGCTCATGCGGCTTGTCGAGCCATCCGCGGGGTCCATCGAACTGTCGGGCGTCGATATCACCAACATGTCCCAGAGAGAATTTCGTCGTTACCGTCGGCACGTCCAGATGGTGTTCCAGGATCCCTATTCGTCGCTCGATCCAAGCATGGTTGTCGGCGAAAGCATCGCCGAACCGCTCATCGTGCATGAAGGGCTTAATCGCCGGGCACGCGATGCGCGTGTCCGCGATCTGCTGATTGCCGTCGGGCTCGCCCCCGCACTGGCGGATCGGTATCCCTATGAACTCTCCGGCGGGCAGCGGCAGCGGATTTCAATTGCGCGCGCCATCGCCGTCCGTCCGGACGTCCTGGTATGCGATGAAGCAATCAGCGCGCTCGACGTCTCGGCACAGAACGGCATCATTCTCCTGCTCGACAAGCTGCGCGGCGAGATGGGAACCGCACTGGTTTTCATAAGTCACGACCTGTCGGTGGTGCGCAATCTGGCGGACTGGGTTGCCGTCATGTATCTCGGCCGGGTTGTCGAGGAAGGTCCGCCGGAGCGCGTCTACGCAGAGCCGGCGCATCCCTACACTGAGGCCCTGATTTCCGCAATTCCGGTTCCCAACCCTCGCATCCAGCGGGAGCGACGACGCATTCGACTCAAGGGCGAGTTGCCTGACCCGTCCAACCGTCCGAAAGGATGTCCGTTCAGCTCGCGGTGCTCGCGCGTCATGGATATCTGCGCTGAGATCGACCCGACGCCCACATCGGTTGCGGGTGGCGGGGAAACGCGCTGCCATTTGCACACAGCCCTGTAGCGCCTTCAGGCTGACCTGGATATCTCAGGAACCCGGCTCTTCCTTCGATGAAAGTCCGAGCATCTTAATGGCAAGTATCTTCGCGGCGACGCCGAGCGCGGCGAGATAATCGCCGAACCACTGTTCCGGCGCGCGGATGCGGCTCCGGCACATCCGGATTATGTCGTCCAAGTCGCGGTAGTCCTGTCCAGCCCTTAGAGTGTCATTTCGCCCCCAGCCGGAACCGACCCCTCGCGGGCGGATGGAAACATCTGACGCGGCCTGCCTATGCCGATGCGATCCGCGCTGCGGTGGGAGCAGGGGGGTCCGTGGGCCTCACCCAGTCTGAGGTGCTGGAGCTGATGTGCGTTGCCTGTTTCCAGCCGATCACCCGCGCGGTTCAAGCATGATCGCGTCGGGCCCGCGCAGCCCGACTCCCGGCGCGCCCTACACCTATGTCACGACGAAGGCCTTCCTGCTGGAGTTCGGCCTCGACACGCTGCGCGACCTGCCGGATTTCGAGGCGCTGGAAGATGCCGGCCTGTTATCGAGGGACAAGCTGCTGGCGGGTGACATCATGTCGGGTTTCCCACGGTGAGGAACCCTGCGTCGTCATAGAAAGCGACGATGACGCTCCAGATCCTGCAATGCAAATCCCATCGGCTGCTGGGGCCTGTCCCTGGCAAGCGCACTGATGGTGAGGCTGGAATTCCGGCCTTATCGGCATCCGTTACGCGAGCGAGAGCGCAAGCATTATTTCGGTCCTGTTCAGGCGGACGCTGATGTCGGGACTGCTTCTGCTGCCACTTGCCCTTTTGGTTGGGCCGCGCATCCGTATTCGCGCCCTGATTGAACAGACGATACTTGGCGCGGCGATGATGTTGATCTATCTGGGAGGGTTTGCGCTTGCCATCGGCCGTCGGGTGCCCACGGGACTTGTCGCGCCGATTTCCGATCTTTTCCCGCTCGCCATCGCTGCTTGTCAAAGCCGATGCTTGGTCACCGGCTGACCGCAACGCCATGGACGGGAACCGGTTTCGGTCGCGATCTCACTCGGCCTGGCAGTCACGCTGTTCAGCGTTTGGCTTGCATCGTTGCGGAGTGTAGCCTTGAATCCGACATGTGCTTAACTTTGCAGCTTCGCCATAGCTATCTGCCTGCCAGCAAGCAGCTAACCGGCGATTCGACAGTGTGGTCGGGAGAGAGAACAGTCAGGAGTGTTTGGCATTCCTCTGTTGCCAGATGGTGGTTCCCGATCTGCTGAGGAGGACCGTGATCCGATAATCTGCGATCATTGTGGGCCGGATTATCCCCAGGCCATGAGTTGCCAGTCAGGTTTCTAGAAACGATTCTTATGGAAAAGCTATGCAGTCCAGCCAGTTGAAAGGTCAGGTCCGGCGAACCGCGCGCAAGAAAAAGGCCGATTCTAACGCACTCAACAACGAATCCGATTCAAAGAAGGAAAGAGGTGCCGCCGCCATACAGGAAGTGGCAAAAAATATATTCGTTAAGTATGGATTTTCCTGGTTTTCCTTGCTTCGTTCTTCCTGATTTTGCTGAACAGCACTGCCGCCGTGCGCAACATTCCGCTCAATTATATTCGGGCGGCGCAGATGCTGGGGGCCAGAAGAGATCAAATATTGCGTCGTGTGGTCTTGAGAGCGGCGATGCCGGGCGTTTTGACGGGCATGCGCATAAGCCTCGGCATTGCGTGGTCTTCTGTGATTGTCGCGGAGATGCTCGCCGTGAAATCGGGCGTGGGATATGTCCTGTGGAACTCCTACTTCCTGTTTCGGATGGACCAGTTGGGCGCGGCTATGCTGACCATGGGTATGCTCGGGTTGGCGTCGGACCTGGTGATGCGCTGGCTTACCCGGAAGCTCGTCGGCTGGAGCCTGAGATGACTGTACACAAAATGCTTTCAAAAGAATTCGACACGATGTTGCCAGGCAGCCTTTCTGCAGAGAAAGTCAGCAAGAATTTTACCAATCCGGCCGGGCAACAGATTCCAGTCCTCGACCGCTTGAGCCTGGACATCCAGGATGGCACCTTCATGTGCATCCTTGGCCCGTCGGGATGCGGAAAGACAACCCTGTTGAACATGATGGCAGGGTTCACCCACCCGGACGAGGGCTCGCTGAAGCTCGGCGGCAAGACAGTTACAAAGCCGGGCCCCGATCGCGGGGTGGTTTTTCAGGATTACGCCATATATCCATGGCAGACCGTAGAGCAGAATATCGGTTTTGGCCTCAGCCTGAGACATGTCGACAAGAAGACCATAGCCGAGCGAACGAAGCACTATATCAACCTGATCGGGCTTTCAGGCTTCGAGAAATATCTCCCCGGGCAGCTTTCCGGAGGCATGCGGCAGCGTGTGGCGATTGCCAGAGTGCTGGCCAACAAGCCGCGCGTTCTCTTGATGGATGAGCCATTCGCAGCGCTGGATGCGCAAACGCGCTATCTTTTACAGCAGGAACTGGTTCGGGTATGGCTTGAGGAAAAGCCGACCGTCGTTTTCATCACGCACAATATCGAAGAGGCGCTGTTGCTTGGTGACAGGGTGATCGTCATGACCAGACGCCCCGGCCAGATAAAAGCCGACATCGTCGTCCCGCTCGATCGTCCGCGCGACATATCCGAGCCGAGTTTCAATCAGTTCAGGCGCCGGCTGATGGAATTGATCGAAAACGAAATCGACGTGCACTGAGTGCAGCCAGCGGGCTTGGCCGACTACCTGACTTGACAAGCGATGATGGTCATGAAGATCAATCGCCACAGCTCCCGTGCAAAGCTGCCTGGGGCGACCGATTTCTTGGTGCGGGTTCTCAATCGTCTCCTTCCATTGCGCGATCCAGCCGATTGTGTGCGCGACGGCCAGTATGGCTGTGAACATTTGGGTGGGAAAACCCAGCGTTCGCATGGTGACGGTGGTATAGAAATCGACAATCGGACAATGTCCGTTCTCAATGAAGTAGCTGTCGGGCAGACATGATCTAGAAAACGATATCGTCAGGCGACCGCAAAATGCGTGTCCGATGTGACGACTCCAGGGCCGCGGCGGAGTCGAATTCACGCAGAGTGGAGAAATTGAGGCCGGTTTCCTGTTCCACCGTAGCGATTGTCGTTTGCAGATGGTTGGTTTGCAGGTCCGTCAGCGTGTTTTGCCGCAGGCTGGCTTCGATCAGCTTGATCTGCCCGAGGTGAAGGCCGTGGCGCCAAATTTGCCCGGCTGCTTCTCCACCACTACCACCTTCCAAAACGAGACCGGAATGCGCCAGGGTTCGCCATCGCGATGGTGGCCGTATTCAGGATCGTCGTCGCGGCAAATCGGCCCGGCGAACACGCTCATCCGCCGCTCCTTGGTCTGCGCACGGTCAAGTACGTAGTCCTCGACGTCAAACCATCTGCCGGCTTTGAAGCCCTGCACTTGTGACGCGGCATTCGTGTAGTGGAATGTGTGTTCGTCGGCGATCTGCGACTGGTCTAGCGTATTGAAATTCTGGATACAGTCACGCGTCTTGGGACCAATTGTTGCAGCAGCGCTCACGCTATTTGCTTTGACCGGGCTGACCTTCTGGGACATTGAACGATCTCGATAGTCCCGTGACTGTGGATCTGGAACTTAAATTCAGGCAGGATGGCATTCTTGTTGCTGCCTTGGATGACAAGATGCCTTTGATCGAGAACAGAAGCGATCCAATATTTCAAATCATCGTAACGCTTGAGAGGGCCAAGATCGGCGAGGACATGGAGGGATTAGCTATTGCAGTTGGATCGGTCGTACAACTGAACGGGATAAATCCCGAAGGTCAGTAACCATGCGCTTTGCGCTCGACGGCAGACGCCGCCAGGCTGGCCTCAACAAGGGCGAGGCCGCTCACAAGCTGAAACGCGCTGTTTTCTTCCACGAGCGTGGCGAAATCCGGGACCGATCGTTCGAAAGCCAGGCGTTCCGCGCATCCGGCCTTAACCTCGTCGTCAGCGCGATGAAGGCTTTCGGAAACTTCGTCTTCCCTTTGGCCTGCGGCGGGTCGCATGAGTTCCAGCTTCGTTCGACCTTAACGTATGACTTCGCACGGCTCTTGTTCTGACCCAAACTTCTGAAAAAGTGGAGAGCGTCTATCACATAAAAAGCAGAATAGTTTTTTCCTGCTTCGCCAGCCAAGCCTGATCTTTCAGGGTAAGTCTGTCCTCCTCAATCACAGGTTCGAATCTTAGACCCAGCCGCCATCAACGATAAACTGCTGACTCGTGCACATGCTGCTATCGTCGGCAGCAAGAAAAAGAGCCATGCGCGCAATATCGGATGGCTGCAGCTTATCGGGCAGGCATTGACGCTCAGTGATCTGGCTCTCTGCAGTGGGAGTTACCCAAAGGCGAATCTGGCGTTCGGTCATTACCCAGCCAGGAACCATGCAATTGACACGAATCCTCTCAGGCCCCAATTCCCGGGCAAGAGCGCGAGTCATGCCATAAACGGCAGCTTTCGCTGTCACATAGGCCGGGCAATCCGGATCGCCTACCATCCAAGTAATCGAGCCGAAATTAATGATTGACCCTCCGCCGAGCACCTTCATCTGGGATCGCACGGCCTGAGCGGCGAAGAACTGGTGGCGGAGGTTTATGGCCATTCGGTCGTCCCAGTAGGCGGGCGTAACCTCTTCGGTCTGGTGCCGGTCGTCGTTACCGGCATTATTGCACAGAACGCTGATCGCGCCATGCGCCAGCCGTGCCTGCTCTATCGCGGCCCGCAGTTGCTCGATATCTCTCAAGTCGCACGGGATATAGAGCGGCGGTTCGTCATCGGTTGCCTCTATTGACTGAACGAGACGCCGCGAAGGGTCTTCCGAAATATCCACGAAAGCGACCCGGCAGCCCTGCGCGCAAAAGTGTCGTACGAGGCTCTCTCCGATTCCGCTGCCGCCGCCAGTGACCAAAACGCTTCGTCTTTTGAGGCTGGGGTAGATTGCATAACCGTCGTTTTCGCTCATTTTCTGCTCTTCAGTGAGAGTGTCGTGGAATCGTCGCATCGCGACGACCGACGAGGAAATCAAAATCGCATCCCGCATCTGCCTGCAGCACGCGCTCCACATAGAGGCTCTCATAGCCACCGATCGGCGGCTCCGGCGAGCTCCAACTGCGCTTCCTTTCTACGAGTTCCGATTCCGATACCAGCATGTTCAACTTGCGGTTCGCAACATCAAGCTCGATGATGTCGCCATCATGCACCAAAGCAAGAGGGCCGCCCGCCGCTGCTTCGGGTGCAATGTGAAGCACCACCGTGCCATAAGCCGTGCCGCTCATGCGCGCGTCGGAGAGGCGCACCATGTCGGACACGCCTTTCTTCAACAGTTTGGCCGGCAACGGCATGTTCCCCACTTCAGCCATGCCGGGGTACCCGCGTGGACCGCAGTTCTTCAGCACCATGACCGACGACGCGTCTATGTCGAGGAGTGGATCGTCGATGCGCGCATAGTAGTGCTCGATGTTTTCGAACACGACAGCCTTGCCGCGGTGTTGCATGAGTTCAGGTGATGCGGCTGAGGGTTTGATCACCGCGCCGTTGGGCGCCAAGTTGCCGCGCAGGACCGCAATGCCCCCCTCGTTGGTCAGGGGACTGTCCCATGAACGGATTACATCGGGATTGTAATTGGGGGCATCCTTGACGAGCTCGCCTATTGCATGGCCGCTTACCGTCATGGCATCGCCATGCAAGAGTCCAGCTGCGAAGAGAGCGGCCATCACCGCCGGCAGCCCGCCCGCGTAATAGAAATCCTCCATCAGGAAGCGGCCTGAAGGCATCAGATCAACGATGGTAGGAATGCCCCGACCCAGCCAATCCCAGTCGTCGAGATCCAAATTGACCCCAATCCGGCGCGCGATTGCAATGAGATGAAGAACCGCGTTGGTCGATCCTCCAATGGCCCCGTTGACCCGGATCGCGTTTTCAAATGCATTGCGAGTGAGGATGTCGGACATGCGTACGTCCTGCTCGACGAGCTCGACGATTCTGCGGCCGGCCATTTGCGCCAGGACGAACCGTCGCGAATCGACGGCAGGTATAGCGGCATTGTCGTGCATGCCTATTCCCAGCGCCTCCACCATGCTGGCCATGGTCGAGGCCGTTCCCATCGTCATACAGCTTCCGGCGGAACGGCTTTGGCCCTGTTCGGCTGCCAGGAAGTCCTTCACCGGCATCCGTCCCGCCTTGACGTCCTCGTAGAACTTCCAGACATGCGTTCCCGAGCCGATGTCCTGTCCCCTGAACTTGCCATTGAGCATCGGGCCGCCTGAGACGGTTATGGCGGGAAGGTTGCAAGATGCGGCTCCCATGAGCAAAGCGGGCGTGGTCTTGTCGCATCCCACCAGAAGCACCACGCCATCAATGGGATTGCTCCTGATGGATTCTTCCACGTCCATGCTGGCAAGATTGCGGAAGAGCATCGCCGTCGGGCGCATGTTGCTCTCTCCAAGCGACATGACAGGAAACTCAAACGGGATGCCGCCGGCCTCGTAGACGCCGCGCTTCACCCGCTCGGACAATTCCCTGAGATGGGCGTTGCAGGGTGTCAGTTCGGACCATGTGTTGCAGATGCCGATGACCGGTCGTCCGTCGAACCCATCGTCAGGGATGCCTTCGTTTTTCATCCAGCTCCGATGCATGAAGGCGTTCTTGCCTTCCCCATCAAACCAGGCTGCAGAGCGGAACTTACGTCTTTCGGCCATTGTCATTCCCGATTTGCCCTGCCGGAACCCGGAAGGGAGGTGTCAATGCAATGGAGTGCGCCAGCATTGACCATTGGTATTTTTCATATTATTAAGAATAAAAAAAATCAAGCGACGCGACCGGTGTTTAATGCGGGATTCCGAGATCGATCTGCGGTTTGAATTTGCGCGGTCGCTTGCGAAATCAGCCGGCGAGCTGGCGCGAACTTATTTTCGCGACCCGGTGCTGGGGCAGAGGTACAAAGCTCTCGCCGATCTCGTAACCGATGCGGATCTGGCGGTGGACGGCCACATCAGCCGTGCCATTGCGCAGTCTTTCCCGACTGACGCGATCCTCAGCGAAGAAGCAGGCGGAGATGATGCCGATACGCTTTGGATCGTCGATCCGATCGATGGGACACAGAATTTTGCGCGGGGCATCGCCAGATTTGCCATATCCATCGCTCTATGCCTGAAAGGCAGGCCGATATTCGGCGTTGTATATGATCCGATCGCCGCCGAACTTTTCTATTCGCGGACAGGCGGCGGGGCGTTCCTGAATGGAAAGCGAATCTCTACCAGCCAGACACTCAAGGTCGAAGAGGCGCTCGTTGAGGCAGGATATTCCGCCAAGTTCGGATGGCGGACGTACCACGCGATGACCGGGTTCCTCCTAGAGGAAGGCTTTGGCGTGCGCCAGTCGGGATCGGCGGTGCTCGGCCTGTGTGAAGTCGCGTGTGGCCGGATCGACGGCTATTGCGAATTGCACCTCGAAAGCTGGGATGTAGCGGCTGCTGCCGTGATTCTCGAAGAGGCCGGCGGCAGAATTATCGACTTTCTTGCTCCTGACTGGGTCAAACATGGCGGACCGATTGTTGCCGCGACCGAGGGAATATGGGATCGACTCCGCTATGCTGCGTCCCGCGTTCCAGCTTTCGATCCGGTACGGACCCGATCATTTCGATCTTGAGAAAGCATGACCTGGAAACGCAGTTGACAACGAGCGATGGCCATGGGAATTAATTATTATGAATAATATGAAAAATAAAGGGCCGCTTGGCATATCCACCGCAGCCGGTGCGCTGGCTGGAACCCATACGATGGCGCGCAGCTCGGGCAGTCTTCACGGAATGGTTGTGGAGCGCCTCGGCTTTCTGATTGCCTCCGGCGAGTTCAAGGCCGGGGATGTCCTCCCGAATGCCGATGAGTTGTCGGAGCGCCTCGGCGTGGGACGCAGCGTGCTTCGCGAAGGGCTTAAGGTTCTTTCCGGCAAGGGAATGATAGAAGCGCGCCCCAAGACGGGTACGCGAGTGCGCCCGAGAGCAGAATGGAACCACCTCGACCCGGACCTCCTGGCATGGCGCTATGCTTCGCCCAGTGTCGAGGATGTCGGGTCGATCTTCGACCTGCGTCGAGCGATCGAACCCGCGGCAGCTGCATTGTGTGCCAAGAAGGCATCGGCGGAACAGATCGCGCAGCTTTCGGCAATTCTGGATGAAATGAGCGCGACGGCAGACGATAGCGACAGGTTTGCCGGCCCCGACTTGTCGTTCCACCAGGCGCTCATGCGCTTCACCGGGAATGAATTGATCTCGACGCTTGGCAGCGTCGTTGAGATGGCGCTGCTCATAAGCTTCCGCTTGTCCGACGATCGCGGGGGCCAGAGGCATTCATTGCCGTTGCACAAGGGCGTGCTCGACCGGATCAGGGATCGGGACGAAGAGGGTGCGCGGCAGGCGGTCGTCACGCTTCTCAACGACGCCGAGGCCGACGTGCGGCGCGCTCTTGAGCGACGCAGCAAGGGCGAACGGCGAAACCGGTCCACTGCAGACAAGAGCCGATAGGGGTACTTCATGCGCATCATTCAGTTTCGCAGCGCCAACAATCAGAGACATGTCGGCCTGGTGGGGGATGGGATGAAAATTCATCCCCTGGCGAAAGTTAGCACTGTTTTCGAGCTCGCGCTGAAGTCCGCAAACGGCGGCAGGCCGATTGCCGACCTTGTTGCCGAGTTGGCGAGCGATGATGCGGCGGACTACCTTACACTCCTCGGCGAAGGCAGGGTGCTGACTCCTCTCGATCATCCGGAACCTGCGCGCTTTATGATAACCGGTACTGGACTCACTCACATCGGCAGCGCAGCTGCGCGCAACCGCATGCACCTTATCGGACATGGCGAGGCGGATGCCGAGGAGTCCGATTCCATGAAGATATTCAGGATGGGTCTCGAAGGCGGCAAGCCCGCAAAGGGAACGATCGGCATTCAGCCGGAATGGTTTTTCAAAGGCGTCGGAACTTGTGTTGTCGCACCCGATGAACCGCTGCCGCTCCCGCATTTTGCAGAAGCGGGCGCCGAGGAGGCCGAGATCGCGGGCTTGTACATTGTCGACGAAAAAGGCGCGCCCTGCCGTATCGGCTATGCGCTGGGAAACGAGTACTCGGACCATGTAACGGAGGGAAAAAACTACCTCTATCTCGCGCACTCCAAGCTGCGGGCGTGTTCGCTGGGTCCGGAACTGCTGCTTGGTGATCTGCCCGACGAGGTACGTGGTGTTTCCCGGATAGTTCGCAACGGAAAAACCGTTTGGGAAGAAGAGTTCCTGTCGGGAGAGAAATATATGTCCCACTCGATAGAGAATCTCGAGCACTACCATTTCCGCTATCCGATGTTTCGCCGCCCCGGCGACCTTCACGCCTACTTCTTCGGTGCGGCCGTGATGAGCTACGCTGCCGGCGTCCAGACGCAGCCCGATGACGAGTATGAGATCTCTGCGGATGTGTTCGGCCAGCCCCTGCGGAACAGGATGGTCGCTGAAGCCGATGAGGGGATGGTCACCGTCCGTGCGCTTTGATTGAGGGTCGGAGCGGGTCAATGGACTGGGTCGAAATAGACGCTTTAACAAAACGATACTCCGGCCACCTTGCGCTCGGCGATTTCAACCTGACGATCAAGAAGGGGGAATTCGTCTCCCTCCTCGGCCCCTCGGGATGCGGCAAGACAACAACGCTGCGCATCATAGCGGGATTTGAATCGGCGAGTTCGGGCAGGGTGTTGATCGCCGGCAAGAACCTGCTCGACGAGACCCCCCATCGTCGAGGCATGGGCGTCGTGTTTCAGCATTACGCGCTCTTTCCGCATCTGAGTGCCGCCGAAAACGTCGCCTTCGGAATGCGCATTGCGAAGCGCGATAGAAGCGCCATTGAACTGAAGGTGCAGGAGTTACTGGACCTAGTGAGCCTCTCGGACGCCGGCGGCAAATATCCGCGCCAGATGAGCGGCGGCCAGCAGCAGCGCATCGCGGTCGCTCGCGCCCTGGCGATAGATCCGAGAATGCTTCTGCTGGATGAGCCCCTGAGCGCACTGGATGCAGTCGTGCGTGTCGACCTACGAGACAAGATCCGCGAGATCCAATCCAAGCTCGGCATAACAACACTGTTCGTGACGCATGATCAGGAGGAGGCTCTCGCGATCTCCGATCGCGTGGTGGTCATGCGGGGCGGGCGGATCGAGCAGGTCGGCACCCCCGAGCAGATCTACATGCAGCCGGCTTCCCGGTTTGTCGCGTCCTTCATTGGTAGAATGAACCTGTTCGACGCGAAGGCGAAACGTGCCGGGCAGGTAACGACCGTGGTCGGCGAACACGTGATCAAAGTGAACCCCGCCAGCCTGTCCGGCACAAAGAACGGCGCGGCCGTGACGGTGCTCGTGCGTCCGGAAGCGGTTTGCATTGGCGACGTTGGCGGCACCATGTCAGTCGATAACGCCTATCCTGCGCGCATTGAGACGGTCACATTCAAAGGAAGCACCCGGCAACTCGTTCTTAGGACCCCCATCGGGGAGTTGATTGCCGATGTGGCCACCGTCAGCCAGTCCCAGCTAAGGCGCGGGGACATCGTTCAGGCGGGTTTCTCCTCCAGCGATTGCTCGGTTCTGTCCGATAGCGGGGAAGAAGGCGAGGCGGGGCACCAATGACAGTGGTCGACATGCAGTTAACGGTGGTCGGTGCTGGAACCACATTGCCGGCAAAGAATCGCAGCCCATCCTGCCACCTCGTCAGGTTCGGCGAGCGTGCGGTGGTGTTCGATCTGGGATCTGGGGCGCTCGCCGGGCTGGCAAGGGCGGGGTTGGATTACCGGGATATAGAAACGGTCTTCATCTCGCATCTTCATCCTGACCATACGCTGGACCTGATCATGCTCCTTCAGGCAGCCAATGCGACACCTGGCTGGACAAGAACCGCCCCGCTCACCGTGGCCGGGTGCAGGGGCCTCAAGCAATTCATCAGTCAGCTGCTCGATATCTTCAGGGATGCACGTCCGGAGACATATGAGTTGCTAATCCTCGAACTCGATGTGGGCTATCACCGCATTGCCGGCATGAAAATCGAAGTGGGTTTGACGGGCCACACGTCGAACAGCCTTGCATTTCGCGTGGAAACCGGGGGGGTGGCTTTCTGCTATTCAGGAGATGCCGTCGATCCCTTGGTGCTGAACGCACTGGCTCGGAATGCCGATATTTTTGTCTGCGAATGCTCGTTCCGTGCCGGTCATGCGACCGAAGACCACTTTACCGCCGACGTCGTCGCACGTGTTGCCTCGGGCGCAGCGGTGAGACGGCTTGTGCTTGTACACACCTATCCTGACACGTTCGGCCCCAGACTGCTTGAGGAGGTCGCTCTCGGGTTCTCCGGGCCGGTCACGCTGGCCGTCGACGGCCTGACGATAGATGCACGGAAAGTCCCATGATGCGGTCTGCGAGATGGGCATGGGCTGGACTGCTGCCGCTGCTGATTTTCCTGCTGGCGTTCGAGATCGCTCCCATTTTCAAACTGGTCGCCTCCGCGCTGACGGCAGACCGAGGAATCTCCTTCGCCAATTTTGGGCGCGCAATGACACCCACCATGACCTTGGCCTTTGCCAACAGCATGGCGCTTTCCTTTGTCAGCGCGCTCGGCGGCACGGTCCTGGGAGCGATTGTCGCCTACGCGATTATTACTTCCAGGCGCTCGGCCACGCGAAACGCGCTGACGGCGTTGGCGGATGTGACGGCAAACTTCGGTGGTGCGCCCCTGGCGTTCGCCTTCATCATAACGCTCGGCTCAACGGGGGTGGTGACGCTCCTGCTCAAGGAGGTGGGCATCAACCTCTATCCGGCATTTCGTATCTACTCGATCGGTGGGCTGGCGTTGGCCTATCTGTATTTCCAGCTTCCTCTCGCGGTCCTGCTCATGATCCCGGCCCTGCTTGGTTTGCGCGGGGAATTGCGCGAAGCGTCCACCAGCCTTGGCGCCACCAAGAGCCAATACTGGTCGCGTGTCGCCATACCGATATTGCGGCCCAGCCTGCTCGGCTGTTTCTTTCTCCTCTTTGCCAATGCGTTCGGAGCTTACGCTACAGCCTGGACGCTCACAGGGTCTTCCGTAAATCTGGTCACCGTCCAGATCGGCTCCCTGGTGCGGGGAGAAGTGCAGTTCGACCCGGCTCTCGCCGACGCAATCGCGGCCCTGTCGTTGCTCGTGATGATGATCTGCGTTGCGGCCTATCAGCTTCTTGTGCGCAACAACGGAGCGACAGGCAAATGACACCGATTGCCGATCACCAACATTCTGCTGGGGGGGCGTCAAGCATATGGCGCGTGGCGGTTGTTGGCTTTTTTCTGGTCTTCATGATCGTCCCTGTTGTCGCGACTGCGCTGTTTTCGGTGTCGGTGCGTTGGGACCGCTCGATTTGGCCTGAAGGGCTGACAGGCCAATGGTGGGTGAAAGTCACCTCGAAGTCGGCGTTCAAGAGTTCGCTGGCCAATTCCCTATTCGTATCTGTAGGCACCGTCTTCCTGTCGCTCGTGCTCGTGGCGCCCACTGCATATTGGGTTCACACACGGTTGCCTCGCATCAAGCCGCTCGTCGAATTGCTGGCGATCCTGCCATTCGGGCTTCCGGGCGTCGTTTTGGCATTGGGATTGATCCGCCTCTATTCGGGCGTTCCGCTTCCGATCATCAACACTGCCAATATCCTGATCGCTTCCTATGTCGTGATCACACTGCCCTTCATGTACCGGGCGGTGATGAACGCTCTGGAAGCGATCGACACGAAAACGCTGTCAGAAGCAGCTCAGAGTCTCGGCGCCAATCACTGGCTGATTTTCATCCGGGTCATCATGCCGAACGTCAGTTCCGGTGTAGTGAACGGATGCCTGCTGGTGTTTTCCGCCGCGTTTGCGGAGTTCGCGCTTGCCAACCTGCTGGTCGGCACGCGCTTCAAGACATTTCCCATGTATCTCGTGGAATTCACGCGGTTCGATGCACGACAGGCAAGTGCCTTAGCCTTCATGAGTTTCGTCTTTGCGTGGATCATCTCGCTCTCGATCTTGTGGGTGGTCGGATGGAGGGGTCAGCCAACAAGAGGGGCGGGGCAAGAAAAGCCGACTTAAGGCAACCAATCACCAAACTTCCAGAAGGAGTCAGTGCAATGATTATCAGAAAATTGCGATCCACCGTGTGTGCGATCGCGCTCATTCCGCTCGCCGGTTACGCCCAGGCCCAAAGCAGTCCGGAAACAATCGCGGGCGCCAAGACAGAAGGCAAACTCGTTTCCTACGGAATGTCGGACGATTGGGTCAATTTAGGCTCAATCTTTGAACGCATCGAGGAAATATATGGCGTCGAACATGTCGATACCGACATGACCTCGGCAGAGGAGATCAGTCATCTGCTCGCCGAGAAGGATTCGCCGGTGATGGACATCGCGGATATTGGCTATGACTTTCTGGGGCGTCTGCTGGAAAACAATCTTGCGGCGACCTACAAGAATTCCAATTGGGACAAGATCAAGCCGGAGTTCAAGGATCCCGAAGGCCGATGGGCTTCTTCCTATTGGGGGGCCATCGCGTTCCTGGTCAATACGGATCAGGTGAAAACGCCGCCGCAGACATGGAACGATCTGCTGAAGCCGGAATACAAGGACATGGTGTGCAGCCGCGACCCGCGCGTCTCGACATATGCCACGGCTTCCGTGCTCGCTGCTGCATTTGCCAATGGCGGTGGCGAAAGCAATGTCACGCCCGGACTCGAATGGCTCAAGACCTTGCGGGATAGCGGCAACCTGCGAGATGGCGTGGTGCTGAACGTGGCGTCCATCCAGAAGGGAGAGTGCCCGATTTCTCTGGTGTATGATTTTGACGGGTTCGCCAAGCGCGACGCGACCGGCTTGCCGCTGCAGGTCATCATTCCCACCGACGGAACGGTTGGGATGCTGTTCGCGCAATATGCCAGCGAGCTTGCTCCGCATCCCAATGCAGCGAAGGGTGCGCTCGATTTCCTGTTTTCCGACGAAGGGCAGCAGCTGCTGGCGCAGGGCTACGCTCACCCTACGCGGGACATCGAACTGCCGGCCGAGGTCAAGGAAAAGATGCTGCCCGCCTCAAGCTATGAGAAGGTCCATTTCCCTTCCAATTTGGCGAACTTCTCGACCTCCATCAAAAACATTGTCGATGGCTGGAATGCCATCGCGGGCCAATAAGGCTAAGAGCTATTCCGCGGCGCTCGCAGGCGCCGCGGTTCATCCCCAGTCTAGCGGAACATGTCCGACATGGACCGTCCCACCAGCCTGCTCGCAGCAACCATAAGAAACAGGGTGGCGACGTTGCAGATCGTGCCCAGCGCGCTTGCCTTGGCAAGTTCGTTGCCCAGCACACGCTCGTAGATGGCGATCGATATAGGCTTCCAGTTTGCCGAATAGAGCAGGACGGTCGCACTTATCTCGCCGATCAGCGTCGCAAAGACCAGAATGGCCGAAGCGAGCAAGCCGGGGGCAAGGAGCGGCACCATGATGCGCCGCATCGTATATGCCCATGATGCGCCGCATATCGTGGATGCTTCTTCAATCTTGGGGTCTATCTGGCCGACAGCAGTGACAGCCGAGCGGAATACGAAAGCCACGCGCCGGGTGAAATAGGCCAGAACAAGAATGGTCACGGTGCCGGTCAACAGAAGCGGTCGGCTGTTGAACGCCGCCAGATATGCGACACCCACCACCAGGCCGGGCAAGACGAAGGGAAGCATGATCGTGAGATCTACTGCCCATTTGGAAACCGCGCGTCCGCGCGCCATGGCATAGGCGGTAATGGAGCCGAACACGACGCAAGCCAGCGTGGCGATGCCCGAAAGGATGATGCTGTTTGTCATCGACGATAACGCGTCGGCCCATACGGCCCTGTAATTGGCCAGACCGTATTCCGAAGGCAGAAGCGTGTCGCCCCATCGCAGCGAGAAAGAGTAGAGCGCGACGACCAGTTGTGGAAGCAGCGTCACGGCGAGCACGGTCCAAATGAATACATTGGCCACGAAACGTGGTCCGCGGCCGCTGGCACGTGTGAAGCCGCGCGACGAGCCGGTCAAGGTCGCAACGTTTTTCCGATTGACCCATGTCAGCACGCCCAGCCCAGCGACCGTCAGGAGGACATTCACGATGGCGATGGCCGCTGCGGCATTGAGGTTGAAGAAGCCGTTCACCTGATAATAGATCAGGGTGGGAAGGACCTGCATCTCTCCACCAAGGATGGACGGTACGCCGAAATCTCCGAGCGCCTTGATGAACACGATGAGCATTCCGGCAGTGATGGCGGGCATGGCCAGCGGCAACGTAATCGTACGCAGTATGTGGGTGTTGGTAGCACCCGTCATGCGGGCGGCTTCCTCTATAGTCGGATCACCGGCGGCCAGTGCCGCCTGCACCATCAGGAACAGAAAGGGCAGGTAACTCAGGGCGAGCGCGATGGTCACACCCCAGGCGCCATAAATGGGCGGCAGCCGCAAGCCGGTATATTCGAGCAGGAGCTGGGTCGCGATGCCGTTGTTTCCCAGGACCATCACCCACGCATAGGCTCCAATGAACGGCGGCGCGATCAGGGGAATAACCGAGAGCGAAAGCACAAGCGGCCGAAACGCGATGTCTACTTTCGCTGTGGCGAACGCCATCGGAACGCCCAGCACCGCAGCGACTACCGTCGCACCGCCACTGGTGAGAAGGGAGTTGAAGAACGCGCGTTTGTAGCTGCCGGCAGTGAAAAAACGCTCGAAATTCGCAAGTGTAAGATTGCTCACCGCGAAGGCGTCCCCATTTCGCAGGAACGCCAGCAACAGGCCGTTCAGGAGCGGATAAAGCAGGAACAGCAGGGCGATAATGATGGCGATTATGCTGATCACAAGGGCGACGGGATCGGGAAATATATAGCGCTTCGGGGTCATGGCTCACCCCTGAAAACGGTCGCGTCTGCAGCGCTGAATCCGAACTGGCAGGTGTCGTTCTCCTTGAGTTTCCGCTGAGCGCCACGCGGCTGATCGACCATCAGCTCCGTCTCATACCCATCAAGAATGACATAGGCGCGCGACCACGGACCGAGGTGCTCAATTCGGTCCACCCTGCCATTCAGTGGTCCGTCCTCGTCAGGAACTATACTCTCGGGACGAATCATCAGAAGCAACCGGTCGGATGCGGATGCTCCGCGGATCTCATTGGGAGGCCCCAGGCAAATTCGCTCCGCGGCAATCTCCGTTTTATCGCCAAGCCGCAAAACGCGATCGCCAATCATGGCTACAGGCAGGAAATTCGCCTTGCCTATGAATCCGGCAACGAACAGTGAATTGGGGCGGTCATATATTTCAGTGGGCTGACCGATTTGGGCGACGCGCCCCTGATCAAAAACCGCGATCCGGTCGGAGACCGCCATTGCCTCCTCCTGGTCGTGCGTCACATAAAGCACGGTGATACCGAGGGAGCGCTGAACGCGTCGTATCTCATCGCGCATCTGGACACGCAATTTTGCATCGAGATTGGCAAGAGGCTCATCGAGCAACAGGACCGGCGGGCGATAGACAAGCGCGCGTGCAATCGACACCCGCTGTTGCTGACCGCCCGAGAGTTGCCCCGGAAGCCTTCCGGCGAGTTGGGTAAGCGCGAGCAGGTCAAGGCTCTCGCGAACGCGGGCCTTGATTTCGACTTCAGGCAGCTTTCGGATGCGAAGGCCGTAGGCAACATTCTCTTCGACCGACAGGTGCGGAAACAAGGCATAGGACTGAAACACCATTCCTATGTTTCGCAGCCGCGCAGGTGTGGAAGTGGTGTCGGTACCGTCGACGATCACCCTGCCACGCGAGACCGTTTCCAGTCCTGCAATCATGCGCAGTGTTGTCGTCTTGCCGCAGCCAGAGGGTCCGAGCATCGTAAAGAATTCGCCGGGACCCACGTCAAAGGACACATCGTTGACGACAGTGGTCGCTCCGGCCGCCGTTTGATAGACCTTGGCAAGGTCCTGGACACGTAGATTACCTGCCATCCTGGTTTCCGCTCCCGGTGCAGCTGCTCGAAAAACGTCCGGCGGCACAATTGCCGCCGGATGTCGGAGTCTGATGAAACAGGACTATTTTTGCGAGAACATTTCGTCGAACCGGGCTAGCTCGGCGTCCTTGTCCTTTGCGGCCGATACGGTGTTGTAGGGAACGACCTTGATGGAATCGATCAGGGCCAGTCCGGTGGGCGGGGCAACATCCTTTCGTGCCGAACGGCGTCCATCGATTTCGACGAGCATTTCGTGCGCGGGCTTGGATGTAACAAAGTCGACGAACTTCTTGGCGGCCGCCTGGTTTGGACCGCCTGCGATAATACCGACTGCGTCCACAACCAGCGCGGTTCCGTCTTCGGGATACACCGCCTCCACCGGATTGCCGTCATTCTTGGACTGCAGGACGTTGAACTCACTCGTCAGGCCGACTGGTATCTCGCCCTTGGCGACGTTCTGGAACGCGAGTTTGGAGCTTGATACGAAGGTGGTGTTGTCAATGATGGGATCCATCACGTCCCACCCGTAAAGAGCGAGGATCTGGTGAAGTTGGGAGAAGGCTGAGCCGGATTGAGCGGGGTTGGCCATGAGAACCTTGCCTTTGAACGGTGGCTCCGCCAGGGCTTTCCAGGTTTTTGGCGCCGCATCCAGCGGCATCATTTTTGTGTTCACAATGAAGACCTGAAAGTTGGTGGAAAAGCCGGTATATTTGTGGTCCGGCTGGAGCGCAGCGGAGTCGAAAGCACCGCTTTCGGGGCTCTCGTAGCTTTCAAACAGCGAAAGGTCAGAATCGAAGCTGTCTGCATCCGGTCCAAGCAACACGTCCCCGAGGGGATTGTTGCGCTCTGCCTTGATGCGCGTCATCAGTTCGCCGCTTCCGCCAGCGATCAGCTGAACGCTGATATCCGGGTTGGCCTTCTGGAAGGCGTCCACAAAAGCGTCTGTCAGCTTCGTGCTGATAGCGCTGTAGACGACGACATTTTCGGATGCGGAAGCAGTGCCCGCGAATGGTGAGGCCAGGGCGATGGCGGCGAAGCTGCTTAGTAGAGATCGGCGCTTGATTTGCATTTTCTAGTTCCCCAGTTGTGCTGATGCTTGGTTTGGTGAATCGGTAAGTATCGGCGCAAGGCGCACGCTTGCTGTCGATTCCTCGCCTGGCTGAAGCGCAATCATTCCCGACCTGGCCATTGCGTCTGCCGTCATATTGAACGCGTCGGTTGCGTTGCTGACAGGCTCGCAACAGAAGAACGATTCACCCGCAGGTGTGTACAAGACGAGGAAGTCGAGTGGTGACGAAGCCTCCATCACCAGCGAACGTCCTTCTTTTGGCCAGGTGATCGTTGCCCTGTGCGGCCAGCCGGTGAACACATTGTCGAGGCTCGTTTCCCCGGCCTCTATCCGTTGGACACCTGGCGGGAGGGCTCTGAAGCAGAGAGGTAGGACCTCGGAATCCGTTTCCCAGACGCCATCGAGTTCTGCTTCCACATACGCGCCCGAGGCGAGCGGAAAATACGGATGCAAACCAAGACCTGCCGGCATTGTGCGATCCGAGATGTTACGAAGCCTCAGTTCAATCGCTAAGACTCCGTCATCGAGCGAGAAGAGTTGATGCGCCTCATAGCGCCATGGCCATCCATCCGGCTCGTGCAGGAACCGGAGCAGGGCCCTGCCGGGGCCGGTGCTCTCAATGCTCCAGGATCCGCGCCAGCCGTGACCGTGCTCGAAATGCGGATCCTGCGTCGAGACAGGAAGCTGAACCTGCTCTCCGTCGAACATGAACCGGCCTTGTCGTATCCGGTTCGAGTATGGAACAAGCGGAAAGCAGGAAAGTGCTCCGGCCTCGCCGCTCTCCAAAGCGCTTGGGTCCGATGGTCTCAACCAGTCGATAGTCTTGCCGTTCCAGTTCCATGAGTAGCCAGCAATGGCGCCTCCGATCGACGGAAGCAGCGTAAGAACAGCAAGTTTGTCGCGGATGATCAGAGCCGACATCCCGTTCCTGTCCAATTGCTGACTGAATGAAAAAGCCATGTCGCGATAAACCGTCTAATATTTATGAATATACTCAATATTATGAAGAATACAATAGCCTTGACGGCGCGCTTTCAGGTCGGACCGGTCGGCGGCGGCGACGGATGACGAAGTCGGTGGGTGGCTGTTCAGACCACCGCACTCCTTGCCAAGCACCTGCATAAGGCGGATCGTATCGTCTCGAATGACCTTCCCAGGCAGGCTTGTGCTGCGGGACACCACCTTCGCAAAACCTTGGCTATTGACACCTCTCGGATGTTGAATGATATTGTACGTACATGGGAACGACATCGACGAATTCGCATGAACGGTCATGCGATGCGACGATGCGGGAGGAAACTGCTCTTTCACAATGTGTATTGGGCAGCTGCGTAGCGGCGCAGCAAAAAGCGGGACTCGCCGATGGCGAGCTCCAAGGGAGGTATTGCATGACCACCGGACAGGATTGCCTTTTTTTAGCTTTGCGTGCGGAGCTTGGCAGTGACGCATGAAGTGGCTTTGGAAGGTGCAGCCGGTGAAAGAAGCGTCTTGACAGTCCCAGCCTTCGTACGACGAAACGGGCCCTCCTGGCTGGCAGCAGGCATTCTGCTGGTTGTGTGGCAGCTTGCTGCACCATTCGCTTCGCCGCTCATCATCGTTCCGCCCACTGATGTGTGGCGCCGCGCCGTGGAGCTTTATAACGACGGCACGCTGATGCGCGATATTATGGCCAGCGGCAACGAGTTCATTCTGGGTATGGCGCTGGCGATCGCGTTCGGCATCCCGCTGGGTGTGGTGCTGGGCATCTATCGAAAGTTCGAAAGTGCGATCCAGCCGTTGATGACCGGCTTCTACTCCGTCCCGATAATCGCCTTTGGTCCTGTCTTTATCGTCGCGCTCGGCCTTGGCATCTGGTCAAAAGTTGCGGTGGTTTTCCTTTCGGCGATTTTTCCAATCGTCATCAATGTCACCGCTGGCGTGCAGGAGACACCCTCCACCTTGCTCGAGATGGGCCGTTCGCTCAGCCTCAGCCGGATGTCTGTCATCCGCAAGATCATACTGCCGAGCACGCTGCCATATACAATGGTCGGGCTGCGGCTCGGCTCGGCGCGCGGATTGGTGGGGGTGCTGGGCGGAGAGCTTTTCGGCGCGGTCGCCGGAGTAGGCTTTCTGCTCCTCAATGCAGCCCAGCAGTTCGACACGGCCGGCATCTATGTTGGCATTCTCTGCTTCCTCATTGCCGGCATGGTCATTTCCTCAGTCTTCAAAGGGCTGAATCGCTGGCTGGCACCCTGGCACGAGGAACGTCCATGACCAACGCAGCGCGGGCGCAACTTGAGCTGCGCGACGTGGTCTATGGCTACACGTCGCGCTCTCGCGAAAGGCTTCAGATATTCGATCGACTGTCGCTTGACGTTGCCGACGGCGAGTTCGTGAGCATCGTGGGACCGAGCGGATGCGGGAAGTCGACGATGCTGCGGCTTGTGATGGGCCTGCAGCGTACCGATGCCGGCACCATCAGCGTAGGCGGCAAGATGGTCACGGGGCCAAGCAGCAGCGCCGGGATGGTGTTCCAGCAGGACGCCTTGCTGCCTTGGCGCACGGCGCTCGGAAATGTTTGTCTCGGCATAGAAGACAGCCTTCCGCGTAACAGGGCCCGGGCGCAAGCACTGGCTGCGCTGAAGCAGGTTGGCCTCGAGAAATTCTGCGATTCCTATCCGCATCAGTTGAGCGGCGGCATGCGCCAAAGGGTCAACCTGGCTCGCGCTCTCGCCCTGTCGCCGCAGATCGTCTTGATGGACGAGCCTTTTGCAGCGCTCGACATGATGACGCGCGAACGGATGCAGGAACATCTGATTGAGGTTTGGGAGCGCGATCAGAAAACCGTCTTGTTCGTAACGCACCAACTCGAGGAAGCCGTGTTTCTCTCAGATCGGGTCATCATTCTGGGGCCGGCGTCAACGGGCATAGTCGCCGATATCAAGGTCGACATCCCAAGACCGCGCACGGCGATATCCAAGAGATCGGAAGCGTATCACCGGCTGGTCGATGAACTGGCCGACCTGCTCGCCGAGACAGAGCGCAGTGCAGCCGCGACCGAGGCGCGTCAGGCTTTGGCCACGGGAAATCCAACAAAGTAACGGGAGGAATGGAATGTCACTTTTCAGTATTTGCAGGACCTTGATGCCTCTTGCCGCAGCTACGGTCGTGACCTGTGCGACCGCGGGTCAGGTTCTGGCCGACAACATACCCTTGCGGATCGGCGTGCAGGGCACTGTCTATCTGCCGGTGCAATCGACATACGCATTTGCAACCGATCAGGGTAAGTATGCCGAAGCGGGCCTCGACGTGGAGTGGGTGCGCGTCGGCACGGTTGCCGATTGCGCGCGCGCCGTTGCCGGCGGCTCGCTTGAAGCTTGCATGGTCGAGGCTTTCGGTGCGGTGAACTCCGCCTATTCCGTTCCGGGGCTCAAAATGGTCGCCGAGCTGACCAGAGGCGACTTCCACTATCTGGTGGCCGATCCGTCGATCAAAACGGTGAAAGACCTCGTAGGCAAAAAGATCGGCACCGGCGCTCCCGACAGCGTGCATACGCTCACAGGCAAGGCGCTTGTCAGGGCGCGGGGTGGAAATCCCGACGACTCGACCTGGGTCAGCCTCGGCGGAACCCCGGTGATTATCCAGTCATTTCTGAACAAGCAGGTGGATGCCGCTATGTTGGTTGGGCCATTTCATCTCGTCGTTCCCGACGCAACGATCATCGGCAATAGCGGTGAAGTGACCCCGACCTACTCCGTGCTGCTGGCCAAGACGGACACGGACGCGACGACCCTTGAGGGCTTGAAGCGGTTCCTCAAGGTGACTCTCGCTGAGACGGACTACATCATCGATCCGGCCAACGAGGATGCGGTCGTGGAAGCTTGGGCAAAGTGGGTGAAGATCGACCCCAGCGCGTTGAAGTCGGTATACCGCAGCTATGTCGATAGCCACTATTGGGAAGATATAAGGGCGAACAAGTTCCACATTCATCCCGAAAAATGGGCGGCGGTCGCCAAGCTGGTCAATCCCAATATCAATTCCGCCGATCTGATCGACGATTCTCTTCAAAAGGCGACGTTCGAGTGAGGGGAGGACGTGTCTCTTCGGGACTGTGGCTGCGGGAAAGGGATGCGACATCCCGCTGTGAGCATCCTTCCATCGTCACCCATGCGCTGGTCGGTTGTTCTCAACGCGCGCTGCGAACGTAACAAGCGTCAGGAATGAATGGTGCAGGCGGCGAACGCCCACACCGAGCAGGAAGGCTGGAGGGCTTCGGTCCTCCAGCAATGCAGCAACAGGAAAGAGCAATGGACCATCACGCATTCCAGGACAGGGTCGTAGTCGTAACGGGGGCAGCCAGCGGTATCGGCGAGGCTTGCGCGCGCAACTTCGCGAGCCTGGGCGCGCGCGTTGTTGTGGCAGATCTGAACGAAGCATCCTCAAGAAAGGTGGCTGACGTCATCAGCGGCCACGCGGTGAAGCTCGACGTCACTTCGGCAGATTCAGTTGAGGCTGCAGCCGCGGATATAGAAGCCGCTGTTGGTCCGGTGGATGTCCTTGTCACCAGTGCCGGCGTGAGTATCGGCCGAGTTCCGCCTGAGAAAATGGCGCTGCCTGACTGGGAGCGTATCATGGAGATCAATCTGCGCGGGACCTGGCTATGCGCCGTCTCATTCGGTTCGCGCATGATCAAGCGAGGCCACGGCAATATTGTTACGATCGCGTCGCTGTCCGGGATGAGTTCGCGCCCCCTTCATGCCTATGCGCCGTCGAAAGCGGCCGTTATCAATATGACCGCAAACCTTGCTGCCGAATGGGGCCATGCGGGTGTGCGGGTCAATGCGGTGTCGCCAGGCTTTACGCTGACGCCGTTGCTCAAGGGTGCGATCGAGCGTGGCGAGAAGCGCGTCGAGGGGATCACCGACCACACCCCTCTTAGTCGGCTCATCGAGCCTCACGAAATCGCCAAGGCGGTGGCTTTCTTGGCCTCTGATGATGCCTCCGCGATTACCGGAATCAACCTGCCGGTGGATGCCGGATGGCTGGCTGGGGTCGCGTGGGCCTCACATGGCGGCGTGCGTTCCGCTTCGAAGTCATAGCGGCTGATACGATGGCAATCAGCTTCACCAAACAAGCCATTGGCAACCCGCAATTGAAAACAGGATTGCCGCGCAATGCCGCGTGCTTTCGAGGGCGCGCTCTATGCAATTGATCGATGTGTTCGACCGCGGTCTGATGCTCGGCCCGGACCGCGCTTGCTTTGTTGCCCCTGGCGAGGAGCCGCTGACCTATAGAGCTGTCTCCGAATTGGCGTATCGCATCGCCAACGGCCTGCGCAGTGCTGGTGTCCAGCAAGGCGATCATGTCGGGTTGCTTAGCGGCAACCACTTGCTGACCTTCGTGGCTGTCCTGGGCATTCTTCGGGCGGGCGCCATCTGGGTTCCGGTCAATGCACGCAACAGCATCGAGGAAAGCGCCGCGATTCTGTCCGGTCTCGATTGCCGCTTCCTGTTTATCGATAGCGGGGTTGCGCCTCATGCGGAGTTGCTTCGCGCGAAGATGCGTTCGCTGCTCGGCATGGTGTCGGTCGACCGCGCTGTAGCCGACGTTCCCGGGCTCTTTGCCTGGGCGATGGAGCAACCTGCTGACCCGCTTGTGGTGATAACCGATCCAGAAGACGTGGTGGCGATCCGTGGCACCGGCGGCACCACCTCGCTGCCGCGGGCGGTACCCAACACGAACCGCATGTATGCCACCGTGTTCGCCAACTGGTTCGCATGCCTTCCTGTCATAGAGCCGCCGGTTCACCTCGTCGTGGCTCCGTTAACACACGCCGCCGGAACGATGACCTTCGTGACATTGGCCCAGGGCGGAACCAACGTGATTGCACCTTCGACGGCACCGGAGACAGTGCTGCCGCTGATCGAGCGCTATCGTGTTACCCAGCTCTTTCTTCCACCAACCATAATTTATCGTCTTCTGGCCAGCCAACAGGTTCGTGGCTTTGACTATGGCTCGCTGCAATATTTTATCTATTCCGCTGCTCCGATGGCGCCGCACAAGATCCAGGAGGCTATCAGTGTATTCGGGCCGGTGATGACCCAGCTCTATGGCCAGGCGGAAGCGCCCTTCATCTGCACATGCCTGACGCCCGCCGAGCATGGCGAAGACGGTAATAGCCGGCTGGGTAGTTGTGGTCGGGCCACACCGTTCGCGCGTGTCGAGATTATGGGATCATCCGGAGAGATATTGCCACCCCATGAGCGTGGCGAACTCGTGGTTCGCAGTGACCTCGTGATGAAGGGCTATTTCCGCAACGCCGAAGCGACTGCAGAGGTCTTCAAGGACGGCTGGCTGCATACCGGCGATGCTGGATACCGGGACGAGCAGGGCTATTTCTACATTACGGACCGGCTCAAGGACGTAATAATTTCCGGTGGCTTTAACATCTCGCCCGCCGAGGTTGAGCGGGTTCTGCTCAGTCACGAAAGCATCCGCGATTGTGCGGTAATCGGAATCCCGGATGACACATGGGGCGAGGCAGTGAAGGGAGTGGTGGAGTTGAAGCCCGGGAAGTCCTGGAACGAAGCCGAAGTCCTTGCCTTCTGCCGCGACCGTCTCGGCGGTGTGAAGACGCCGAAGAGCGTCGAGGTGTGGGAATGGCTTCCACGCAGTACGGTTGGCAAGGTGCTCAAGAAGGACATCCGCGAAAAGTTCTGGGCCGGCAGGAGCCGCCAGGTCTGAGCAACCGCAATTCACGAGAGAACGAAGATGGCAAGACTTCCCTATGTAGCAACTGAGGATATTCCGGCGGAGTATTCCGATATTTCGGCCCGAAACATAAATATTTACAAAGCCTTGGCCAATAACTTGAAATGCGCGAGGGAGTTCAGCAAGCTGGGCAGATATATCCGGTACGACTCCACGATTGATCCGCGATTGCGCGAAATGGTCACGCTGCAGGTGGGATATGTCGCCGACTGCGCATATGAATTCTATCACCATGTAAAGATCGGCCACCAGTTCGGCGTCTCGGATGAAGACATCCATGCGATGATCGCCGAGACGAGCGGTCGCACGAGTCAGCTTGATGAACTGACAAGGTCAGCGTTGCGGCTCGCCCGTCAGCTCACCCTGGAAGGCAAGGTGGACGATGAGGTTTATGCTGCAGTGGCCGAGCATCTGCCGAACGATCAGCTACTCGATCTGGTCGTCACCGTTTGCCACTACAACAGCGCAACCCGGTTTCTGAAATGCTTTGAGGTCGATCTCGAGGACACCTACGGACCGCTGGTGGCGCAGTTCCCGCTGCGGGCCGCCGCGCAATGAACGGCTCCGCCCACACCCAGAGTTTCGGCCACCCGTTGCCGCCGCGCCTGGACTGGCTCGATAGCCAGCCCGTCGAACCGGTGTTAGATCCAGATATCGCCATCATAGACACCCACCATCATTTCTGGGACCGGCCCGGTAATCGCTATTTTGGTGAGGAACTGGAAAGTGACTTGCTGACGGGTCACAATGTAGTTGGAACCGTCTTCGTCGAAAGCCAGACCGCCTACTACAAGAACGGCCCGGAATGGTTGCGGCCGGTGGGCGAGACAGAATTTGTCGCACAGCTGGCCGCGACAAGCGATGCAGCAAATGCCGGCCGGTTCGGGATTGCGCGCGGCATCGTTGGTTTTGCGGACCTGTCGCTTGGGGGACGGGTTCGGTCCGTCCTTGACGCACATATCGAGGCTGGTCGCGGCAGGTTCTGCGGTATCCGCTACGCCACGGCCTGGGACGCAAGCGACGCCATCCGCAACAGCCACGCCGCCTCCGGACCGGATACGCTGCTGCGGCCGGACGTGCTGGATGGCCTGAAGACCCTCGCGGATATGAACCTCGCCTTTGACGCGATGCTCTTTCATCCGCAACTCGATCAACTTGCTGAACTGGCGCGCGCAATCCCCACGCTCACCATCATCGTCGGCAACACCGGTGGACCCCTTGGCTATGGTCCCTATGAAGGAAAGTGCGAGGAAGTGTTGGCACAGTGGGCGGACTCGATGCGGAAGCTGGCGCAGCATCCCAATATTGTCGTGAAGCTCGGTGGCATGCTTAGCCGGCTCGCCGCCTTCGATTATCTTGGCATGCCCGTTCCGCCGACCTCCGAAGCTCTGGCCGGGCACTGGGCCCCCTATATTGACCGCTGCATCGATTTCTTTGGCGCCGAACGCTGCATGTTCGAAAGCAATTTTCCAGTCGAAAAGATGGGCACAGGTTACGCGACGCTGTGGAATGCGTTCAAGCGCATGGCCGCCGGAGCATCCGAGGCGGAAAAGCGAGCGCTCTTCAGCGGAACCGCACAGCAAACCTATCGTCTGGCCACGCCCCTGCGGTAAGCTGAGGAGAAGGACATGAACAGCCCCGCTCGCGAACATATTTCGACCGACATCGCGACGCTTAACGAAGAGAAGATCACCGTTCGCGGACTTGATGTCGCTCGCGATATGATGGGCAAGATGGATGCTGGTCAGCTCTTCTATTTTCTCGTCGTGGGACGCCGCCCCGACCCAAAGCAATCGACACTGATCAATGCCATGATCGTCAGCGTTGCCGAGCATGGCATGATGCCAAGCACAATCGCTGCCCGGCTGACGCTGCTCGGCGCGCCTGAATCGTTTCAGGGCGCTGTGGCAAGCGGGTTGCTTGGTGTCGGCGACGTGTTCGTCGGAACGACCAGCAATGTCGCACGCCTGCTGAAAATCGAAGCGGCGGAAATCGAAGGAGACGACGAACAGCGTGCCCGCGTGATCGTCGAGCGCTATCTGGGAACAAAACGCCGGATCCCGGGTCTCGGCCATCCGCATCATCCGGTGGATCCCCGCGCGGAACGCTTGTTCGCGCTTCAGGAAGAGATTGGAGCACCGACGGATTATGCAAGGCTGATGCGCGCCATCCACAGCGAGGCCTGCCGCTATCGCGGCAGCCACATCACGCTGAATGGCAGTGCGGCAATCGGATCGGTGGCGCTCGATATCGGCATCGATTGGCGTGCCGTGCGCGGCATAGGTGTGGTTGCACGGTCCATTGGACTGGTCGGACACATACTGGAAGAGCTCAATCAGCCAGCCGCGACAGATATCTGGAAGATGGTGGAGGACAAGACCATCTACACCGGCCCTGCCTCGGATTGACCGCCGCAGTCACCCACATTTCTACTCGCTCGGGATGCTATCGCGATGCATGAAACAGGAGAAAACGCGCTCGAAGGACTTAGGGTCCTGGCAGAAGGACTTGCTTTTCCCGAAGGTCCTGTGGCCATGCCGGACGGCTCTGTCCTGGTCGTGGAAATCGAAGGCGAACGGCTGACTCGTGTTCTACCCGACGGCCGCAAGGAAACGGTCTGCGAGATCAGCGGCGGTCCGAATGGTGCTGCGATCGGCCCTGACGGCGCGTGCTACGTGTGCAACAATGGCGGTCTCGAATGGAACTCTTTCGAGGGTTACGGCCGATTTCCGACAGGAACGCCCGCAAGCTATACATCCGGGAGCATCGAGCGCGTCGACCTGCGCAATGGTACCGCCACCCGACTTTACGATCGCACAGCCGACGGTCCACTGGGTGCCCCTAACGACTTGGTGTTCGATCGCCACGGGGGCTTCTGGTTCACCGATCCCGGCAAGGCCGGAAGGCGCGACACCGGCAATGGGGCCGTCTTCTATGCCACGGCGGACGGTTTCAGTATTGAACGCAAGATCTGGCACATCGCTTCGCCGAACGGCATCGCCCTGTCTGCCGACGAAAAACGTCTCTATGTCATTGAAGCTCTGACCGCGCGGCTGTGGGTGTTTGACCTGACCGGGCCGGGCCAGATCGCGCAAAAAGCATTTCCATCTCCCAATGGCGGCCGCTTCGTCGGCGGCAGCTCCGACTTTATGCGTTTCGATTCCATGGCGCTTGATAGCGAGGAGAACGCCTGCATCGGGACTTTGTTCGGCCCTGGCGGCATTACCGTTATTTCAGGGGACGGGTCGCGCAATTCTCATGTGGCCATACCCGACGCGCTCACGTCCAATATCTGCTTTGGCGGGCCCAATTTGCGCACCGCATTCGTTACGGGCGGTGGCACCGGACGTCTCTATTCGCTCGACTGGCCAACGCCTGGCCTGATGCTAAATTACTACCACCTGGGTCAATAGGGGAATGAGTGAGCGGTTCCACTCCGACCGCTTCATGACATCTCGACATCGCGGCGAAAATTCACCGTATAGCTAAAGCGGCTGGCGGGATAGGTAGCACACCCATAGATCACCATACGACCGGCTTTGCCGAGGAACCGGCGCTGGATCTCCAGCGCTGCCGAACCCGGCTCGATACCAAGCGTGCGAGCTATTTCGCCCGTTGCGATCACGGAGCGGATTTCTTGCTGTATCTCCTCAATGAACTCGCCATACACCGTTTCGATCAGCATATGAACGGGTCCTTTCAGATCCCAGAGCTTCTCTCGCAGATTGGCGAACCTGTTGCGGATATAAAGCTCGCTGACAGCGAGCGGCATGCTCTCGCCAACATGGTGACGCTGTCCCTTGACATGGAGCCATGAGGTCCCCTGGCGACATTTGAGGAACGTAGCCAGCGCACCTCGGGCCTCTATCACGTCCGCGCTGTGCACCTTGAGAGGGACCTCCCGGACATGTTCGACGAGGTCCGCCAATGAACCGACAGGGTAGGTGTAGCGCGCCTTTCGACGCGTGCCGTTGATACGGGTTCCGATTCCCGGGTGCCTCGACACGAGGCCGGCGTCAGCCAGTCTGCGGATCGCTTCCCGAACCGTTTGCCTGCTGACATTCAGCTCCCGGCTGAGATCATGTTCGGACGGCATAAGCTCATCCTTGGAGTAAACGCCGGCCTCGATGCGGCCCAGAAGTGTCTTCTCGACGGCGGCATAAAGGGGCATCGCGCTGTTCGCATTGCGGATCTCCTCCATGCTGTGTCGGTTTGTTACTTCGGCGTCATATGGCATCAAGTTCTCATCCCGAATTGGTTCGACCGCTCAGAGCATGTCTATTCCCGCAGATCGAACCCGGCCGCCTGAAACGAGCAGGCATTTCGCTACTCTCGTTACGGGCGAGGAGGAATGAGAGTAGAGCATGCGTGCTGGTTAAGTAAGGGCATATGCTTACTTAATGTACGCTGTCCGCATGGCCGGCGGTCCGACAGGTATCGACGAATGTCCTCACGGTCGGGCTCAGGTTCTTCGATCCATCCCAGATCAGGCCGGTTCGCACGGTAATCTTGGGAGATGCTTCACGATATACGATGTTCGGGTGCGCGATATTCCGGGCGGCCGAATGCATGATTGCTATGCCAATAGCGAACCAAGTTTCGGGCTGGGGCAGGTGCAACGCCTTCCTTTGTAGGCAGGCACAGCACTATGGCGTCGATGCGCGCGCCGATTCCGACTTCCGTGAAACGATGAGACATATCGGCTGAAATTTCACGCAGACGGACGCGGTACTGGTTCACGTGTCAATTCACATCCTTGCCCGGAGGCTCAGTTTCGGCGTGCTTCACGATATGGTCGACCAGATCACGCGCGAACGCCGGGAGGTCTTCGCGGCTCTGTATGCAGATCTTCAGTTCACGGACGGCCCAGCTGTTGCTCAGCGACAGGATCGCTATCTTGTGGCTGCCCTTCATGCGTGCGGCGACCGATTCCGGCAATATGCCCACGCCGACGCCGGCCTCGACCATTCGGCACAGGGATTCGAAGCCCGAGACCTTGATCCTGATGTGGAGGCTCACCCCCATCCCGTCGACGATGTTGTCGATAAATCCATGGATCGCGCTGCCGCGTTGCAAGGAAACGAAATTCTCCCCCACTATGTCCGCAAAATCGACGCTGTGTATCTGCGCAAGGCGATGTCCCAATGGCACCGCCAGCGCAAGCCGGTCCTGTTGATATGGAATGACCTCCAGCCCATCGGTCTGCGTGTTGCCGGCAAGTATACCGATGTCGATGCTTCCTTCGGTCACGGCGCGGGCGATGTCCGGACTCAGCCGCTCCTCGATGTCGATGTCGACCTGCGGGTGCGCGGCGAGGAAGCTGCCCAAAGCCGCGGGCAGGATCTCCGTGATCGCAGTCGTGTTGGCGAAGATGCGAACCTGTCCCTTCAGTCCACGCGAGAAGGTCTGCATATCGCCATGCAGCCGTTCGAGATCCTGAAACACCCGGCGCGCATGCGAAAGCAGCGCCTCGCCTGCCGGCGTCAATGATACGCCCTGGCTATGGCGCATAAGCAGAGGCGTGCCGAGTTCTTCCTCAAGGTTTTTCATCCGCATCGAGGCCGCACCCACCGACAGTCCTGCGCGGTCGGCGCCGCGCGTCAGGTTGCAGGCTTCCGCTATGTTTATGAAGAGCCGCAGGTCAATGAGATCGTAACGCAGGCTGGCCATCGAGAACTCCCAAAGCGCGTTCAAGCAAGCTGAAAGCACGGTTTTCCAATAACGAATTGCCGGACACCGCGCTACGTGCTCTCTCGAGAGTTGGAATATCCTGTGCGTGAAGGAGGGCAAAGCGGTGGTCGAAGCGAATGATGCGTCGGATTTCCCGAGCGCGAAGCTTGCTCGTTTCGCGTCGGAGCTGACGTTCGAGTCCATTCCACCGGACGTCGTAGCGCGCGCAGAGGATCTGTTCGTGGATTGGGTTGGGTCGGCGCTCGCCGGAAAGGGCGCACGCCCGGTCGAGGCGATCGCCGCATTCGCTCGGGCGATGGGACCAGGCGACGGCCCGTGTGAAATCCTGATTGATCGTCGCGGGACGAGCCCATTGTTCGCCGCCATGGTCAATGGCGCGGCGTCGCACTTCGCCGAACAGGATGACGTGCACAACGGTTCAGTGTTTCATCCCGCGGCAGTGGTCTTTCCCGCCGCCCTTGCCGTCGCGCAGCAGATCGGTGCATCCGGGAAGGATTTTCTCGCCGCCTCCACGGCCGGCTACGAAGTCGGAATCCGTGTTGGCGAATTTCTCGGACGATCACATTACAAGATCTTTCACACGACCGGCACCGCCGGCACGCTGGCCGCGGCGGCGGCGGTCGGCCGCCTTCTCGGCCTGTCCCCCGCGCAGATGCTCGATGCGTTCGGTTCGGCAGGAACACAGGCCGCCGGACTATGGGCATTCCTGCGCGACGGCGCAGACTCCAAGCCGCTCCACACTGCCAAGGCCGCCAGCAATGGCCTGATGGCGGCCTATCTGGCAAAGGACGGCTTCAAAGGTGCCCGCCATGTCCTCGAAGGGACCCAGGGCATGGGAAAAGGCATGTCGACCGACGCCGATCCGGCAAAGCTGGTCGACGGTCTCGGGACGCGCTGGGTGCTTGCGGAGACGTCCTTCAAGTTTCATGCATCCTGCAGGCACACGCACCCTGCGGCTGATGCGCTCCTGAAGGCAATGCAGGAAAGCCATCTGCGGGCAAGCGACATTGCCACTGTGACGGCGCTCGTTCACCAGGGCGCAATCGACGTGCTCGGACCGGTCGTCGCACCGGCTTCGGTGCACCAGGCGAAGTTCTCGATGGGGACGACGCTGGGTCTCATCGCCAATTACGGAAAGGCGGGCATGATGGAGTTCGAGGAAGGATTCGCCAGGCCCGAAGTCGTGCAGTTCAGCGATCGCGTCCAGATGGTCCTCGATCCCGAGGTGGACGGCGCCTATCCCGCGCGCTGGATCGGCAAGGCGCGGTTGCGCACGACCGATGGACGCACCATCGACGTTCGCGTCGACGAACCGAAGGGCGACCCCGGAAATACGCTTTCGAGGCCCGAAATTGAGGCGAAGGTAAGGGGGCTGGCGGAATTCAGTTCCGCAGCGGCTCCCGCCGAATTGGACGCACTGCTGCCGAGACTTTGGCAGCTCTCCGCGGCAAATCACGTAGGCTCTCTCATCACGGGGAATGGCCGTTGACCGGTCGTCCACGCGCCCCGTTAAGCTGCAGGCAGGACCAGGAAACGCATGACGATAAGAGACATCGATCAGGGCGAGGAGATTGCCCAGATCAGGCAGAGCGTTCGCAAGCTGTGCGAGGCGTTTCCCGGCCAGTACTGGCGCAAGCTCGACCGCGAGAGCGCCTATCCAAGTGAGTTTGTCAAAGCTCTCTCGGATGCCGGCTATCTTTCGGTTCTTATCCCGGAAGAATATGGCGGCTCCGGCCTGTCTCTGTCGGCGGCGGCGGCCATACTGGAGGAAATCCAGCGATCCGGTGGGAATGGCGGCGCTTGCCACGCCCAGATGTACATGATGGGCGCGCTTCTGCGACACGGCAGCGAGGCGCAAAAGTCGAAATATCTGCCTGCTGTCGCAAGCGGCGAGTTGCGGCTTCAGGCCTTCGGCGTCACCGAACCCACCAGCGGTACGGATACGAGCGCGATCAAGACCTTCGCGCGGCGCGAGGGCGATCACTACATCGTCAACGGCCAGAAGGTGTGGACTTCGCGCGCCGAGCATTCCGACCTGATGTTGCTGCTCGCCCGCACTACGCCCGGCGAACAGGTGGCCAAGCGGACGGAAGGGATATCAGTTTTCATCGTCGACATGCGAGAAGCCCTAAAGGGGGGAATGAGCATCAAGCCCATCCGCGCGATGATGAACCATTCCACGACTGAGGTATTCTTCGACAATGTGCGGGTTCCGGCCGAGAATCTCATCGGTGAGGAAGGGAAGGGCTTTCGCTATATCCTCTCAGGCATGAATGCCGAGCGAATATTGATCGCGTCGGAATGCATCGGCGATGCCAAATGGTTTATCGAAAAGGCTTCGGCATATGCCAGCGAGCGAAAGGTCTTCGGACGGCCCATAGGTCAGAATCAGGGTGTGCAGTTTCCCATCGCGCGCGCCTACGCGCAGATGCGGGCAGCCGAACTCCTGGTGCATCAGGCCGCTCATTTGTTCGAGAGCGGACAAGATTGCGGCGAACAGGCCAATATGGCCAAGATGCTGGCCGCCGAAGCCTCGTGGGCCGCAGCCGAGGCTTGCGTGCAAACGCATGGCGGCTTTGGCTTCGCTGAGGAATATGACGTGGAACGCAAATTCAGGGAGACGCGTCTCTACCAGGTTGCGCCGATCTCCACCAATCTGATCCTTTCCTACGTCGCCGAGCATGTGCTTGGCATGCCACGTTCCTACTGAGGTGGCCGCCATGCTTCCGCTGGAAGGCATACTTGTCGTATCGATCGAGCAGGCAGTGGCGGCGCCGACCTGCACATTGCGGCTTGCCGACGCCGGAGCGCGGGTGATCAAGATCGAACGTGCCGAGGGTGAGACCGCGCGCCATTATGACAAGGCCGTGCATGGTACAAGCGCGTATTTTGCCTGGCTAAATCGCGGCAAGGAAAGCGCTGTCCTCGACATCAAGGACGATGCCGATCGCCAGCTGCTGGAGCGGATGATCGCAAAGGCCGACATCTTCGTGCAGAACCTTGCGCCGGGAGCGACCGTTCGTCTGGGGCTTGGCTCGGCCGATCTCATCGAGCGCTATCCCAGGCTCATCGCCGTCGACATTGTCGGCTATCCCCAGGACAGTGCCTACCGCGACATGCGCGCCTACGACATGCTCGTTCAGGCGGAAAGCGGCATTTGCGCGGTCACGGGCACACCGGACACGCCGGTAAAGGTCGGGGTTTCGATGGCTGATGTCGCCACCGGCATGAATGCCCATGCGGCGATTCTCGAAGCTCTCATCGAGCGAACGCGGACCGGCAAGGGGGCCTCGATAGAGATCGCGATGTTCGATGCGATGGCCGATTTCATGAGTGTGCCTTTGCTGCATCTCGACTATGCAGGAAAGACCACGCCTCGCACCGGCCTCGCGCATGCTTCCATTTATCCCTATGGCAGCTTCGCCTGCAGCGACGGCCATATCGTGATCGTCATTCAAAATCCCGGCGAATGGAAGCGTCTTTGCGATGGGGTGCTGAAGCGACCGGATCTCTTCGATGATCCACGTTTCCTGGACAACCCGTCCCGCGTACAGAATCGCGAGGCGCTCGGAACGCTTATTGCAGACATCCTGCTCTCGATGACACGCGCCGAAGCAATCGCCGCGCTGGAAGCGCACGCGCTTGCGTGGTCAAACGTATCGACCGTCGCGGACCTATCAACCCATCCGGCGTTGCGCCGGATCGAGATCGAGACGTCGGGGGGCTCCTTCCACGGAGTCGGCTCCCCCGTCCGGCGCGCGATAAAAGGGGGGGCCGTACCGGCGCTCGGTGCTCATACGGCCTTGATTCGGCGGGAATTTTCAGACGCGACATGAACAACATCGACATCGCTCATCTGAGGAGCTGGATCGGCAATTCACAGCATTCGTCGGATATCATCACCCCCGGCCTCGTGGAGCGGTTCCGCGCGACGTTCGGCAACGGACTTGCCGACACCGGTGCGGCGGCCCCGTTGGGGGTGCACTGGTGCCTGTCGCAGCCTGCGGCAATGCCCGATATGCTCGGTCCCGATGGACATCCTGCCCGGGGAGGTTTCCTGCCGCCAGTCCCGCTACCGCGTCGGATGTGGGCAGGCGGTTCCATCAAATTCCATGCGCCATTGCCGGTCGGTGGATTGGTGACCCGCGAGTCGCGGATTGCAGACGTGACGGAAAAGTCCGGGCGGAGCGGATCGCTGGTGTTCCTGACCGTGGCACACGAGGTCTCAACCGACGCCGGGCTCGCAATCAGCGAGCGCCAGGACATCGTCTATCGCGATGTCGTTCCAGGCGCTTCCACGCCTTATTCCGCCGGATCGGCACCGGCCTCGTCGCCTGCTGATCTGACCGAGACAGTCGAGGCCACAACGACTCTTTTGTTTCGATATTCGGCCATTACCTTCAACGGCCATCGAATCCACTACGACCGCGACTATGCTCGCGACGTCGAAGGCTATCCGGGGCTGGTGGTCCATGGGCCGCTTCAGGCAACGCTGCTTCTCAATCTCGCCAGTCGCGCGGCCGGAGGGCGTTTGCCAGCGAGCTTCTCCTATCGCGGGGTCTCACCGCTGTTTGACGGTGCATCGTTCACGATCAATGCGGTCCGCGAGAGCAATGGGTTCGATTTGTGGTGCGGCGACCAACATGGATTGATAACCATGGACGGACGAGCTGAATTCGTCGTCTAGGGGTGAGACGGAACTAGGACGAAATCGTAGGCTGGCCGAAATCGCGCAGGCGCACGCCTGCCTTGTGCGCCATCGGGCCGGCGTCAGAAGTGGGGCGTCGCGCGGAAGTTCACCTCTGCCCCTGCCATGCCTCGTTTTCCCAATTAGCCGGCTGCCCCGTCCGAGGAGCAATGACCTCATTCGTGCTTCGTTGCGACTCGCGTATCTGCCGTATGGCGTTGACGAATTTCAAATCTGTGCAAATCAGAATGTAGGACAATCGACAATCAGGTTGACACAGTTTTTCAATTCGGTGAAAGTTGCATTGGAAACGTAATGAGGCGACGAGCGCATTGCCATCTCATAACAGTTTGCAAGCCTGCGCCTCACGAAAAGGGGGAGTTGACCGGTGAATAGACGTCAAGTGCTGATTGGCGCCTCCGTGCTGGCGCTGGCTTCGAGCCACAATAGCGGCTCGGCAATGGCCGCAACAAAATATCGCTTCGCGCACTTTTCGCCGACAAGCGATCCCAATCACCAGACGGCCCTGTCGTTTGCCGAGAAAGTCAAGACAGCTACGAACGGCGAATATGAGATCGAGATCTTCCCATCGGCGCAGCTTGGCGGCGAGGTGGATGCGATCGAGGGCGTGCTGCTCGGAACCATCGATATTTCCGTGCCGAGCGCCGCGACGCTGGCCAACTGGGTTCCGGAAATGAACGTCCTGAATATGCCGTTCGCTTTCCGTGACTGGGACCACTACACAAAGGTTGCGCAGGGCGAGTTGCTTGACAGGATAACCGAAAAGGCGGCCGAGAAGAACATTCGGGTGCTTGGAATGCTCACCTCGGGCTCGCGCCAGATCATGACCCGTGAGCCGCTCAATTCATTCGAAGGGCTGCGCGGCCGCAAGATTCGCACCGTCCAGAACCCGGTTCATGTGGCAACGTTCAACGCCTTCGGCGCCAATGCGACGGCAATTGCCTACACCGAGGTTTATTCGTCGCTGCAAACCGGAGTGGTCGATGGCGGCGACGCCGCCAATACCAACTATTACACCGAGAAATTTTACGAGGTTGCTCCCTATTGGGCGCTGGTCAACTGGTTGTTCTACTCGAACTGCATCATCATGCGCGAAGACACGTACCAGGCCCTGCCGGATGAGCAGAAGGCATTGTTGAGCAAGATCGGGCGCGAGACCGGCAGCGAACATTTCGTTCGCTATCGCAAGAGCGATGAGGAGATGCTTGGCAAGTTGAAGGAAGCGGGTGTTACTGTGACCACGCTCGATGCCGCGCCCTTCCGCGAAGCCTCGAAAAAGGTCTACGACGAGTTCTTGAAGACTGACACGGAAAAAGAGCTGCTCGGTCTCATCGTATCGAACTGAAGCTCATGGCCTCAAACGATCATCGGATGCCCCTCAAGTCGGTCGTCTCGTGGGTGCGGCGCCTGACGGACTACGCTGTCGTTTTGATATTCGCCTTCATGGTCGTGTCGGTGATGCTTGAGGTCGTCGGCCGATACCTCAACATAACAATCAGTCATTCCGTCGAAACGGCGACGTTTGCGCAGATATGGCTCACGACAATCGGCGCCAGCGTCGCATTGCGACATGGCTCGATGTTCGCACTCGATACCTTCACACGGCACCTCGGACTCCGCCTTGCCCGCGCCATGAGCGTCGTCATCGCCATTTTGGGAATCCTGCTCGTAGGGGTTCTCTTTTACGGCGGCGTCATTCTGACCGAAGGCGGATTTCGCCAGACATCGCCGGTCCTCCAGATGCCGATGTGGCCCATCTTCATTGCCCTTCCGATTGGCATGACCCTGTTGTGCCTTGAGATCGTTCTTCAGGTCTTCGAAAAGTGGAACGACCCATTTCCCGGCAATGAAGAGGAACTGTCGTGATCGTCCTCGGCGTTGGTTTCTTCTTCTTCATCCTTATCGGAGTGCCGGTCGCTTTCGTGTTTGGACTCGCCGCCCTCGGCGCGGTGATTCAATCGGACCTTCCCCTGGTCGTCATCGCGCACAGGTTCTTCGCGGGCCTGAACAATTACACATTGATGGCCATCTCCTTTTTTCTCCTGACGGGAATGCTGATGGAGGCGGGCGGGCTGGCCCGCCGCATCATCGATTTCGCAATGGCCCTTGTCGGTTGGGTTACGGGCAGCCTGATGATGGTGGCCGTTCTTGCCGCAACGGCCCTTGCCGCAATGTCGGGGTCGGGAAGCGCCGATACGGCTGCCGTGTCTGCGGCCCTTCTGCCGGAAATGAAGCGTCGAAAATACAATATCGACTTCTCTGCAGCGCTCATCGCGACGGCCGGCACGCTCGCCCAGATCCTTCCGCCAAGCACGATGCTGGTGTTGATCGCCGTGACAAACAACCTGTCTGTTTCGGCACTCTTTCTGGGAGGTGTCTTTCCCGGTCTCCTGCTCGTTCCCGGACTTCTCTGGCTCGCATGGCGGCATGCCAGGAAGGGAGGTCCGAACTATGCGGCAACCCAGAGTTTCAGCATTCAGGAAGTCGGCAGGACTTTCGTGAACGCATTGCCTGCGCTCGGCCTCGGCGTGGTCATCAGCGGCGGTATCTTCTCCGGCCTTTTCACGCCGACGGAAGCCGCGGCGGTGGCGGTCTTCTATACAGGGCTCGTCGGCTATTTCGTGTATGGAGAACTGAAGCTCAATCAAATACCCGGCATCGTTTTGAGGGCCGGCGCAATCTCCTCGGGGATCATGTTTCTCGTGGGCGGCGCGATGATTTTCAACTGGCTGATGGCCACCGAGGGCGTTCCCGAACTTGTCGCATCCTGGTTTGTGGGCAACATCGATCGTCCGTGGGTATTCCTGCTCCTGATGAACATCTTCCTGATGATCTTCGGCATGCCGATGGAGAGTTTCGCCATGATCCTTCTCCTCAGCCCGATATTCATCGAAGTCGCGCAGTCATACGGGCTGAACCCGGTCCATGTTGCCGTGGTTTTCGTGTTCAACAGCGTGATCGCCATGATCACGCCGCCCTTTGGCGGAACGCTTTTCGTATCGGCGATGGTGGCGGGGCGCCCGATCTCGGCTGTGACGCGCCACGTGTACTCAATGTGGGCCATGATGACGGTCGTTCTGCTGATCGTCACCTACTTTCCTGAAACGGTGTTGTTTCTCCCGCGGCTGAGCGGTTTCTAGAGCGCTTTGCGCCGCGATGGCGGGAATGAAAGAGCGCCGGGATGGCGGACCGTCAGCGTGGTTGCTCCTGCGGGGTTCGTTGCGCCGCTTTGCGCCAGCACGCCGCGCAACTCCTCCTGAAACATGGTCGCGACATGGTGAGGACCCTTCTCGCCAATCGCCGCTGCGCCGAGCAGGAATGCCCGCCCGGCAAAGGTGAAGTCGGCGCCAAGGGCGAGATATCGCAAGACGTCGAGTCCCGATCGCGCGGAGCCGTCCGCCATTATGGTCAGCTTCTTTCCGGTTCGCGCCTTTATGGCCGGCAGCACGTCTATGGCCGCCGGCGCCGCGTCGAACTGACGTCCGCCATGGTTCGACAATATGACGCCATTCAGTCCGATGCCGGCGGCTTGTTCGACATCGTCGGGATGCTGCACCCCCTTGACGATCAAGGGTCCCTTCCAGATATCGCGCATCCGCGCAACGAGTTCCCAGGTGATTGCGCCGGCCATCTTTTCGTAGACATATCTGGCGCTATCGGCCGCACTGGCGCCGGCTTCGAGATATGGAGCGAAGTTGGCGAATTTCGGCTGTCCTTGGCGCAAGGTGGCCAGAGCCCACAACGGCGCCTTCGCAACGTCGATAACCGTTCTCATGCTCGGCCTGAAGGGCACCACAAGCCCGTTGCGCACATCACGCACGCGCTTCTGGCGAGCAGGCGTATCGAGTGTCAGCACAAGTGCGTGCGCGCCAAGCGCTTCGGCGCGCCGCGCAAGGTCTATCGAAACCTTGAAGTCATCGTGAGGGACTGCATAGAGTTGAAACCAGAACACATCCGGCGCGATCCGGGCGATGGTCTCCATCGGAACGTTGGAAACGGTCGAAAGAACGTAAGGTATGCGCGCCTTTTGGGCGGCACGCGCAATCATCGCATCGGCAAGCGGCCAGATAAGGCCGGTCATGCCGAGGGGCGAGACGCCAACCGGCATCGAATAGGATCGACCGAAAAGCGTCACATCGGTCGAAACCGCTTTCATGTCGATGCCGTAGCGCGGCACGATTTCGATTGCATCCATGGCCGCTCTGTTGCGGATGAGCGCCTTGTCGTCGCCGACGCCGCTGTCGACATAGTCGAAGGCAAAGCGCGGAATTCGGCGCGCAGCCTTCTTTTCGAGATCTGCAATCGTTGGATACCGGCGCTTCAAACGCGCGGCTTCGCTGTCGAGCGCACCGGCGCCCCAACCTCGCAACTGCGGCTTTGCCGCGGGACCCGTTTCGGTGTGGGACGACTTGGCCTGCATCAGCTATATCGCCGTGAAACGATCCGGATCACATGACGAAATGTCCTCGCCGGGTGCGCGACCCTGTATGCAATCCGCCGCCAGCCGCGCGGTCAGCGGGCCGAGTGTGTAGCCGGCATCGCCCGGAATAGCGAAATACAGCCCGGAAACCGACGGAGCCGCGCCGATGACGCCGCATCCGTCGACACCCGTATTGATGCCTGCCCAGGTGCGTATGACACGCAGGGGCGACAGCTGCGGAATGATGTGCTGCGCGAGCGACAGGTTCCCCACCATGCTGGACAGTTTCACGACCGGAATCCTGCCCGGTGCGCCAAGCTCTGCCGGCCATCCGCCGCCGATGACGGCCTGCCCGCTGCCGAGCTGTTTCAGCGTGATCGGGCGGTTGGCGTGCTGAACCAGATGCGTGATGAACGGCGCCGTTCCTTCGGTGATATTCATGTGCAGCGGGTCGGCGCGGGTTGGTACGTGAACGCCCAGCTGGGCGGCCAGCGCCATGCTCTCATAGCCTGCCGCCAGCACCACCTTGCCCGCCTTGATCTGCCCGCGCGCGGTGGTCGCTCGAAACCCGGCCTTGTCGGCTGTCAGCTGGAGGACGCGCTCTTCGGCAAGGCGGACGGCCCCATGGGTCTTTCCCCATGCGCGGATGGCCTTGTTGGCAAGCAGCGGATTGACTTTTCCCTCATGCGCGCACAGTTCCGCTCCTATGACCGCCGGACCGAGATAAGGCGCGATGCGGTCCAGACTTGCGCGGTCGAGAACGTCGACTTCAAGGCCAAGCTCGGCTTCGCGCTTCGCCTTCTTCGCAAGGAAGTCGAGCTGCTCCTGGTTCTCGGCAATCATCAGGCCGCCATTGACCTTGACCTCGCAATCGGCGCCGAGTTCCTTCTGAAAATCGGACCAGTAAGCCGCCGCGCTCTTGTAGAGGCCAAGTGACGCCTCGAGCCGGTGCACGAGGTGGGGAAACCGTTGCAGGAAAATGCTTTGCATCTGGACATGCAGGCTGCCCGCATTTGCCGTCGTGCCGCCTGCCCAGCCTGAATCGACGACTGCGACATCCAGACCCTCTTTTGCGAGGAAACCCGCCAGGCACGAGCCGACGATGCCGCCGCCAATGATGAGGATGCCAATCTCCGGCAAATCCGGATGGGCAACGGTCGGTTCCGTTCCGGTCGGCCCGGTCATGGCTTTGCTATCCGTGCGATATCCGCGATGCAGACAGGCTTGACCGGCATTCGCGGCGCGAAACGAACGGAGTCGTCGGGGGGTTGCCCTTTGCTTGCCGCAACCAGTTCGGACAGTATCGGGCCGCAATAGCGTCCCTGGCAGGAGCCCATTCCCGCGCGCGTCGCGCGCTTCAAATCCCCGATCGAAGGGTTTTCCGATTTGAGAACGTCCTGAATCTGGCTAACCGTCACTTCCTCGCAGCGGCACACGATGGTGTCCGGGGAAGCAAGGTCGATTTTCGGGCGTGGCGCGGCATAAAGCTCCCACAGAGCAGCCTGGAAGCGCTGATGTCTGGAAAGGTTGCGCCTCTCTTGATCCAGTTCATTCGATGGGGGAGGGGCGTGGCCGAGATCTTCGGCAACGGCCCAGCCGGCGATCCGGCCATTGCTCAGAGCTACCCGCGCGCCGCCGAGCCCGGTGCAATCGCCGAGGCTGTAGACATTCTCGACGCTCGTCCTGCACTTGTCGTCGAGCACGGCCACGAACTGTCCGCGCTGCGAGTCGAAGACATGTTCGCAACCGAGCGCCCGCAGGATTTCATTGGATGGCTGGAACCCGTACCCAAGGCAGACAGTGTCGACCTCAAACGTCCGTGTTCCGGTCTTTCCTGCGTCGGGATAGCTGGAGACCTGCACGGTCAAGCCGTTTTCCGAAGGCGCTATCCGGGTGATGGCGGAACCATAGACAATGGGTACGTCCGAAAGCCGGGACCGATAGCGGAGGCCGTCTCTTACGAGGCGCGGAGCAGCGGCAGCCATCCGCGACAAGGCCGAAATCGATTTCAGCAGCGGCATCTCTGCAAGCTCGACAACGCCGGCGATCTCCGCCCCGCCGTCTTTCAACTCGCTGGCGACCTGCATGTTCAACGGACCGTTTCCGGCAATCAGGATTCGCGCACCCGGCAGGCGTCGATAGCTGCGCCAGAGCGTTTGCGCCGCGCCGGTCGTCATGACGCCGGGCAGCGTCCAGCCGGGCACCGGCACTCCCCGTTCGTAGGCGCCGGTGGCGACGACCAGCCGCTGCGGGCTGAAGCGGCGGATAAATCCCGCTTCCGTCGCAACGAGATCGTTCGGTCCAAAGGCGCCCCACACATCCATATTGTTGCGGATCTCGACGCCCAGTTTCAGGGCGGTCTCGATCAGCCGCCGGCCTTCGAGATGCTGCCTGTCGGGAGGCGCGACATCGCGCCCATCGACCAGCACCTGCTTGAAATATTGACCGCCGGGTGCCGGGCGCTCATCGGCAACCACGACGCGTGCGCCGGAGCGGCGCGCGGCGATGGCCGCGGAAAGGCCTCCGGGTCCCGCGCCGATCACCAGTACTTCGGGAGATTCCTCCGGCACATCGTCGATAAGCTTGAACGGCTGACCTTCGGCTACCGCGGGCAGGGGGCGTCCGAATATCTCGCTTTCCACGCTGACGGACTTCTCCAGCTTGGTCATGCAGGCGCGCTGGTTCGGCTTGCCGTCGACATTGACGAGGCAATCCTGGCAAACGCCCATGCCGCAGAAGATGCTTCTGGCATGGCCCGTCCGGGTTTGTCGGAAATCCGTATATCCGGCGCCCATCAACGCGGCCGCCAGGCTCTCGCCGTAACGCCCTTCAAGCGATACACCATCGAAGGTAAACGGAACACGATCGCTCACGTCAACCGCCTTGAGCCTCGGAATTTAGACCCATTTCAACCATCTGATCTTATCCTCCCGCAGCCCGCCAAAGCCGGTTATTCGGGTTCCTGTCAACGCTTTGGGGAGCTTTCGGAACACCAACCAGATACTGTAAATCACGATAGTCGATTGTCAGACAGTTGGCAATCTGGCAATCATGTGGCATTAGCATATTGCAGCGATATTTTCTGCTGCGCGGTTCTCGATGGCCTCACACCATTTCAATCGCTTTTATGAGTTCATGACTTTGGAAAGGGACACAAAGTGCTTGCACTTCTGGCAGATCACGTCGCCTTGGTCACTGGCGGCGCGCGTGGAATCGGTCGCGCAATCGTTGACACGTTTGCACAACATGGCGCGCGCGGGATCGTACTGGATACGAGTGCTGCGCTCGATGGAGTGTCGCTCCCGTCTTCTTTTTCGGGGCGCGTGGCGGATGTAACGAATGAGAGCGAGATTTCGGCTGCGGTCCAGCACTCGGTGAGTTCATTCGGCCGCCTCGACGTGGTCGTTGCCAATGCGGGAATCGTTCCTCCCTGGCGCGAGACGGACGGCCTCGACTTCGAAGAGTGGGACAGGGTTTTCGCAGTGAATTCGCGCGGGGTTGCCGCCACGATCAAGCATGCCGTTCCTGCGATGATGAAGGACGGAGGATCGATCATAGCCACCGCTTCGATCAACATTCTGGAGCCTCACGGACGACAGCTCGCCTATACGTCATCCAAGCATTCGGTGATGGGGATCGTCCAGTGCGCGGCGCTCGATCTTGGCCGGTACAATATTCGCGTGAATGCCCTGGCGCCCGGACCGGTTGCCACGACCGCAATGAAGGAGCGTCTTCGCTTCAGGGCAGAGCAGGCGGGCAGGACCGAAGAGCAGGCCCTGCAGGAACTCGCCGCGCAGTCGCCGCTGAACCGCATCGCGACGGAAAGCGAAATCGGAAAGGCAGCGCTGTTCCTCGCTTCGGACCTGTCGAGCGGAATAACCGGGCTGTTGCTGCCCGTCGATACAGGACTGAACGTCGGGTAGCGAAGTTCGTCAATCCAACCGAGTGCAGACATAGAGACCGATATGGAAGACCTGAAGGGCAAGGTTATACTGGTATCCGGAGCGTCGAAGGGGATTGGCGCGGCAATCGCTCGGGGACTGGGCGCCGCGGGCGGTTCGGTGATCATCCACTATTCATCGGATGAAGCGGGGGCCGTGGAAACCGGCAGGGACATTCCCGATGAACGCAAATTGCTGGTCAGGGCGGATCTTCACGATCTGTCGGCCGCGAAGGATTTGTGGCGGCAGTCGGTCGACTGGAAGGGCAAGGTCGACGTCTTCGTCAACAACGCCGCGATCATGCTTGAGAATGGAAGCGTGGACGCCGATGACGAAACCTGGGATGAGGTTTGGAACGAAACCCTGCAGGTCAATGTTCTGGCTTCGGCCAGGCTGCTTCGCGATGCCGTGCGTCATTTTCGCGGAAATGGCGGGGGGATCATCGTCTCCATGTCGAGCTGGGCGGCACAGCGCGGATCCCACAATCCGGGAGCCCTCGCATATGGCGCGTCGAAAGCCGCAGTCAAATCGCTCACGCAAAGTATTGCGCACAGTTGTGCGCGGGAGAACATCTTTGCCTACACTATCGCACCGGGGCTGGTTCATACCCAGATGTCGGAAGTTTTCTTGAAAAGCCAGGGCGGCAAGGAAAAGATATTCCAGGGATTGGCGATGGGCGAATGGGCAGAGCCGCAGGAGCTGGGCGATCTGGTCGTCTTTCTCGCTTCCGGCAAGGCGAGATATCTGTCGGGAGCAACACTTGACTTCAATGGTGCGAGTTACATTCGATAGAGGGAAATGCGCGGTCAATCAGGTGTTATCATTGGAATTTATCAGGCATCTGCGCAGTCCGAAGGTCTTGGCGTGCGCTGCCGAATGTGAGATATGGCCACAGATCCCTTGCAATTTGAGTCCGGACTTTCGGCGTCTCCGCGACCAAGACGCCGAAGCAGACCGATAGCGACTGGAAAGCAACGTTTATGAGCTATACCCAGGAAAAAGAAAACGAAGAGCCCGACCCTCTGCCCAAGTTCGACGTCGTGCTCCCGATGACGCGGCGCGCCCAGGTCGCCGAAACCTTGCGCAATTTCATCCTGAGCGGCCAGCTTGCTCCGGGGACGCAACTTGTCGAAGCGAAGCTTTCCAGTCGCTTCGGTGTGAGCCGGGGGTCAATCCGCGAGGCGATCTGGGAATTGATCGATCAGGGCCTGCTTGTGAACAGGCCTTATGCCGGAGCCTTTGTCGTCAGCCTCGACGATCGAACGATGAGCGAGGTCTTCTCTGTCCGCGGGGCCATAGAACGTCACGCATTCACCCAGCTTTGGTCGAGTCGTGATGCCCAGTTCCGCAAGGAGTTCGGCGATCGCTGCAAGACGCTGGTCAAGGCGATCCGAACCGGTGACAACGTGGAGGCCATCAAGGCGGAGATACGGTTCCACAGCTATCCCTACGAGTTTTCCAACAACACCGTGCTGCTCGAAGTCTGGGAACAACTGTCGCAGAAGATTCACCTCAGCTTCGTGATGAGCCAGGCTTCCGTGCGCGGCCTGGACTTTGTGGAAGAAGCGGAACGCTATTATGCGGTTGCGATTGGCGACAGCCTTGACGAAATGCTGGCCGAGATCGACCGACATCTTGAGCTTGGGCTTATCGCGGTGAAAAGGTCGCTCGAAACGGGCCCATTCCGCCTTCACGGGGCGTGATCGCGAATTGCCGCGTTCCGCCCCCCAAGGAGCTTCGGAAACGAACCTCCTTACGCACCTGACTGCGAGACGAAGCGCGTATTCACATAGGCTTCGATGCCCTCGCTGCCGCCTTCCGCGCCATACCCTGAGTCCTTGATGCCGGCAAAAGGCGTTTCCGGCAGCGCAAGGCCGTTCTGGTTGATGCTGATCATCCCGGACTCCACCCCGTTGGCAATGTCGATCGACGTTTTCGCGGATCGCGTAAAGGCATAGGCAGCCAGACCGTAGGGAAGTCTGTTGGCTTCACCAATGGCGTCCTCCAGACCGTCGAAGCGCGACATGAGCGCAATCGGCCCGAAAGGCTCGAGGTTCATCGCCGTTGTTTCAACCGAAGCGTCGGTGATGACGGTGGGCTTGAAAAAATACCCCTTGTTGCCGGAGCGCTCTCCGCCCGTCCTGACTTTCGCGCCTTTGGCTATCGCGTCCTGGATCAGGCTCTCCATGGCTGCAACCCGTCGGTCGTGGGCAAGCGGTCCCATCTCGGTTGATTCATCCATGCCATTGCCGACCTTCAGTTTCTCCGCCTTGTCGACAAAGGTGGAAACGAACTGATCGTAGACGTTTTCCTGAACGATGAATCGTGTCGGCGCGATACAAACCTGACCGGCGTTGCGATATTTCGCGGCCAGAAGCACGGTCACCGCCTTGTCGACGTCCGCGTCGTCGAACACGATCGCGGGCGCGTGGCCGCCCAGTTCCATCGTGACCCGCTTCATGTGCAGGCCCGCAAGCGACGCCAGTTGCTTGCCAATCGCAGTCGATCCGGTGAATGACACTTTCCGGATGTCGGGATGCGTGATCAGGTACTCCGAAATTTCCGCGGGCGCTCCGAAGACAAGGTTGATCACACCGTCCGGCATGCCGGCATCGAGGAACGCCTGAACCAGTGCCGCAGCGCTTGCTGGCGTCTCTTCGGCCGCCTTGATGATGATCGAGCAACCGCCCGCCAATGCGGCGGCGAGCTTCTTGATGATCTGGCTTATGGGAAAGTTCCACGGGGTAAATGCCGCTACCGGCCCCACCGGCTCTCGAAGCGACAACTGATAGATGCCTTCTGCCCGCGCCGGAATGACGCGTCCGTAAACGCGCCGGCCCTCCTCCGCAAACCATTCCGTCATGTCTGCGGCGGTCAGGGTTTCGAGTCTGGCCTGGGCCAGAGGCTTGCCCTGCTCGGTGGTCATCGCCCGCGCGATGTCCTCGGTCCGTTCCCGAATGATGTCCGCGGCCTTGCGCATGACCTTGCTTCTTTCGAAGGCCGATACACGGCGCCAGACCTGAAACCCTTTCACGGCTGCTGCAACGGCCTGTTCAAGATCGGCTTTTTCGGCCTTTGCCACCCATCCGATTGTTTCCTCTGTCGCGGGATTGAGAACGGGGATCCTGCCGCCTCCGCTTCCCTCGCTCCAACGACCGCCAATGTGGAGTAAAGTGTCTTGATACGTCATTGCTGTAAGGCTTCCATTTTCATGACCAAGGGCCGCCGGCTTTCAAGGGATGCCGGACTATTGATTTGCGAGTTCGCGCAGCGTCGGCATGGCGGCCTCCAGGCCGCGCGCATACCGTTCCACGCCTTCGTCGATCTCTTCGCTCGTGATTGACAATGGCGGCGAGAAGGACGTGACGTCAATGAACGGCAATGGTCGCACGAGCAAATTTTCGTCCATTGCCTTGCGCGCGACGACACGGTGGGGATAAGTCCCCGCACTGAAGAAGCGACGTGTCGCCTTGTCGGCCACGAACTCGACGGCCAACATCAATCCTTCACCACGAATGTCTCCGACATAGGGGTTGTCGGACAGCCGCTCCGTCAGACGGGCGTGGAAATGCCTACCCATCTTCGCCGAGTTCTCGACCAGCCTTTCGCTCTTCAAAAGACTGATATTGGCCAACGCGACCGCGCAGCCGACCGGGTGGCCCGAATAGGTGAAGCCGTGCATGACAGGCCCCGTCTTGGCGGAAGACGCGCTGAACACCTCCCAGACGCGCTCTGAAATCAGATTGGCCGAGAGCGGAAAATAAGCGCTGGTCACGCCCTTGGCGAGGCTCACGATGTCCGGTTGCAGATCGTAGTGGCCGGTACCGAACCACGAGCCGAGCCGGCCAAATCCTGTGATGACTTCGTCGACAATGAACAGGATGTCATTCTCGCGCAGGATGTCCTGAACGGCCTTGAGATAGCCCTTGGGAGGAAGCACGACACCGCCGGTTCCCATGACCGGTTCGGCAATGAAGGCAGCAATCGTATCGGCGCCTTCCCGCGAAATGATGTCCTTGAGATTGGAGATCAGCCGGTTCGTAAAGGCGGCCTCGTCCTCTCCCGGCCGGCTGAAGCGGTAGTAGTGGGGACAGTCGGCGTGGATCACCCCGTCTTGCGGCAGGTCGAATGCCGTATGATAGAGCGGTATTCCCGTAAGCCCGGCAGCGGCATAGGTGACACCGTGATAGGCGCCGATCCGGGATATGAATTTCTTCTTCTTCTCGCGGCCAAGCAGGTTGTTGTAATAGCGGACCAGCTTGTATGCGGTGTCGTTCGCGTCCGACCCCGACGTTCCGAAGAATGCCCTGGTCAGATGTCCCGCCCCGGTGGTTTCGTGAAAAAGTGAAAGCAACTGGTCGGCAAGATGGATTGCCGATTCGTGCGACGCCGATCCGAACAGGTGAAAATAGCTGAGATCCCGCATGGCTTGCGCTGCGGCGTTCGCAAGCTGCTCGCGGCCATACCCGACATTGACGCACCACAATCCGGCTCCGAAATCGATCATTTCGCGACCGTGCTCTCCCCTGACGGTGACCCCGGACGCGTCTGAATAGATGATCGGACCCGTCTGCTCATGCAGCATGATCGAGGTGCAGGGATGCATCAGCGTTTGCCGGTCCAGTTCCTCCAGCGACAGATTTGAACCCGGAAGTGCTGACATTCGGTCTTCTCCTGACGTGCATCCATTGATTGCAGCGAGTGGCGGTCGCTGAAGATTCGTACTCTCAAATGTCACAATAGCGCTTGCACGATCGTCCGACAATCGACTAGGATGGATTTGTCGTTATTCTTTTGGGATAGCGATGCCAACGCCTGAAGGATCGGACCCAGACCGAGGCTCTGGCGGTATCTTCAGTTGCGGTGCGGAGGTGATACCAGTCGAGGAGAAAGTTGCTGCATGACGCTCGCCTGCGTGCGGTGGGAGACTGCACGGGCGCCGACAGTCAGACAAATTGGATTGCCTATAGTTTCGACCTAACCAGAAGGGACAGGACAATGCAGAAGTCAAAAATAAAGACCATCTTTCCGATAACGCGCCGTGGCGCGCTTCAGGGCATTGCGGCAGGAGGCGCAGCTGCCGCACTATCGACAATGACTTTTGGCCGACACGCCAGCGCGCAGGAAGCGACGCTGCGTTGGTGGTCGCCGCAATCCTCGCCGGCTCAGCTTGAGGCCTACAAGTTGCAGATCGCGGGATTTGAAGCAGCCCATCCCGGTGTCAAGGTTCTGTTCGAGCCGACGTCCGACGAGGCTTACCCGGCCCAGATGGCCGCGGCCTTTGCCAGCGGACAGGTTCCGGACCTCGTGACCCATATTCCTTCCTTCTCTGTCGCCAGCTACTACGCGCAGGGGCTTGTCGAGCCGTTTGACGATGTGATCAAGGCGATCGGACCGGAGAAGTTCTTCCCGGGCGCCAACAAGACGTATGAAGCGGCCGATGGGCACTTCACGGGAACCGGCATCGGCAATACCGCGTCGGACAACCTCTGGGTCCGCAAGGATCTCATGGAAAAAGCTTCCATAGCCAAAATTCCGGACACCTGGGATGAATTGCGTGAAGCCGCGAAGAAGATGCAGGGCGGCGGAATCTATGGCGCGCCGCTGCCATTTGCCAGAAACAGCGCCACGGCCTTTGTCGTCACCACCCTTATCCATGGCGCGGGCGGGCAGCTTTTCACGCCCGACCTCGAAGTTGCGATCGACAGCGACGCAACCGCGAATGCGCTCGAGTTCTACGCGTCGATGCGCGAATTGTGCCCCCCGGGCGCGACCGGCTACAGCTGGGGTGAAATGATCACCGCTTTTGTCAGCGGTGCGACGGCGACCGGGTACTATGCGGGCCGCGTGCTGGCCAATGTCAACGCACAGAACCCCGACATAGCCGACAAGATCACCTGCGTTCAGTACCCGACCATATCGGCGGACGTGCCGAAGAAAACGCTCAACGATTTCCCGAGCGTTTTCATTCCGAAAGGCACCAAGAATCTCGAAATGGCAAAGCAGTTTGCCGCCTACCTGTTCGAGCCGGAAGGATACATCAAGCAGCTGCTTGCGGCTCCCGGCCACATCCTGCCTGTGCTCGAGCCCATAGCCCAGAACCCGGCTTACACGTCGAACGATATCATCAAGCGGTATCCTGCCGAGGTGGAGCAGATGACGGTCAACGCGGCAAAGGGCTACAATATGGGCTTTGAAAGCCCTGAGCATAAGCCGAACACCAAATCCGTCGACATCATTTCCAGTGAGGTTCTTTCGGAGATGGTGCAGCGCGTGGCGCTGAACGGAGAAGACAAGAAGGTCGTGATCGGCGACACTGCCAAGAAACTCGAAGCCATCATGAAGTCCTGACGATCATCTCCCGGTGACTTGCGACGGATCTGAATTTGTCCGCCGCAAGTCGCCGGGAATGCCTTGATGTGCCCGAATGAGGCTTTTCCATGCCGTCTTTGACAGGTGAGACCGCGCGCTTGACGAAGGGATGGTCCTTGTCCCGGCAATACTCGGCGCTCGGCATGTTGCTGATATTGCCGACATTGCTGACATTCCTGCTGGTGATTGTTTATCCGCTTGTTTACGCGGTCTATCTCTCTTTCTTTTCAATCTACACGCCAACCCTGCAAGGCGAATGGGTCGGTCTTGAAAACTATCGCCGGATGCTGTCCTCCAGCGAGTTCTGGACCTCATTGAGGACAACCATCGTCTGGACGGTGAGCACGCTGACGCTCCAGGTGGTCGTCGGCATCCTGATGGCCCTGCTGCTCAACCTGAAATTCCATTTCCAGTCGCTTGCGCGCAGCCTCGTGCTGTTCCCGTATTTCGTTTCGACGGTTGTGGCCGTCCTCATCTGGCGGTGGATGTTCAACGACGTCTACGGAATTCTCAACCGGGCCCTGCTTGCCAGCGGCTTGTCCGACATGCCGCTGGACTGGATCGGCTCCATGCCGAACGCAATGATCAGCGTGGTCCTCGTCGGCACGTGGAAATATTTCCCCTTCGTTGTCATCGCGGTGCTCGCACGGCTCCAGACCATTCCGTCCGAACTCTATGAAGCGGCGCGGATCGACGGCGCAAATGCGTGGTCACGCTTCTGGGACATCACGCTGCCCCAGCTTTGGGATGTGCTGGTCGTCATCATTCTCCTGCGCACCATCTGGGACTTCAAGGAGTTCGACCTGATCTACCTCCTGACCGGAGGCGGCCCGGTCACGTCGACGCAGACATTGCCGCTTCTGGTCTACAAGCAGGCCTTCGGCATGAACGCCATGGGCCAGGCATCGACCTATGCGATCGGCATATTGGTCGTGCTGCTGATCTTCATGGTCCTCTACCTCTATCGGACGCAGGGCAGGGGAGGGCAGGACGCATGAGAGAGGACAGCGCGCGCAGCCGATTCCTGATCAGCCTCATTGTTTGGCCGATCATCCTCATCATCGTCTTTCCATTCATCTGGATGGTCCTGACGTCGATAAAACCGCAGACCGAACTCTTCCGGATTCCACCGAGCTTCTGGCCGACGAGGATCACCTTCGAACACTACGCGACGCTGTTCGAACAGACGTCGTTCCTGAAGTACATGCGAAACTCCATTATTCTATCGACGATGACAACAGTCGTCGTGATCGTAATCGCGGTCCTTGGCGCATACAGCCTTACACGATTCATATATCCGGGTCGTGAACGGATAGCGACCCTCGTCCTGCTCACATATCTTCTTCCTTCGGTTGTTCTCGTGCTTCCGCTCTACCTGATGATGGTAAGGATCGGCGTTGCAAACTCGCTTTTCAGTCTCGTCATAGCATATGTGAGCTTTGCGCTGCCCTATGCGCTCTGGCTTCTGCGTTCGTTCATGGCGAGCATGCCGGAGGACCTGGAGTCGGCGGCCCTCGTCGATGGCGCGAGTCGCCTTGGCGCCTTCTTCGACATCGTGCTTCCGCAGACACTGCCGGGAATCGTGTCCACGGCCCTGTTCACGTTCATTGCGGCGTGGAACGAGTATTTCTACGCACTCATTCTGGTGAACACGGATGAGGCGCGCCCCGCAACCACCGGCGTGATTTCCATGCTGGTGACATCCTTCAATATCGAATGGTCCCTGTTGATGGCGGCATCCGTAGCGATGAGCCTGCCGTTGATCATCATTTTCATGTTCCTGCAGGGCTTCCTGTTGCGGGGATTTGCCGGAACGGGAGTCAAGGGCTGATGAAGCGTGGCCTGGAAACAACGAACGACCAGCAATCGGCGTGGGGAATTACCCTCGACAAATTGCACAAGCAGTTCGGCAGCGCCGTTGCAGTGAACAAGCTGGATCTCAAGATCGAGCCGGGCGAGTTCGTCAGCCTGCTGGGACCCTCCGGCTGCGGCAAGACGACAACGCTTCGCATGCTCGCCGGGCTTGAATTTCCAACCAGCGGATCGATCAATTTCGGCGAAAGGGACGTGACGAATGTCGCGCCTGCACAGCGCGACATCGCAATGGTGTTCCAGTCATATGCGCTCTATCCGCATATGACCGTCGCCGACAATATTGCCTATCCGCTCAAGAAGCGGGGCGTGCCGAAGGCGGAACGACCGGCGATGGTCGAGTCCGTGGCGCGCCTTCTGCAACTGGAACAATACCTAAACCGCAAGCCGCGGCAGCTTTCCGGCGGCCAGCAGCAGCGCGTTGCGCTTGGTCGGGCGCTCGTGCGCAAGCCGGCGATATTCCTGCTGGACGAGCCGCTTTCAAATCTGGATGCCAAGCTTCGCGCACACATGCGGGCCGAACTGATCGAGCTGCATCGCAAGATCGGCAAGACCATGGTCTATGTCACGCATGACCAGCTTGAAGCGATGACCATGTCGACGCGGATCGCCGTCATGAACAAGGGCAATCTTCAACAATTCGCCACGCCGTCCACAATCTATGAAGCCCCGGCAAATGTCTTTGTAGCCGAGTTTATCGGCACCCCCGCGATGACATTGCTGGATGCGGATCTTCATTGGACCGGCAAGGGGCCCGAAGTCCGGTTGGGTCCGCTGACGATCCCGCTCGAAGCAAGTCACGTTGAGCGCGAAAGCCGCGATCCACTTGCCATCAAGCTCGGCATCAGGCCAGAGGACATTTACCTCGATGACAAGGGTTTCCCCGCGACGGTCAAGCTGATCGAGCCGACCGGTCACGAGAGCATCGTCCAGCTATTGGTTGCGGATGCGCTGATCACGGCGCGCGTTCCCGCACATGTCCATCTTGAGCAGGGCCAGGGCGTCCGCGTCGCATTTCGCAGCATGCGCCTTCACCTGTTCGATCGGGCGTCCGGCTGGCGTTTGCCGGCCAAGGAGCCGTGACGGGTCAAATCGATCCGGTGCCGCGCTCCGGTTATTCCAATGGGGATCCTCCCACCTCTAGAATGTTAGGAGACTGAAAGTGGATAGAAACAGTATCGATTGGGCGGGTTCATTTCCGGCCATGACAACGCCCTTCGATAAGAATGGTAAGATTGATGAAAAGGCTTTTGTCGCGAATCTCGAGCGGCTTATCGCTGCCGGATCGGACGGGTTTGTCGTTGCCGGGTGTACCGGCGAATTCTGGACGCTGAGCCACGAGGAGCGCAAGCGCTACTACGAACTGGCAGTCGAGGCCGTGGCCGGTCGAGTGACGTTGATCGTCGGAACCGGGGCCGTCACCGTCGAGGAAACGGTTACCTTGACAAACATGGCGACGAAGGCCGGGGTCGACGGCGTCTTGATCCTCCCGCCCTACTTCGTGAAGCTGACCGACGACGAGATATTCGCCCACTACAGCGATGTCGTGAGCCGCACCAAGGTGCCGATCCTGCTTTACAACATCCCCGGCAATGCCGTGAACGCCTTGTCGCCACAGCTTGCCAACAGGCTTGCCGACCTCGATACGGTTGTCGCGATCAAGGAAAGCTCGGGCGACTGGAACAATTTCTACTCCACGCTGATCACGGTTGCCGACAAGATCCGCGTGTTCTGCGGACCTTCTTCCGTATATGGCGCTCCAGCGATCCAGCTTGGTGCCGACGGTTTCGTCGATTGCTTTCCGAATGTCTGGCCTGATGTGGGCCGCCCCCTCTTTGAGGCCGCCAAGAGCGGTGACAAGAAGCGCGCTGCCGAATTGCAGAAGATCGGATGCCTCCTGACCGAACTTCTGACTTCAGAGGGCCGCACGCTTTATCCCGCGACCAAGTCGGCAATGGATCTGATGGGCTTTCCGGGTGGCGGAGATCCGCGGCCTCCGCTGCGTCCGTTGGGAGAGGAACAGATTCAGGGGCTTCGCAAGGGCCTGATCGAACTCGGCTTGCTCAAGGCATAGATTCGTCACTGCATCGCAAGGAGACAACAAATGACAATCGCAGCGCAGATCCCATCCAAGATTGAGCCGCGCACCTACAAGGAAAGCTTCGGCGAGTTTTTCGGCATCGGGCCGAACGGCAATTTGTGGGTCGATGGATGCGACGTAGCGGAGCTTGCGCGCAAATTCGGCACGCCGCTCTACATCATCTCGGAAAACCAGCTTCGCTATACATATCGCCGGTTCCGGGACGCCTTCACAAGTCGCTACCCGGACGTCGAAATCCTGTTCGCCAACAAGTCGAACAACGGCCTCGCGATCAGGCACATCATGAATCAGGAAGGCGCCGGCGGCGATTGCTTCGGCGTCAACGAGATGTACCTCGCGCTTCTCGCGGGATCGAATCCCAAGAAGCTCGCGCTCAACGGCTCCAACAAGCAGCCTGAAGAGCTTGAGATGGCGATCCACAACGGCCTGTGCATCAACATTGATGCGATGGACGAACTGGAGCTGATCGACGAAATCAGCAAGCGGGTCGGCAAGGACGTCGATATCGGAATTCGTCTCAAGCTCGACCTCGATCCGCTTGGCGACCGCCACGGTGTGTCGATGCACGGACCGGGGTCGATGAAAGAGCAGAGCGACAGCACGAAGTGGGGCATGTCGCGTGAGCAGACTGTCGAGATCGTCAAGCGCGCTCAAAAGCTCCCGAATATCAACCTCAAGGAAACGCATTTCCATTTGTCGCGCATGACAAATGATCCGCGTGACTTTGCGGTGATGGCCCGCGAGATGATCGTGTGGTCGGCCTATCTCCGCGACAATACGGGCTGGACACCGCCCTGCATCGATCTCGGTGGTGGCTGGACATTCGGAAAGCCGTACGGGACCGGTCCCAAGTCGCAGCTCGACGACAAATCCGCGCCGACGCCCGACGACTATGCGGAGCATCTCTGCGCTGCGATCAAGGATGAATGTGCAAAGCACAACCTGCCTCTGCCGAAGCTTCGCATGGAGCCCGGTCGCTCGCTTTCCGGTCCGACCGGCATCACCGTCGGCACGGTCGGCGCGGTGAAGCAGGGAGACAGGAAGAAGTGGGTCAATCTGGACCTGTCTACGAACCATCTCCCCTGGGCCGCCGTTCTCGACTGGTATTATCATGCCGTTCCGGTGGTGAATGCGGGCGCCAAGGGTTCAGAACTGGTCGACCTCGTCGGGCCTCTCTGCAACTCCGATGAAGTGGGTGCGAAGCGGATGATGCCCGAACTCAAGCGTGGCGATCTTGTCGCGTTCCTCGACACCGGCGGCTATACGGAGTCGTGCGCGGCCCGCTACAATGCCCAGCTCCTGCCTGCGACCGTACTCGTCAAGGGCGATACCGCCGAGATCATCACGGAACGCGAGCAACTTAAGGACATCGCCGGTCGCTTCCGTGTTCCGCCGAGGCTTCTGGCCGCTTCCTTCGCACCGGCCTGAACTCCGAAAAATATCCGCCCGGCGGGCAATTCCGCCGGGCGGTTCAAATATCTTCCCATTGTGGAGCAGACCGTTGCGCAAAAACAACCTTCGAACAATCTGGGACTCGGGCGGTGCGGCCATCAACGGATGGCTGGCGATTCCGAATTCATTCTCGGCAGAAGTCATGGCGCATGCCGGATGGGACAGCCTGACGATCGACCTGCAACACGGTGTGCAGGACTATGCCACGTCGATCGCGATGCTTCAGGCAATCTCGACCACCTCGACAGTGCCATTGGCGCGCGTTCCCTGGAACGAGCCGGGCATCATCATGAAGATGCTGGACGCTGGTTGCTACGGCATCATCTGCCCGATGATCAACACGGCGCAGGACGCACATGATTTCGTGTCCGCGTGCCGGTACATTCCGCGCGGAAGGCGGAGCTTCGGGCCTATCCGCGCGACACTCTATGCCGGTGCGGACTATCCCCAGCATGCCAACGACGAAATCGTGACATTCGTCATGATCGAGACCCAGGAGGCGTTGGACAATCTCGACGAGATACTCGCGGTTGAAGGCGTGGATGCGATCTATATCGGCCCTGCCGATCTGTCGCTTGCCTTGGGATGCACACCGAAATTCGATCAGGATGAAAAGCCGGTTGTCGAGGCAATCGAGATGGTCGTCCGGAAGGCGACCGAGAAGGGCATTGTCGCGGGTATCCAGAACGGCACGCCCGCCTATGCGCTCAAGATGATCGACCTTGGCTTCAAGTTCGTGACCGTTGCGTCGGACGCACGCATGATGACGGCGAGGTCATCCGAGATTATCGGGTCGATGCGCGGCGCCGCATCGCTCGCGCCGCAGAGCAAGACTTATTAGAGCGTTTCATGGTTAGGTTGAAGCATTCTGCCGGCGATGGCTTGCGACAAGGCCAAGGGGTTTGTCGCAGGTCGGGCTGGTGGCCCGGACAAGACAAAGACCGAAGGATTTGGCGCAAACCGGCCCGGCCCTTCGGGTTTGCGTTTGGCGGACACCCACTTCGTCATGCCGCTCGACCGGGCAACCAGCCCGTTCTTCGCGACCTTCCTCGTAGATCGCCTCGCCAAACGACAAACAGAATGATTCAACCTGACCATGAAACGCTCTAGCTTTGCGGTCTGGCTGCTGGATGTAAGGACAACACAATGGATCTCGGAATCGCCGGACGGCGTGCATTGGTCTGCGGTGGCAGCAGGGGCCTCGGACGAGCCGCGGCTTTGGCGCTCGCGCGCGAAGGAGTGGATGTCGTTCTGGCGGCGCGCTCTGCGGACGCATTGAAGATCGCTGCGGAAGAAATCGCGGAGCAGACCGGGCGCGACATCTCATTCGTGGCCGTGGACATAACCACCGCCGAGGGCCAGCAAGCCGCAATCGACGCGCTGCCGGATGCCGATATTCTCGTCACCAACCCCGGCGCGCGCCAGACCCCCGCGGATTTTCGCACGCTGCCACGCGAAGAATGGCTGAAGTGGCTCGATATGCACTTCTTCTCTTCACTGGAGCTGATCCGGGCAATTGTGCCGGGCATGGCCGAACGCAGGTTTGGCCGCGTGGTGAATATATCGGTGTCGAACATCAAGTTCCCGCAGGTGAACTTTGGACACAGCCACGGCGCGCGGCTCGCACTGGCAGGCGCGATCGCATCCATGGTGCGCGAGCTGGTGGCGGACAATGTGACGATCAATTCGGTCTGTCCCGGCTTTTTCGATACCGAGGCATTGCGCACCAACCTCCACAATCACGCCGCGCGCGGCAACACCACTTATGACGCAATCGTGGCTGACCGCCTGAAAATGACGCCGGCCGGGCGCTTTGCGGACCCGCAGGAATGCGGTGACCTGATCGCTTTCCTGTGCGCTGCACAGAGCGGCTACATGACAGGCCAGAATATCGTCAACGATGGCGGCGTATACCAGGGGCTTTTCTGATGGTCGAAGTCATTGCCGATCCCCGCGAGACACGTTCGGAGCTTCTTCCGGTCGAGGGCAGGGTCGTCATGCTCTCGGGCGGGTCCACCGGTATCGGAGCGGCCATCGCGCACCGGTTGCTCGACGAGGGATATACGCTTTCATTGGGCGGTCGTCGCCCCAGGGAACTGGCAGGCAAGTATGCCGCGTTCGGCTCCCGGGTCCTGGCGAGCGCGTTCGATGCCACCAAGGCAGAGACGGGGTCGGGCTGGGTCGACGCAACCATCGAGCGGTTCGGCAGGATCGATGCGCTCATCAACAATGCCGGTCGCATGAAGCCCCTGTCGTTCACGGAGGGCGACGACTCCGCACTGGACGAGCTTTGGGAAATCAATGTCAAAGCTCCGTTTCGATTGATCAGGCTAGCCCTTCCGCATCTTGCGAAATGTGGGCATGGACGGATCATCAATGTCGCCTCCACGGACGCAAAGCGCTATCGCGATGCGTCCGTGTCGATTGCATATGCAACCACCAAGCACGCCATGCTGGCGCTTTCCCATGCGGCAAAATTTGCAGGGTGGGAGTCCGGCGTTCGCGTGACCGCGCTCTGCCCCGGAGCGGTCGATACGGACTTCATCGCCGGCATTCCCGGAGTGATGCCGGGGGCCGGTCGAATCGCGCCCACGACGATTGCCGAGGCGGCGGCATTCCTGCTCAGAATGCCGAACAACGGGTCGGTCGCGGAACTTGTCATCAATACCAGGCTGGAGCCAACGCTTTAGATTCTCCCGAGGCCGGGCCGAGTTTCGGTCACCCGCAAGGCTTTGGGCAACAAATGTCACGAGACGAAAGACAAGCAGATGCAGAAAGAGGCGACTGTCCCGCCACAGTCCTCTGTGGCTCGAGGAATCGCGTATGGCGTGTGCGCGGCTCTTGCCTGGTCAGTCTATAATGTCGCTGCGAAGTATGGTGCGCTCGAAGGCTTCATGCCGCAGGATTCGGGCTTCGTCCGCTTTACTTTCGGCGGTCTCCTCATGCTCCCGATCGCGCTTCGGATGGGGCTTGGAGATATGGGCGGAGTCGGCTGGTCGCATGCGATTCCGCTGGCTTTGTTTGGCGGTCCGATATTCGTCCTGCTGATCAACACAGGTTTCGTGCTTTCGCCATTGTCGCACGGCGTTATCATTCCGCCGGCGGCAAGCATGCTGTCGAGCCTGTTCCTTGGATATATGTGGCTTGGCGAAACAATCACAACATCGCGTATCGTCGGCGCCGCTATCCTGATCGTGGCTCAGGTGATAATCGTTCTCCACACGCTTGGCGGCGATGGCGGAGAGCTTGTGTGGCTGGGTGATTTGGCCCTTGCCGGCGCGGGGTTCTGCTGGGGCCTGTTCACCTTCTTCGTAAGCAAATGGAAAGTCGATGCGCTGCGTGGCACAGCGGCCCTGACGGTGATCTCCGCCGCCATTTATGTCCCGATTTACCTGTTCCTTGCGGGCATCCCGGACTTGCCGGTTTCCTCGATGATCATACAGGGAATGATACACGGCGGGCTTAGCGGGGTTGTCGGCCTGTTTGCTTATGCCGCAGCGGTTCGCCATCTCGGAGCGGGACGATCAGGTCTGTTTCCCTCGATCGTTCCCGCTGTCTCCATTGTCATATCCATCCCGGTGTTGAACCAGATACCGAATGGATTGGAGATATTCGCTGCGGTCCTGTCATTTGCCGGGATCGTGACCGGTCTCGGCGTGACGACCATGCTGCTTCGCGTGCTTCGCAGGTAGCACGTACGACGCGCGCGTAGGAAGCGGGAAGGGGGTTACCTTCCCGACAACCGCAAATGTTCAGCGAAGATAGGACGCGCCGTTGACGTCGAGCGTGGCGCCGGTCAGGTGGCGAACCTTGCCCGTGGACAGGAACGCGATCAGGTAGCCGATTTCCTCCGGCGGTACCCACTCGCCCATGGCGAGATTGGCCGTGACCTTTTCTTCCCCGCCCTGCGCCTCGGCGAATTCGACCGACATGCGGGTGCGCACGACGCCGGGAGAGATGATGTAGCTCAGCACCTTGTCCTTGGCATAGCCTCGCGCGATCGTCTGGGCCGCGGACTTGACGGCCGCTTTCGAGGCCGTATAGGCGATCTGTGCCGGATTGGTGGCGCCGCGGTGGGCATTCCAGCTGGCAATTGTGACGATGACCCCGCCGCCGCGCGGTACAAAGTGCTTGACCGCCGCCCGCATCAACTGGACCGGCGCGATCGTGTTGATCTGAAGCTGCGGCATCCACGACGCATCCCACACCTCCTGGCTGTCATCCAGGCCACCCCACAGCAGCGTCGCGGCATTCAGGATAAGGACGTCGATCTTGCCGCGCCATGCGAGCGCATCCTCCCAGATCTTGTCGACCTCGGCCAGATTGGCGAAATCGCCGGCAATCAGGGTCTTGCGGTCGTCCGGCACGTTGGCGAGCGCCTTTTCGGCGCCCGCGCGCTCAACTTCGGCGCGATAGTGGCCGATGACCTGCGCACCTGCCTCGCCGAGAATCCGGCCTGTTTCGGCACCGATACCGCTTGCGGCCCCTGTCAGGAGTACGACCTTATCCTTCAAATCCAGCACAACCGTTCTCCATTCTTGTCGGGCAATGGTTTTCACGTATCTCCAGACCGGTCAAGCTGGAATGTGCGAAAATGACACATAAAATTCGTATTGCGCACAAATCGAACTTGCGCGATCTTGATGGACAATGGAATCTCCCCATAATGGCTGCCCTGTTTCCGGCACTGGCCCATCGAATGCATCTTGCGCACAATCACCTTCAGACAATCATCCCGGAGTCCTGACCATGGAAGTTTCGCCGCTGCAAAGACTGTGCGACCGTGAAGAAATTTCGTTCCTGCTGAACGAATATTGCCGGGCGCTCGACGCCATGGATCTCGACGCCATCGCCGCGATCTTCACCGAGGACTGCGTGGTCGAGTACGGACCCGAAGATCGCCTGAAAAGCTACGGCAAGGCGGCAATTCACAAGGGACTCGAGCGATTGTGGCGATGGAAGCGCACCTCGCATCACCTTTCCAACATCCAGATTACCTTTGATTCCGCGGACCAGGCGAGCGCCAACAGCTATATCATCGCGTGGCACGAGCGACCCGACGGCGGCACAGCCACGGTGTGGGGCCAATATCAGGACATCTTCGTCCGGTTGCCTGAAGGCTGGCGGCTGGCCCGCCGCAAGCAGACCATGAACGGCAACGACGCCGGCTTCACGGTCAACCTTTTTCCGTCGGCGCGCAGCCAGCCGCCGGAGGGCTGGGTTGCCCCGATCATCGATCGTCCACCGTCGAATTACTGAAAAATAGTTCGCAGAGCGAACACATACCGCCCCCGGCCGGCAACGCGAGGAGATGCAGATGTCTTTCAGCGACTACAAAACCGCCCTGGTGACGGGCGCGACCTCCGGCATAGGGGCCGGCCTTGTCGAGAGGCTGGCCAAGGAGGGCATGACGGTGCACGCGGTCGGGCGTCGCAAGGATCGTCTCGATGCACTCGTCGCGCGCACCGGCTGCATCGCCCATGCGGTCGATGTCCGCGATACGGCCGCCATGGAAGAGGTGATCACGCCGCTGCCCATCGACGTGCTGGTCAACAATGCCGGCGTCAATCGTGACGGGTCGATCACGACGGCCACCGCCCAGCACCTCGACGACATCGTGGATGTCGACCTTGCCGCCGTGCTGCAGGTCACGCGCATGGCGCTGCCGGGAATGATGGCGCGTGATCTTGGCCATATTATCAACATCGGATCGATCTCGGGCCTGCAATCCTTTCCGGGACATGCGGCCTATCATGCCGTGAAGGCGGGGGTGCATGCGCTTTCACGGCAGCTGCGCATCGACCTGCACGGCAAGCGCATACGTGTGACCGAGATCTGCCCCGGACGCACGGCCACCGAGATATTCGCCCAGACGATCGGCGACGAAGCGGAAGCCAGGAAGCGGTTCATCGACGGCTTCGCCACCTTGCAGGTCGCCGACATCGTCGAATCGATTGCGTTTGCGATCGCAATGCCGTGGCACGTCAATGTCAGCCTGATGGAGATCTGGCCGACCTACCAGGTTTCCGGCGGCCTGCATTTCGCGCGCCCTGATCAGACGGAGGCAGGCTGATGAAGAAAAGGCGCCTCGGCACATCCGAGCTCGAAGTCGCACCGCTTTGCTTCGGCGGCAACGTCTTTGGCTGGACCGCCGACGAGAAAAGCACGTTCGCCCTGCTGGACGCGTTCGTCGACGCCGGCTTCAACCTGATCGATACGGCGGACATGTATTCCAACTGGGTGCCGGGCAACCATGGCGGCGAATCCGAAACCCTGATCGGCAAATGGCTGCGCGCGCGCGGCAACCGCGACAAGGTGATCATCTCCAGCAAGTTCGGGCTGGAGATGGGACCCGGCAAATCCGGCCTGTCGCCCACCTATATGCGCAGCGCCATAGAGGGTTCGCTTCGTCGCTTGCAGACCGACTACATCGACCTCTATCAGGCCCACGAAGACGATCCGAACACGCCGATGCAGGACACGCTGGAAGCGTTTGCCGGGCTTGTCGACGCCGGCAAGGTGCGCGTGATCGGCGCTTCGAATTTTACGGCAAAGCGATTTGCCCAGGCACTCCGCATAAGTGATGATACCGGCCTGCCGCGCTACCAGAGCCTGCAACCGATCTACAATCTCTATGACAGGGGTGAATTCGAGACGGGTCTCGCGAAGCTCGTTCAGGCGGAACGCGTCGGAGTCATCAGTTACTACGCACTGGCACAGGGCTTCCTCTCCGGCAAATACCGCAGCGCCGCCGACCACGCCGGGAGCGAGCGCGGCAAACGGATCGCGCCGCGCTATCTCAACGAACGCGGAACCCGCATCCTCGCCGGGCTGGACAGTGTGGTCGGCCGCACAGGCGCGTCGCATGCGCAGGTCGCGTTGGCCTGGGTCATGGCGCAGCCCGGCATCACCGCTCCGATCGTCAGCGCAAGCAGCGTCGAACAGTTTTCCGAACTCGCGGCGGCGACGGAACTCGAACTCGACAAGGCGGCGCTTGACATGCTCGACAGCGCCAGCACACTCCAATCCTAGGTCCTGACCCTAGGCCGAAAGAAGGTCACGATGGCTGGCGAACATGGAATATCGAAGGGCGTGACCGCGACCGGAGCGCCCGTCACCATCCATTTCGCAGGCCGTCCGGTGGAAACCATTGCCGGACAGTCGGTTCTGGCCGCGCTGGTGTCCGCAGGCGAGAAAGTGTGCCGCACCACCGCCGCCGGTGAGCCGCGCGGAATGTTCTGCGGCATGGGCGTGTGCCAGGAATGCATCGTCGACGTTGACGGAGCCGGCAACCAGCGTGCCTGCATGACATCTGTGCGCAACGGGATGAATATCACACCGCTGCCGGCGCGGCCCGAACCGGTGCCGGTCGACGGCGCCCCTGAGATCATGGAGCTTTCGCCCGACGTGCTCGTCGTCGGAGGCGGCCCGGCGGGGCTGGCAGCCGCAGCCGTCGCCGCCGAGGCCGGGCTCGATGTCCTGCTGGTCGACGAGCGCGCGAAGCTGGGCGGCCAGTTCTACAAGCAACCGGCGGACGGGTTTCGGCTCGATGAGACAAGTGCGGACAAGCAGTTCCGCAGCGGACGGGCCCTGATCCGCCGCGCCGAAGCGGCGGGTGTGCGCTATCTTCCCGGTATGACGGTGTGGGCAGCTTACGGACGCGAAGAGATTCTGGCCGACAGCGCGACGGCGTCGGCCGTCATCCGCCCGAAAAGGCTGGTGCTGGCCACCGGCGCATATGAGCGCGGCGTACCCGTGCCGGGCTGGACGCTGCCCGGCTTCATCACCACGGGCGCGGCGCAGACACTCCTGCGTTCCTACCAGCTCGGCCCCGGCAAGCGCGTGCTGGTCGGAGGGAACGGACCACTCAACCTGCAGGTGGCGGCTGAACTTGCCCGCGCCGGCGTCGAGGTCGTCGCCCTTGCAGAAGCGGCGCGCAAGCCCGGATCGCACGCCCTGTCCAGCATGTTCAGCATGGCGGTGACAGCACCCGATCTGGTGCGCGATGGTATCGGCTATCAGCGCGAGCTGCGCCGGGCTGGTATCCGGACGTTCCACCGCCATGCCGTCATTCGTGCCGAAGGTGCCGGCGCTGTCGAACGAGCGGTCATCGCCGAGATCGATGACGGCGGCAACGCGGTGCCCGGTACGGAGAAGACATTCGCCGTCGATACGGTCTGCGTCGGCTTCGGGTTCCTGCCGTCGAACGAGATCGCGCGCGCCTTGGGGTGCCGTCACCGCTTCGACGAACGGCGGGGCCATCTCATGGCGGAACGGGACGAACGCGGTCGCAGCTCCGTCGACGGCGTCTGGATCGTCGGCGATTCCGGCGGGCTGGGCGGCGCGCGGATGGCGCAGGCGGGCGGCCTGGTCGCCGGCGCGGATGTGGCGCGCGATCTCGGCAAACCCCATCCCGACGGCAACGAGACGTCCGCTGCTCTGCGCACGATTGTTTATGCGAAGCGCTTTCAGGATGCCCTGTGGACGCTCTTCCGGGCGCCAAGGCTGGTCGATCAACTGGCGGAACCCGAAACCCTCGTCTGCCGGTGCGAAGAGATTTCGCTCGCCACCATCCGGCAGGCGATCGACGAGGGTTGCGGCACCGCAGGTGCAGTCAAACGCCTTTCACGGGCCGGAATGGGGCGATGCCAGGGGCGCTATTGCGGGGCGGTCGTCGTCGACCTGGTTGCGCGCGCGCAAGGAAACACGGTCGACGAGTTTTCCTTTTTCGCGCCGCGCTTCCCGTTCAGGCCGGTGCCGGTTGCTGCCGTGTCGGCCCCGCCTTCCTGACAACGAATCCCTGTTGCCAACTAAGTGCGAACATCCGTCCGACATGCGTACAATTCTGCTTGACTCGCCGGACGTTAATTGAGCAGCATAGCGGGGTTGGACCTGTAAGCTCCCAGCAGGTTTTGCACGGTCAATTCCTCTCCAAGCAGGGGTGTAGCGGTTCACAAGATGGGAGCGCAGGAGAGTAGACATGTTGAATCGTCTTCTGGTTGCCGGCGCCATGTTGCTGGCGTTCGGTGCGATGACCGTGAATACGCAGGCTCGTTCGCTGGACGAAATCATTACCAGTGGCACGGTCCGCATCGGCGTCAATCCGAATCAGCCGCCTTCGAGCTCGTTGGGGAAAACGAACGAGTATGAAGGCTTCGATATTGATATCGGCAATCGCATCGCCGAAGCGATCGGCGTCAAGGTCGAGTTCGTCCCGACCGAAAGCGCGCAGCGCGTGCCGTTCCTCGTCGCCGACCGCATCGATCTTTCGCTCGGCGCCCTGACGCGCAACCCCGAGCGCGCCAAGCTCATCGACTACACAGTGCCTCTGCATACCGAAGCGACTTCGGTCCTCACCACCGACAAGCTCAACATTACGAGCTGGAAGGAACTGAACGATCCGAAATACACGATCGTGAACCAGCGCGGCAACAACTCGGTCGGCTTCCTCAAGGAGCTTCTGCCGAATGTGAACGTGCTGCTGGTCGAGACGACGGCGGACGTGGTCCGCGCTCTCGCCCAGGGCCGGGCCGATGCGCTTGTCGAAAACATCGACTTCTTTCTCGGCACCACCAAGTCGTATCCCGACGTGAAGTGGAAGGTGCTGCCGGAGATCATCGACGTGGCCTATGATGGCATCGGCGTCCAGAAGGGCAACGATAGCCTGCGCCTGTTCCTGAACGTGCTTCTCTACAACATGCACTCCAGCGAGTTCGTCAACCAGACGTGGGAGAAGTGGTATGGCGCGCCGCCGGTCGTGAAGATCGTGCCGAATCCGTACTTCTGACAAATCGGGGCCGCGAGGGGCGCCCTGTCTCCCGCGGCCTGATGCCTGGCTTGTTTTCGACGGATCAATCATCCTGATGGGCTCATGAATTATACATTCCAGTTCGGCGTTGTCTTCGACCAGCTTCCCTATCTCATGGGCGGCGCAGGCCTGACGCTGCAACTGGCCTTCATCATTTTCTGGGCGGCAGCGCTGATCGGGCTGCTCGGCGCCATGGGCCAGACGTTCGGCGGACCCTGGATACGCAGGGCAATTGCCATCTACGTCTCCTTCTTCACCAACACGCCAGCCTTCGTGCAGGTCTATTTCCTGTTCAACGGCCTGCCGGACATAGGCATATTCCTCACACCCTTCGCCGCCGCGATCATCGGGCTGACGATCAATTCGGGCGCCTATCTCGTCATCATTCAGCGTGCAGGATTTGCGTCCGTGCGTCGCCAGGAACTGGAGGCGGCGGAGGTCCTCGGCATGAGCCTGATGCAGTCGGTGCGCTACGTGATCCTGCCGCACATCATGCGCACCATCTATCCGCCGCTGGCGAATTTCTTCATCTGGGTCTTGCTGGGGACGTCGATGGCGGCCATCATCGGGGTGGAAGAACTTACCGGGCGGGCGGTAAACATCAGTACGTCGACGCTGCGAAGCGTAGAGGTCTTTATCGTCGTCGGCTGTATCTATATCGTGCTGACCGTGATCGCCAGCGCAGCGCTCTATCTCGTCGGCAGGTATTTCTTCCGGGTCCGGATGCGGGTTATCTGATGCAGACCATTATCAACCAGCTTCCGTCGTTCTTCACCTATTACAATGTGATGCTGCTGCTTTGGGGCATCGGATCGACGCTGCTGCTGACGGCGATCGGCTGCAGCGCCGGGTTTCTTTTCGGGTCGCTCATCGCTTTCGTGCGGACGACAAGGAGCGCGTGGCTGTTTCCGCTCAAGGCGGCGATGATCGCCTATGTGGAATTCTTCCGGCGCATTCCATTCCTGGTCATCCTGTTCATCGTGCTGTTCGCGGCGCAGGTGATCCTGCCGACCATCTCGCTGTTCGGCATCGCCGCCATCAGCGTTTGCCTGCTGTCGACCGCCTATCTTTCGGAAATCATCCGCGCGGGCATCGATTCCGTACAGCGCCCGCAGATCGAAGCCGCCGAAGTGATGAACTTCAGCCGCTGGCGCACAATGTGGGAGGTCATCCTGCCCCAGGCGTGGAAGGTCATCCTGCCGCCCGCGACGTCATTCGTCATCATGTTCATCAAGGACACCTCTCTGGCCTCGCAGATGGGCGTCACCGAACTGATGTTCACCGGAAAGATCCTGGCCAATCGGGGCTTTTCCGGCCTGCTGGTCTATACCGTCATTCTGCTCTGCTACTTTGCCATTTCATATCCTCTGAGCCGTTTCGCTGCATGGATGGAGAACAAGCTTGCCACATCTAACCGTAAGAAATCTTCAGGCGTCGTACGGCCAGATGCCGGTTTTGCAGGATTTCAACCTTACAATTGAAAAGGGCGAGGTGATCTCGCTGATCGGCCCCTCGGGGTCGGGGAAGAGCACTTTCCTGCGCGTGCTGATGGGGCTGATGAAGCCCACGTCCGGCGAGGTGGTGCTGGACGGCGAGCGGATCGACTATTCGTCGCCCGCGAGCCTGCGCAAGGCCCGCGACCGGATGGCGATCGTGTTCCAGCAGTACAATCTCTTCCAGAACATGACCGTCATGAACAACATCACCATCGCGCCGACCAAGATCAGAAAGCGCGACCGCAGGGAGGTCGAACAGGAGGCCGCCCTGCTGCTCGAGAAGGTCGGCCTGAAGGACAAGCACCATGCCTACGCCGACGAGCTTTCCGGCGGCCAGCAGCAGCGTGTCGCCATTGCCAGGGCTTTGGCGCTGAAGCCGGAAATACTGCTGCTCGACGAGGTGACGTCGGCGCTCGATCCCGAGCTTGTCAATGACGTTCTGGATACGATTCGCGAACTGGCTGCCGAAGGCATGACGATGCTGATCGTCAGCCATGAAATGGCTTTCGTGCGGGAAGTGTCGACCAAGGTCGTGATGATGGACAAGGGTTGCACGGTCGAGGAAGGCGCCCCGGCCCAGATATTCGATTCACCGCAGACGGCACGCGCCCGCGACTTCGTCGGCAAGATATTGCGGCATTAGCGCGCGCCTGCCGTGATCGGCACGATGACGCCCGTGATCGCCGAGGCGAGGTCGCTTGCGAGGAACAGGACGGTGCTGGCCACCTCCTTCTCCGTGGCCAGGCGTCCCAATGCCGTCGCCTGCACCGCGGTATCGAGGATCTGGGCTGCGGACTGGGTCGCGGTGGCGCGTGATGCAACGCGCGAAAGAAGCGCTTCGGTCGCGATCGTGCCCGGGCCGACGGCGTTGACCCGGATCTGGTAACGCCCCAGATCGAGCGCCGCCGAGCGCACGATGCCGAGGACCGCGTGCTTGCTGGCGACGTAGCCCGCCTGGCGCGGGTGGCCGTTGTAGGATGCCTCCGATCCGAGCGTGATGATCGAGCCGCCCCGCTCCTTCATGGCAGGTATGGCCGCCTTGATCGTCGCGATCACGCCGCGAACATTGATTGCGAACGTATGGTCCCATTCGTCGAGCGAGATGTGCTCTGTCTCGCGCCATGGCAACACGACGCCCGCATTCGCCACGACGATATCCAGGCCGCCGAAGGCCTCCACGGTCGACTGCACCGCCGAAGCAAGGCTCGCTTCATCGCGGACGTCGCCGGCGATGCCGCGCCAGCCCTCCGGCGCACCGGCGGCGGCTGCGCCGGCATCGAGGTCGATGACGGTTCCCGACGCTCCGGCATCGCGCAAGGCGTGGGCTATCGCGCGCCCCAGACCGCCTGCGCCGCCGGTCACGAGCGCGGTCTTTCCCTTCAAGAGTGATGTCTCCGTCATGGCTCGCCTCGCCGTCGCAGCTCCGATCAGGCCCAACTAGCACGGCCGGAACCTATATTCAAGTTTTCGCACCAGAGTGCGCAATGCGCACTTGTTGTGCTTGATCTCCCGTCCTATCCTGCGCCTGAACCGGCCGAGCCAGGGCGGCGGCTTCATGCAGCATTTTGTGATCGCGGAGTGAAACAGACGATGCCTATACTGTCGCTTGCCAACCTGATGATGCCCGAGGTCGACCCGCTTCAGCAAATCGACGTGGCCGCGGAAGCCGGCTTCGACGCCGTCGGCCTCTGCATCAATCCGCCGGACCGGCTCGGCGCCAGCCTGGTCCGGGATCCGGCTTTGCGCCGACGGGTCAAGGACCATCTTGCCGATCGCCGCATCACGGTCCTCGACATAGAGGTATTTCCGCTCACCCCCGAGATCGACCCCGCCGCATTCGTGCCCGCGCTGGAGACGGGCGCCGAACTTGGCGCCACATTCGTCCTGGTGACCGGGAACGACACAGACGAGGCGCGCGTGTGCGACAAATATGCCAGATTGTGCGATCTTGCTGCGCCGCTCGGACTCCGCCCGACGCTGGAGTTCATCTCCTACCGCCCGCTTCGCGATATACTTCAGGCCGACCGCTGGCTGAAGCGGGCAGGGCGCGCTCAAGGGGGGATGTGCGTGGACGCCCTGCATCTCTTCCGCTCGGGCGGGACGCTGGAGGAACTGCGGCAGATCGCTCCGAGCGACATAGGCTATGCGCAACTCTGCGACGCCGCCTCGATGCAGCCGGCCCAATTCTTCACGGAGGAACAGTTGCTCCGCGAATCGCGGACCGACCGCCGCCTGCCGGGCGAAGGCGTGCTGCCGCTCGTGGAGTTTCTGGACGCGCTGCCGCCGGACCTTGCGATCAGCGTGGAGGCGCCATGCGAGGCCTACGCTCACCTTTCCCCGAAGGAGCGGGCCGTGCTCGCCATGGCATCGTCGCGGGCCATTCTCGCGCAGGCGAAACCACGTTGACCCTAATTGAACCGGGCCGGTGAAAACGGCGCGAGATCGACATTTAGCGGCTGGCCGAGGAGCGTGTCGGCCATCGCCCTGGCTGTGATCGGCCCGCCTGTGAAGCCCATTCGCGGAAACGAGGCGACGAAGTAACCCGGCATGGCGGCGATCTCGCCTATGATAGGAAGCGTGTCCGCCGTATCGTTGACGATGGCGGGCCATGACCGGATCACGCGGACGCTTCCCGTTTTAGGCACCACGCGGCGGCATATTGCGAGGTTGTCACGCAGCGACTCCGATCGAAGCGCCAGCCGTCCCTCGGCATCGGACCGGGCAGGCCAGCCGCCGCCGATGATCAATGCGCCGCGCTTGCTCTGTTTCAGCGTGAGCCTGCCGGCCGCATAGTAGACAAGATGACGGATGAGCGGCGCGGCCGGCTCCGTCACGCTCACCTGTATGGGCTCTCCGAAAATGGGCAGGTCGACGCCGATCATCCGTCCGACGGCACCGCCGTCGGCACCGGCGCAATTCACCACGCGATCCGCCTCGATGCGGCCACGGCTGGTCTCCGCGACGAAACCGCTGCCGGATTTCGACAGGGCGAGCAGCCTGGTGCGGGTCATCAGCACAGCGCCAAGACCGGTTGCGGCACGAGCGAAGGCAGGGGCCACCACCAGCGCGTTGGCTTCGCCTTCGATGGGACAAAGCGCACCGCCTATCATCTTTTCCGAAACATAGGGCGCCACGCGGCGCACATCGCTCTCCGACAGCAGGTCGATCTCGAGACCGAGCCTGCGCTCATGGGCGACTTTCTTCTCGATGGTGCGCATCTGTTCGGGCCGGTCGGTCACCAGCAGGCCGCCGATAGTCTCCAGCTCGAAATCCTCCTCCAGCTCCTTCTCGACGGCTTTCCAGAATGAGATGGCTTCCATCAGCAATGTGACAATGGGAGTGATTGATGATACCTCTTTCTCCCGGCCTTCCATGAATATGTTGTGATCCAGCTGGGCGTGTATACTTCCGGCGTTGCTGCCGGAAGCCTGCGTGTTCAGCTCGTGCTGTTCCACAAGGATTGTCCGCGCGCCGGCCTTGGCGAGAAAATATGCCAGGGCGCAGCCCGTTATGCCGCCGCCCACGATCAGGATGTCGGTCTTCATGGTGCTTTCCAGTTCAAAAGAAAAAAAATATCTGGCGTAATTTTGTACGATATCATAACTAATGTTCGCATAGCGTCCAAAAATCAAGCTCGCCTGACGCGCCCTGCACCACCGCAGCACAGGAGATGAGGCAAAATGACATCGGATTTTCGCGGTAGCTACACCGTAGCGGTAACTCCTTTCACCGAGGACGGCTCGGGCATCGACGTGCCCGGCCTGAAGAACTTCCTCGATTGGCAGGTCGAGGTGGGCGTGCCCGGAATCATCATGCTCGGCTCCACCGGCGAGTTCCTGACGCTGGACGACGAGGAGCGCCGTTTGCTCGTGGAGACCACCGTCAAGCATGTCAACGGGCGCATGAAGGTGCTGATCGGCACGATGAACACCTATACGCCGCGGGCCGTCCGCTACAGCCGCGAAGCGGAGGAACTCGGCGCCGACGGCCTGATGATCGTGCCTCCCTATTACTACACGCCGACGGAAGACGAGATATTCAACTATTACCGGGCGATCAGCGAAGCGGTTTCGCTTCCGATCATGCTCTACAACAACCCGTTCACGTCGAATGTCGACATGTCGGCCAAGCTGGTCGCCCGCATGACGCGCGCGTTCGAGAACGTGCGCTATATCAAGGAAGCGAGCATGGACGTGGCGCGTGTCTTCGACATCATCGAAGAAACCCAGGGCGTCATGAACGTATTTGCCGGCGAGCGCATCGTCGAGTCGTATCGGCTGGGCGCGGTTGGCTACGTCAATCCTTACGGTAACTACATTCCGCGAGCCTCGTCGCGCATCTGGGACCTGCTGCTGGAGGGCCGCTTCGAGGAATCCAAGCGGATCCAGAACGTCATCAACAAGATCGACCACATCATCATGGAAGGCCATCCGCGTTATGGCCATCAGTGCTATTCGAAGGCGCTCGCGCGCGCGGCAGGCTACCCTGTCGGCGACGTCCGTGCGCCGCTGACGACATTCCGCGAGCTTGGCAAGGAAGGCGAAGCGCGCCTCGAAAAGATCCTCCGGCTGATGGCCGAGCTGGACAATATGCCGGCGGTGCGGGGAGAGCGGGAAGCCGCCTGACATCGGACACCTGCCGACGCGGCAGGGTCGGCTCGTGCGGAAGATGTCGTTTTCTCGCCGTTCCGGCGATCAGGACATGCTGCCGTCCAGCCCGGCATATCCGGCAAGCGCAGGCGGCAATGCCAGCGGCTCGGCAACCGGGCGGGTCGGTATGTATTCCAGACCGGCACTTCCCGCGTAGCCGACTTTGGTCAAGACATCCACGATTGCCGCAATGTCGAGCGTGCCGCTGCCCGGCTCATGCCGGCCGGGATAGTCGGCAAACTGGACGTGCTGCACCTGCCCGTGCGTGGCGACAAGCAAGGCCGCCGGATCCTCGCCCATCATGCAGGTGTGATAGATGTCGAAGATGATGCGGATGTCCGGCGACCCGATCTTCGCCATCAGCCGCAGGGTTTCCTGAAACGAATCGAGATAGTAGCCGGGAAAGTCCGAGGAATTGATCGGCTCGACCAGTGTGGCGATGCCGCGGCGCGACAGGAAATCCGCCGCCATGGAGAGATTCTCGCAGTAGGTTTCCTCCGTCAGGGCGGCGGGCAGGTCCGGGTTTGCGCAGCCGGAGAAGATGTGGATCGCCGGACATCCTATGCGCTCGGCATAGGCGGCGGCCTGCTCCAGCGACCGCACGAAAGCCTCCCGCAAAGCCGGATCGACGGCGAACCCGGTCTCACCCTTGCGATAATCGCCGGTCGGCGCACCGATCGATATCTGCCGGAGATCGTATTGCGTGAGCAGGGCCGCATAGTCGCCGGCCGGTATCTGATAGGGGAAGGGGATCTCCACGGCCCTGAAGCCAAGCTCGCGCGCCCGCGCGAATCGATCCGGGAACGGCAGCGCACCCAATACGTAGCCGAGATGGATGGAAAACAGGCTCATGCGCCGGCACCGGGCGCGACGCCCGGCGTGAGAACGGGACGGCGGCGCAGATAGAATGCGTATGACGGAGGCAGGACGGCGTGCGGATCGTCGAGGCCGAGTTCGCGCGCGGCGCGATAGGCCCAGTTCGGATCGGCGATCAGCTCCCGCGCCAACGCCACGAGATCGGCCTGCCCGCTGGCGACGATCCGTTCCGCCATCCGGGGCTCCACGATCAGTCCGACCGCCATCGTCTTCATCGGGCTGCCCGCGCGCACCGCCTCCGCATAGGGCACCTGGAAACCTGCATAGTGCTCCGTCTGTTTGGCAAGAGCAATGGGTCCCGCAATGCCGCCTGCCGAGCAGTCCATGACATCGACCCCCGCCTCGGAGAGCGCCCTGGCGAAGATGACCGTATCGTCGATCGAAAGACCTCCGTCCACATTGTCCACGGCGGAGGTGCGGTAGAACAGCGGCTTGTCCGATGGCCAGATCTCGCGGATGGCGCGCGACACCATGATCGGAAAGCGCATGCGGTTGGCCAGCGTGCCGCCGAACTCGTCGGTGCGTTTGTTGGAAATCGGCGACAGGAACGAGTGAAGCAGATAGCCGTGCGCGCCGTGGAGTTCGACAAAGTCGAAACCGGCCGCGAGCGCGCGCCTGGCGGCGGTCTGGAAATCCAGAACCGTCCGATCGATGTCCGCCAAAGTCATTGCGCGCGGCGTGGGCCAGCCGTCGCGAACCGGAATGGCGCTTGGCGCGATCGTTTCCCAGCCGGGTTCGGGGCCATCGCGCTCAAGCGGAGCGGCGCCGTCCCACGGGCGGGCGGCACTTGCCTTGCGGCCTGAATGGGTGAGCTGGATACCCGGCGAAGTACCGTGCCGGCGATAGAGCGCCGCGATTTCCGCGAATCCGGGAATCTGGTCGTCCGAATAAAGCCCGGTGCAGCCATGCGTCGTCCGCCCCTCGGGCGTCACCCCCGTCGCCTCGACCAGCGCTGCGCCGAGCCCGCCGAGCGCATATCGCGCATGATGGGCCAGGTGCCATTCGGTCACCGCGCCGTCGACGGCATAATACTGGCACATCGGCGACAGGACGATGCGGTTGCGCAGGGTGAGCCCGGCGATCGTGAGAGGGGTAAAAAGTGCTGGGATCGGCAATTGTGGTCTCCTGATTCTTCAACCCCGACGGTTCGCCCGCGCCGGGCTCTAAATCCTCGAGAACCTGCCTCGGTTGAAGACGCGGTCCTGTTCGTCGGGGCTTGCTTCAAGTCCGCGGGTCAATTCGTTCCTCAACCGATCGGTGATGGCGAGCGCGCGGATGACGGCAGGGCGCTCCTTCAGTTCCCTGGCCCATCGCGCGACATTCGGATAGGGATCGGGCTTGCCGGGATGCAGGTCCTCCGGGTTCGTCCAGCGGTTGAGGACCCATGGAAGAGTTGCGATGTCGGCGATGGAATAGTCGTCGCCCGCGAGATAGGCGACCTCGCCAAGGCGACGGTCGAGGAGTTCGTAGTGCTTGAGCACCTCGTTGTGATAGCGCACGAGACTGTAGTGATTGTCCTTCGGCGCGTATTGCGAGAAATGCACGTACTGACCGAACATCGGGCCGATGCCAGTCATCTGGATCATCATCCATTGGATAGTGGTGGTGCGGCCGACAGGGTCGGTGGGCAGCAATTGCCCCGACAGTTCGGCTAGATAGAGGAGGATCGCTCCCGATTCGAACACAACGATAGGCTCCGCGTCGGGCACCCGTCGGTCGATGATGATCGGCACCTTGCTGTTGGGGTTCAGCCGTTTGAATTCCGGCGTGAACTGGGTACCCTTCCAGATGTCGGTCGGATGCAGATTGTAGGGTTCGCCGATCTCTTCCAGGGCAATGGTCACCTTGGTCACGTTCGGGCTTGCCATCCCGTAGAAGTCGATCATAGCCATTCTTTCTGTTTGCTGTGTCCAGATCCGTTCGCATTGTGGACAGCGATTGTATGGTGCGTACACATTCGACCGATCGAGTGGCCGATGCGAGGGGTCAGGGTCGCGGAAGGTGCTTCCAGCCGACCCAAAATTCTCGAACAAGTGTTAGCATAGCGAACAAAATGGTGTAAATAGAAAGCGTGACGTGGCCCTTGGCCGTGTGTGTGGTGGTTGATCGGACGAGAGGGCTGGACAGACCTGTGCCCAATGCTCAAACGGAGCTTCGCCTGGGCCTCATCGTCAATCCCATTGCCGGAATGGGCGGGAAGGTGGGGTTGAAGGGCACCGACGGCGCCGCGACGCTCGCAGAGGCGCGCCGCCGGGGCGCTGTGCCGATTGCCGGAATGCGCGCGCGCCGGGCACTGGCGCGCATGGGTGCGCTCGGAAATGTCAGGCTGATAACCGGGGTCGGCGACCTCGGCGAAACGGTAGCAGGTGATCTCGGGATGGAAGCGGTCCCCGTCGGGGCCGCACCGCGTTCGGTTGCCGAGGACACGCGCACCGCCGCCGCCGCGATGGTTGCCTCCGGTGTCGATCTCATCCTGTTTGCAGGTGGCGACGGGACCGCGCGCGATATATTCGAGGTGGTCGGCGACCGGACCCCCATGCTCGGCGTGCCGACCGGCGTGAAGATGCATTCAGCCGTGTTCGCCACCACGCCTGAAAATGCCGGCGAAGTCACGAGACGGTTCCTGACCGCCGACAGGGAACAGCGGCGGCTGCGCCGGGCCGAGGTCATGGACCTCGATGGTGACCGTGAGGATCGCGTTTCAGCCCGCCTCTACGGCTACGCGCAGGTGCCTTATGAACGCGCCCGCGTCCAGCATGCCAAGGCCGGCGCTCACGTGGACGACGAAGCGGCGCTCGACGCTCTCTGCCGCGCTATCGCCGCGACGCTGGAGCCGGGATGCGTCCACATTTTCGGTCCCGGCACGACGACGCAGAGGATACTGCGCCACGCCGGCATCGACGGGACGTTGCTTGGCGTCGATGCTGTCGCCGATGGCCGTCTGGTCGGCAGCGATCTTGGCGAAGGCGCCATACTTTCCCTGACCGAAGGCATGCCGACGCGCATCGTTGCGGGCGTCATTGGCGGCCAGGGCTTCCTGTTCGGCCGCGGCAACCAGCAGATCAGCCCCGAGGTGATCCGCCGTGCCGGCCGCGACCGCGTCACGGTGGTATCCAGCCTTGCCAAGATTCTGGCGCTCGAAGACGGATGCCTGTTCGTCGACACGGGTGACAGCGAACTGGATGCCGCGCTTGCGGGCTTCATTCGGGTCCAGACCGCCCCCGATCAGGCGGTCCTGTGCAAGGTGGCGACATGAGCAAGCCGTCCGATCATGGCGCTGTGCCGCCACACGCCTGGCCGGAGGAGCACTGGCGCAGCCTTCTGCAACGCGTGCGTGCCGGCCCTGCGCTCAGGCCCGCAGCCTGGAAGGACGGCGCGCGCTGTGCCGTCGCGCTTTCCTTCGACTGCGACCACGAGACCGCCGAATTCGGCAGCGGCGCAAGCACGGTCGGCCGCCTCGCATGGGGGGAATTCGGGCGGCGGGTCGGCGTGCCGCGCATATTGCGCGTCCTCAAACGGCATGGCGTGCCGGCGACGTTCTTCGTGCCGGCGGTGACGGCACTCATCGATCCGGCCGAGACGCGCAACATTGCCGACAACGGCCACGAGATCGGCATTCACGGCTGGATCCACGAAAACACCTCGCTCCTGACACGCGACGAGGAGCGTTCGCTGCTGATGCGGGCCCGCGACACGCTGGCAACGCTGTCGGGAACGGAACCCGTCGGGCATCGCGCCGCGCAATGGGACCTGAGCCCTTATACGATTGCCGTCTTGCGCGAGATGGGCCTGCTCTACGACTCGTCCATGATGGCCGACGAGGATTGCTACGAGCTTCTGTTGGACGGGGAGCCTTCCGGCGTCATCGAAGTGCCGGTCGAATGGCTGCGCGACGATGCCGTTTATCTGTCGTTTTCCCGCAATCCCGCGACGCGGCCCTATACCACGCCCGCCGAGGTGCTGGAGATTTTCCGCCGCGAGTTCGACGCCGCCTATGAGGAAGGAGGGCTGTTCCAGCTCGTGATGCACCCCTTCATCATCGGCTATCGCTCGCGAATATGGGTTCTCGAGGCCCTGATCGAGCACATGCGCTCCCGGCCCGGCGTCTGGTTCGCCACCCATGCGGATGTGGCGCGGCTGGCCAAAGCGGCCCCGCTCTCCTCTCACCGGTAATTCCAATCCTGCGAAACATGAGGGTCCAATGACAATCGGAAGCAATTCGAATGCGGCTCGGGACGTGGCGAGCGTCCTGCATCCGTTCACCAACCTCAAGGCGCATGAGACCGTGGGGCCGATGGTCATTACGCGCGGCGAAGGCGTGCATGTCTATGATGACGCAGGACGTCGTTATGTCGAGGCCATGGCCGGCCTGTGGTGCGCCTCGCTCGGCTTCTCCGAAAGCCGCCTGGTCGAGGCGGCCTATGCGGAGATGAAGCGGCTGCCCTTCTATCATCAATTCCACCACAAGGGACACGAGCCGGGCATAGCGCTGGCCGAGAAGCTGCTCGCCATGGCGCCCGTACCGATGTCGAAAGTGTTCTTCGCGAATTCGGGATCGGAGGCCAACGATACCGCGGCCAAGCTCGTCTGGTACTATAACAACGCCCTTGGCCGTCCGCAGAAGAAGAAGATCATTTCACGCCTCAAGGCCTATCATGGCGTGACCGCACTGGCGGCCAGCATGACCGGCCTGCCTTACGCCCACCGCGATTTCGACCTGCCGCTTGCCGGCATCATCCACGTCGAATGCCCGCATCACTATCGCTTCGCGGAGGAGGGAGAGAGCGAAGAGGCTTTCTCGACGCGCCTGGCCGAATCGCTGGAGCAGCGCATCCTCGCCGAAGGTCCCGAGACGGTTGGTGGGTTCATTGCCGAACCGCTGCAGGGATCGGGTGGAGTGATCGTGCCGCCGCAAGGTTACTGGGAGAAGATCCAGGCGGTGCTGAAGCGCCACGACGTGCTGCTCATCGCCGATGAAGTCATCTGCGGCTTCGGCCGCACGGGCGCCATGTTCGGATCGACTACCTTCGGCCTGCGTCCCGACATGATAACCATGGCCAAGGGCGTGACGGCCGCCTACCAGCCGCTGTCGGCGCTGATGATCAGCGAACCGATCTACCAGGCCATGGTGCGGGAGTCCGAGAAGCTCGGCACTTTCGGCCACGGTTTCACCTATTCCGGCCATCCGGTTGCCGCAGCGGTCGCGCTGGAGACGCTGCGCATCTATGAACAGGACGACATCGTCGCGCGGGTCGGCACCGTTGGCGCCCACATGCAGAAGCGCCTGCGCGAATTCGCCTCGCATCCTCTGGTCGGCGAGGTGCGAGGCATCGGCCTGATCGCGGCCATCGAACTGGTGCGCGACAAGGCCACCAAGGCCTCGTTCGAGACATCCGACGCCATCGGCGCCTATCTTTCCAACCGCGCCATGGCGCATGGTCTCATCATCCGGCCCATGGCCGGCGATGCCATCGCTTTCTCGCCGCCGCTGATCGTCACGGAAGCGGAGATCGACGACATTGTCGAGCGGTTCGGCATGGCGCTGGCGGACACGCTGGCGATGGTGAGAGAGCGTGGCCTGATAGGCTGAGAACGGCTTTTAGAGCGGCTTGAGCCCGAGCATGGCGCGCGCCTCGTCTGGCGTCGCCATGGAGCCGCCGAGGTTTTCCACGATCATCACCGCCTTTTCGACCAGCTCCGCATTGTCGCGCGTCAATACGCCGGGGCGGATCTGGACGTTGTCTTCCATGCCCACCCGGACATGGCCGCCAAGCAGGAAAGCCTGCGCAAGCAGCGGAAATTCCTCGCGGCCGATGGCGAAAGCCGCCCAGATGCTGTCGGGCGGCAATTGCGAAGCGAGGTAGAAGAGCGTGGCCGGATTGGCTGCCGCGCCAAAGCGGACACCGAGGACGATCTGGATCAGCGCCGGCGTCTTCAGCACGCCTTGCTTGATGAGATGTTTGGCGAGTTGCAGGTCGCCGGTGTCGAACAGTTCCAGCTCGGGCAGTACGCCGGCCGCATAGATGCGCTGCGCCATGATCTCGACGTTGCGCGGCGTGTTGATGACCACCGCGGTGCCCGAATACATCGTATTGAGGTCGAGCGTGCAGATTTCGGGTTTGAGGATCTCGACATGCGCCACCCGTTTTTCCGGCTGCGTCAGCGTGGTGCCCGGCCCGGCAAGCCGGGGCTCGTCCAGATCGGGGACGAAACGTCCGCCTTCGCCCGTCGACAGGTTGATCACGATGTCGGATCCGGCATCGCGGATACGGTCGACGATTTCCCGGAACAGCTCGACGTCCATGCTGCCGCGTTCCGTCTTCGGGTCGCGGGCATGGATGTGCGCCACGGCGGCGCCTGCCGCTCCGGCCGCAACTGCCGCCTCGGCGATCTCCTTCGGAGTCACGGGCAGGCCGGGGTGCTGGGCGCGGGTCGTGATGTTGCCGGTCACGGCACAGGTGAGGATGGTCTTTTTCATGGATGGTTTTCCTGCGCGCGCGGTTGTCAGGACCTGATGGGTTCAAAGACCGTTCTTCAGCCGCGCGCTGAAAGAACCTTTCGCTTGTAGGCGCGCCAGGTCGTCGCCCAGCGGTCGGGGTCATCGAGCGCGGTGGAATCCAATTTGTGGATGGCCTGGTTGTGAGGCGCCGAAATGACAAGCTCCGGCGTGGAATACGCCTCGTCGGAAATCCGGGCGAGGACGTCGATCCAGTAATCGATGTCTTCCTTGGAATACATCTCGCCCGCTTCCGGCGTGAACGGCTCCGGCACGATCCAGGGTTCGTGACTGAGCCAGAAGGCATCGATGCCGAAATCGACCATGCGGTTCTGGACGTCGATCACGCTGACGCCGGTCTCGCGCTGCATGGTCTCGAGGCTGTAGCGGGTCATCTCCAGGCGGCGCTTGTCGATGGTGGGGTTCGAGCGCGTCACGCCGCGAATGGCGAGCAGCCGCTTCTCCATGTAGTTGTTGGCGAGGACCGAAATATCAGACGCTTCCGCCAGTCCTTCCGCGCCCATGCTGCGCGCCCAGGCATAAGCCTTCACCACCTGCGGGACATTGCCCCAGAATTCGCGGACCCTGCCGATGCTCTGCGGGCGATCCTCGTCGAGATCGTATGCGCCGTCCTTTTCGACGACGAGCGGCGTCGGCAGGAACGGTGCGAGCGCCTCGCTGCAACCATAGGCCCCGACCGCCGGGCCGCCGCCGCCCTTGGGTGCGCCGAAGGTCTTGTGCAGCATGAACATGCAGGCGTCGAAGCCGAGTTCGCGCGCGCGCAGCTTGGTCATCACCCCGTTGAAATTGGCGTGGTCGTAGAAGCACAGCCCGCCGACGCCATGGACGATGTCGATCCATTCCTTGATGTCGGGATTGTAGATGCCCATGTCGTCGGGATTGTTGATCATCAGGCAGGCGGTGCGGTCCGATACCGCCGCCTTGAGCGCATCCACTGACGGGTAGCCGTTCTCTTCAAGCATCAGCGTAACGACCTTGAAGCCGGCGGCGGCGGCGGTCGCCGCGTTGCAGGGATGCGCCTGGATCGTGGTGATGACTTCGTTGCGGCGTTCGAGTTCGCCACGCGCGGCATGATAGGCGCGGGTGACGCAGGCATGCAGATAGGCGGCGTCGGCCCCGCCGCCAGCCTGGAAGACGAACCGGTCCATGCCGGAGAGTTCGCGCAGGATCAGGTCCAGCCCATGGATGATCTCAAGCACGCCCTGCATGGTTTCGGGATGCTGGTAGGGATGAAGGTCCGCCAGTTCCGGCCGTGCCGCCATCAACTCGTTGACGGCGGGATTGTACTTCATGGTGCAGGTGCCGAACAGGCTGATGCTGGTCATGCCGAGCGTCTGCTGCGACAGGCGCGTATAGTGGTGAAGGACTTCCGGCTCCGACAGTTCCGGCAATTCGGGAGGAGTTTGGCGGCCCATTCCGGGCGGAATCAGCGACTGCGCGTCGCCCGTGGCGCTCCGCACGGTCTCGTCGAGCGCCGGCAGCAGAACGCCGCGCCGTCCGGCCCGGCCCATCTCGGTGATGACCGGCTCGCTCCAGACCGGCGCGTGATATTTGCGTATCCCGCTCATGCGCGCACCGCCTTTCCGACCGCCGCGGCGAGCCGTTCGAGATCGGCGCGGGAATGAATTTCAGTGACGCAATAGAGCGCGCTCTGGCCGAGTTCTGGAAACTCCCGCGACAGGTTCTTGCCGCCGAAGATGCCTTCGGCGCGCAACGCCTTGTCGATGGCGTCCACCGTCTTGCCGGTGCCGTCGAAGTTGACGACGAACTCCTTGAAGAAGTGCGACGGGAAAACAATCCGGACGCCGGGAATGCCGCCGAGCAGCGATGCCGCGAAATGCGCCTGCCGCAGGATAAGTTCCCCGATATCGCGAAAACCCTGCGGCCCCATCATCGCCATGTACGCGGCGCCTGCGATCGTCCAGAGATAGGTGGAGTTGCCGGTCCAGTCCTTGCCCTTCTCGCGCATGCCGTAGGAGGTCTGATGGAACAGGGTCAGGCCGAATCCGCGTTCGCCAGGTTCGACCGTATCGGTGATGCTGACCAGGAAGGTCGGGTATTCCCTGGCGTAGCGGGCTTCGTCGCGGCTGGCGATGAAGCCGCCGCAGCCGCCGCCGCAGTTCATGGGCACGCCGAGCGGCTGGATCGAGCCGACGACGATGTCCGCGCCGTAGTCCGCCGGGCCTGCCAGGACGCCCAGCGAGATCGGGTCGACGCCGACGATGACCTCCGCGCCCGCGGCATGGGCGAGCCTGGAGATTTCCGCCGCCTGTCCGTCGATGATGCCGACATAGGAGGGCACCTCGAAATAGATTGCCGCCGCCGTATTCGCGGAAAGCTTGCGGGCGAGATCCGACAGGTCGAGCCTGCCGCTGTCCGGCTCGTAGTCGACGAGAGTCACCTTGATGTGGCTCGCCATTTCAGGTGTTTCGCAATAGTTGCGGATGACCGAAAGGCGCTCCGGGTCGATGGCCCGCACCACCAGCACCTCGCGCCGACCGTTGAGCCGCGAGGCGAGACGTATGGCGTGGCCGGCGGCGCAGCCCCAACTGTAGACAGGCATGCCCACCAGATCCATGCCGACGAGTTCGCCAAGCTGGCTGCAGAACTCGAACCATGCCTGGTTGCGGCCGTGATCCGACATGGGGGAACCGAACACCGACGTCAGCCATTCGCGCCGCCCGACGACTTCCTTGCATGCAGCCGGAACATGGTGCTGCCAGCATCCGGCGCCGAGGAAGCTGAGCGTCTCCTGGCAGCTCTCGTTCTTCGACAGGAGTTCGCCGAGATGGCGCTGCAGGGCGACTTCGCTCGAAAGCGCCTGCGGCAGCTTCAGCGGGCGGGAAAGACGATGCCCTTCCGGAATCTGTTCGAACAACTCGCCGATGCTGTCCGCTCCGACGGCGGCCAGCATCTCAGATTGGACGTCCGGCGTCGAGTTCGCCATGTAGGGATGCGCCATGGAACACCTTTCACGAGCGTGGGAGAAAGACGATATGTGTCGATGAAGCCACGGGAATGGTCGACTGACAGAAACTTTTCGCACAAACGTGCGAAACGGTCAATCGACCGGCCCTTTGCGTTTGTCCGGCGATGTCCGGTTTTCCCCCGGCTCGCCGTCCATCTGCCGTTTAAGGCGCGCCAGCGCCATCAGGCGCCGGTCGCGCCATCCGGTACGCTCGTTCCACTGGTCGAGCGGCAGGATCGCGCGCCGCTCAGCGGTGACCTTGGCGACAAGGTCTTCCGTCCACGGGTCGTTCTGGCCCCGCTCCGCACCGAGACGGGCGTAGACGCTGCCCATGCGCCCGGCGTGAACCTCGATGCCGCCGCGCGTGTTGAGATCGCTCGTTTCGAACGGACCTATGAAAGCCCAGCGCGGGCCGGGACCTTCATGCATTACACGGTCGAGGTCATCGACGGAAATCACCCCGTCGCGGACAAGACAATAAGCCTCGCGCAAGATCGCGCCCTGCAACCGGTTGAAGACGAAACCCTCGACTTCCTTGCGGATGAGGACCGGCACCATGCCGACGGCGGCGAGGAAATCGGTCACCCGGTCGACGACGTCCTTTGCGGTGAAGGGAGCCGGCACGATCTCGGCGATCTTCAGGAGATAGGGCGGGTTCCCCGGATGTACGACGAGACAGCGGGCGCGGCCGGGCAGGTGGTCGGCAAAGGCCGAGGCGGTGATGGCGGAAGATGAACTTGCAAGAACCGCATCCTGCCGCGACAGCCGGTCAAGCTCGCCAAAAAGCGCTTTCTTCAGGTCCAGGTTCTCGGGCGCGGCTTCCTGCACATAGTCGGCACCGTCGAGCGCATCCGCCAGGCCCGACACGGGCCGCACGCGCCCCGCTATCGTATCCTCGGCTTCGTCGATGAGCGAGAACTCCCGCAGTTCGGCCAGGCGCTGACGCATTTCGTCCATCGCGACCGGCAGGCGCTCCGGGTTCGCGTCATAGAGAGCGACGCTGATGCCCGATCGCGCGAAAACGATCGACCACGCCACTCCGATCGAACCCGCGCCGATGACGGCGACGTTGTGAAACGCATCTGGCGGCATATCCACTGGCAAGGCTTAACTCTTTGCTGGAGCGATGTTCCCGATGGAGGGAAGCATAAGGACAACCGGAACGCCACCGCAATAGCACACCCACAAAAATTGAACATTTGTGCGAAAAATTGTGGTGCCCGGCCGGGATCGTGATATGTCTTGCCCGACCATATGCGGGAGCCGACAAGACCAATGATTGACCTGACTGGAAAGACGGTGCTGCTGACCGGCGCATCGAAAGGCATCGGCGCCGCTACGGCGCGCATCCTCGGCGAGGCCGGCGCCAACCTGATCGCGCATTACAGTTCGGATCGCGCCGGCGCCGAGGAGGCGACCAGCGCGATTCCTGCCGAGCGCCGCCATCTGGTGCAGGGCGACCTTGCCGACCGTGACGCGGTCGACGGCATCTGGCGCGACGCGCTGGCCTGGCGCGGGCGCGTCGACGTCCTCGTCAACAACGCCGCGATTTTCCTGAACGAGGGCGGCATCGACGACCCCGACGAGGAATGGGACCGCGTCTGGGATTCCACGATGCAGGTCAATGTGATGGCCCCGGCCCGCCTGCTGCGGAGTGCCGTCCGGCACTTCCGCAAGGAGGGCGGCGGCGTCGCCATCACCATATCGAGCTGGAACGGGCAGCGCGGCAGCACCAATCCGAGGACCATTGCCTATGCCGCTTCCAAGGCGGCCATTCGCGCCGCCGTGCAGACGGTGGCCCGCGGCTACGCCAAGGAAAAGGTGCTCGCCTATATCATCGCCCCGGGCGTGGTGCGCACGCGCCTTTCCGAGCAGAGCGCCGCAACGCTCGGGGGTGAGCAGGCCGTCACATCGACGCTGGCGATGGGCGAATGGGTGCCGCCGGAAGAGATCGCCTATCTCGTCGCATTTCTCGCGACCGGGCGTGTCCGCCACATGAGCGGCGCGACCCTCGACATCAATGGCGCGAGCTACGTGCGTTAAGATGTGCGGTTCGGCCATCCGCGCCGCCGCACGAAATCAGTGCGGCAGCGAAAGCGTGATCTGGCTTGCGCTGTCCAGCAGGGCAGGCAGCACCTTTTGCAGCATGTCCTCGATCGTATAGCGAGGGCTCGGACAGCAGACATTGAGTGCGGCGATCACGGAACGCGTGCGGTCGTACACCGGAACCGAAATCGACCGCAGTCCGATCTCGTATTCCTGGTCGACGACCGCATAGCCTTTCGTCCGCGCTTCCCGGATCGCCGTCCTCAATTTGAGCTTCGAGGTCATTGTGGTTTCGGTGAACGCCTCGAACTTGATGTTTTCGAGCACGGCGTCGAGATCTTCGGGCCTCAGGCTGGCAAGCAGGACACGGCCCGACGACATGCAATAGGCTGGAGCCCGACTGCCAAGCTCGATCGAGGCGTTGATGACGCGGCGCGACTTGGCGGCTGCTATGTAGACGCTGGAATCGCCGTCCAGCACCACGCAGAAGCAGGATTCCTGGAGTTTGCCGGCGAGGTCGTTGAGCACTGGCTGCACGACCTCCGGCAGGCTCATCGAGGCAAGCGCCGAGAACCCGAGTTCCAGTATCTTCGGCTTGAGGCTGAAATACTTGCCGTCGAGTTCGGCGAAACCCTCGCGCACGAGTGTCAGCAGGAAGCGCCGCGCAGCGGCGCGATTCATGTCGGCCTGCTCTCCAACCTCGCTCAGCGTCATGCGCGGTTTCGACCGGGTGAAAGTCCGTATGACATCGAGGCCGCGCGCGAAGGAAGCAACGTAGTCGCGCGCATTCTCGTCATCGACCTGCTTGTCTGGTCCGCCCTTGGCGGATCTCTTCTTGACTTCTGCCGTCATGCTCTCCTCGCCTGCTGCACCTGGGTACCATTTTCCATCCGCGACGATGGGCAGTCCTGCCGCGCACACATATTGCCGTTCGGGAGCGCGACCACTCCATATAAGTCGCGGCCCGTGTTTGTCGATGCCGTCGCGCACGTGGTTCGCACAACGCGCGGGATTCGGCAATGCGAACTTCCTTCCGGTTTTAGCGTGATTGCCGTGTCCTCGAAAAGGACCCGCCGTCACGAAAACCGAATCAGCCGATCCGGCGGGCTACACACGTATCGCGATGCCGGAGCGACGAATGGTGACCGCGAAAGCGGGAGGCCGCCATGATCGAAAGCTCGTCCATCTTTCCAAAATTTGTAACGCAAAATGTTTTCTTTGTGAACTAACGTGCGAAAATTGACACCTTCCGGTTCCCCCGCCATAGTAGGTCATTCGATGCCCGGCTTTCGTCACAATGAGGGATCGACAAACGAACGGAGTCACGAAATGGGTTGGACTGGTCTGATCAAGACTGTCGCTGCGGCGGGACTGGCTGCGGGGCTGGCGGCTGTCGCGACGGTGTCGCCTGCGTCGGCGCAGGAGACGATAACATGGAAAGTGCAGAGCAACTGGCTTCCGGGCAACAAGCTGTATGACAGTGTGCTGGATCTCTTCAGCCGCGTCGACAAGATGAGCCAGGGCCGCCTCAAGATCGAACTGCTCCCGGCGGGCGCGGTGGTCGCGACGAACCAGACGCTCGAGGCGGTGAAAACCGGCATCCTCGACGGGCACATCTCCTACCCGACGCTGTTCGCGGGCGTCGATCCCGGCTTCGCGCCGCTCGGCGACATTCCCGGAGCCTACAGCGAGCGCTACCAGACGCTGGAGTTCATGTATTATTATGGCGGCGTGGACATGCTGCGCGAAGCCTACGGGCAGTTCGGCCTGCATCTGGTCGGCGTCGGCACCGGCTCGTGGGAAGCAATCCCGTCCAAGGTTCCGCTGGCCACGCTCGATGATTTCAAGGGCGTGAAGCTGCGTACGCCTCCCGGCCTCAGCTCGCTGATTTGGGAGCGGTTCGGCGCCGTGCCTGTCGTGATGCCGCAGACCGAGGTCTTCTCGGCGCTTGAGAAGGGCGTCATCGACGCAGCCGACGACGGTTCGTTGTCCTATAATTTCGCCGTGGGCGACTATGACGTCGCCAAATATACGCTGCTGAACAGCCCGCATTCCAACGGCGTATGGGACTTTTCGGTGAATGCGGACCGCTGGGCCGCCGTTCCGGACGACATCAAGCTCATGCTTGAGATCGGAATGCGCGACATCATGTTCCAGAACATCGTGACCGCTGCACGCGACGACGAGGCTGCATTGAAGAAGGCAGCGGAGATCGGCCTTACCGTGAACCGGCTGAGCGACGAGGACCGGGCCCGCTACCGCAAGGTCGCGCTCGAGGTATGGGACGAATGGGCGAAGAAGAGCGATTTCGCGAAGAAAGTGATCGAAGCCCACAAGGCCTACCTGACCGAGAAGGGCCTGCTCTGATCATTTGATCTCGCAATCCGCACATCCGGCCAATCGGAATTGACCGGCAAAGCGCGGTATCGGGGGTATTTCCCGATACCGCGACATGCCTGAAAACGGAGCCGATCTCCGTGACGGCCTGCATCTGAAAGCGGGAGTGTTTTCTGTCCGCTTCAAGCGCCGGGAATGTCGATTGGCGTGGGCGCGGCTGTCCGGCCATGTTACGTTTTTGCCTTGGCGCGGATTTCGATTTCACGCGGGAATTAAGAGGGACGGTCCATGATCGCACGCATCAACAAGTTCGTAGGCGTCACGCTCTCCTATGGCTACGCCATCGTCGCCGTGCTGACTTTTGCCGAAGTCTGCGCGCGCTACATCTTCAATTCACCCACGCAATGGTCGGTAGAGATCGTCATCCTGATCGCGGCCCTTCATTACATCATGGGTGGCGCTCAGGCCGCCGCCGACGAGACGCATATCCGCATCACGGCGATCTACGACAGGTTGCCGGCTTCCGCACAATATGTGCTGACGCTCTTCGAGCGGGTGCTCGTCATCGTCGTTTGCGCCATTGTCGGCTTGTGGGCCTTCTACCAGGCGCAGTTCGCGATCCAGATCGGCGAACGGAGCGGATCCAACTGGAACACGCCGTCGCCAATGATCCTCAAGGTGGTGGTTGTCATCGGTATTGTGATGATCGGCCTGCAGGCCGTCGAATATCTTATCCGCGATCTAAGGAAACACAATGAGCCCTGAAACCGTTACCCTTTTCACGCTCGGGCTCCTGTTCTTCTTCATTTTTGTCGGAATACCCCTGGCCTTCTCGACGCTGGCCACCGCCATAATCGTCGGTCTCTCGATGTTCGGCTTCAACAGCGTCCTCCTGATCGCCAGCCGTATCTACGATGCGTCGACGAACTACATACTCCTCGCTGTCCCGCTTTTCATCGTCATGGGCGTGCTCATGGAAAGGGGAGGTATCGCAGCCAAGCTGTTCACGGTTCTCCACATCTGGTCGGCCCGACTTCCGGGCGGCATGGCGGTGGGCTGCGTCTTCGCCGGCGCGATCATGGCAGCGATGGTCGGCGTCGTCGGAGCCGAGATCATCACGCTCGGTCTGGTCGCCCTGCCTTCCATGCTGGCGCGCGGGTATGACAAGCAGTTGACGCTCGGCGTCGTGTGCGCCAGCGGCTCGCTCGGGGCGATGATTCCGCCGAGCCTCGTCCTCGTCTTTTATGGGCTGATGGCTGGAGAATCCATCGCCCGCCTGTTCGCCGCGGCCTTCATTCCGGGCGTCGTGCTGGCCTTGTCCTATGCGGCCTACATTGTCATACGCTCATCGTTCCAGCCGCATCTGGCGCCCCCGCCGAGCCGGGAGGAGATGGACATGCCGTTCAGCGCCAAGCTTGCCCTCGGCAAGGACCTGGTGTTGCCGGCCCTCATCATCCTGGCCGTGCTCGGGTCGATCTATTTCGGCATCGCCGCTCCGACCGAGGCGGCAGCGATCGGCGTCGCGGGCGCGCTGGTAGCAGTCATCGTCTCGGGCAATTTCCGCTGGCGCGACATGCATGACGTGTTGAAGCAGACCGGCAAGTCGATGGGCCCGGTCATCTGGGTCTTCTTCGGCGCGAACGCACTGATAAGTGTCTATTCGCTGTCGGGCGGCGTAAACTACCTTGCCGGCCTGATCTCCGGACTGCCGCTGCCACCGCTCGGCATCCTCTTCGTGATTCTGTTCATCCTCTTCATACTCGGCATGATCATGGACTGGGTCGGCATCGCCATCCTGACCATGCCGATATTCCTGCCTGTCATCAAATCGCTCGGCTACGATCCGATCTGGTTCGGCGTGGTCTTCTGCCTCAGCATGCAGACGGCCTATCTCACACCGCCCTTCGGCTCGTCCGCCTTCTACTTGAAAAGCGTGGCGCCTCCCGATGTCTCGCTTGGCGAAATTTTCCGGTCGATCTGGCCCTTCGTCGTACTCCAGACCCTGGTGATGGGCCTTCTGATCGCGGCGCCTGAAATAGCGCTATGGCTTCCGGCCAGGCTGCACTAGGTCATGGAGACGGCCTTGGTTGCGGCACGGAAGTCATCTGAAATCTCCGTGGGCCTCGCTGCCATCGGGCGTGGCGGGCTCGAGGTAACCAGGCTCGGGCTGGGGCTCGCCCCGCTCGGCAATCACCATGCAGCGATCGCCGACGACGATGCGGTCGCGCTTGTGCGCCACGCCTACGACAGCGGTGTCCGTTATTTCGACACTGCGCCGTTCTACGGCAACGGCCTGTCGGAGGCCCGCCTCGGAGCGGCCCTGCGATGGCACGACCGGGAGAAATTCGCCCTGTCCACGAAAGTCGGCCGGTTGCTGGTGCCGGCGCCGCGCGACACGATCGACTTCACGCCTTTCGTCGACGGCCTGCCGTTCCGGATCGTCACGGACTACGGCTACGACGCCACCATGCGCTCGATCGAAGGCTCCCTGAACCGCCTCGGTCTCGAACGGATCGACATAGCCTATATCCACGACATCGACACGCTGACGCATGGAGCCGACCAGCCACGCCAGTTCTCGATTGCGATGGACGGCGCCTTTCGCGCCCTCGACCGCTTGCGCGCGGACGGAACGGTCCGGGCGATCGGCGTCGGCTGCAACGAGATCAATGTTTTCGAGGCCGTGCTCGATGTTGCCGATGTGGATTGCCTGCTGGTGCCGGGCCTCTATACGCTTCTCGACCAGCCCGCGCTTGCCGGCCTTCTGCCGCGATGCCTCAAGCGCGGTGTCGCCGTGGCGATCGGCAGCGTTTTCAACAGCGGCATTCTCGTCACCGGGACCGGAAGCGGCGCGCGCTATCGCTACGGCCCGGCATCGGCGGCCATTTTGGAGCGGGTCCAGGCGCTGGAAGCCGTGTGCCTCCGTCATGGCGTTCCCCTCGGCGCTGCCGCGCTTCAGTTCGTGCTTGCCCATCCCGCCGTTGCGACGGTCATTCCAGGCGCGCGTTCGATCGCCCAGTTCCAGATGATCATGCAGCTTTTCGGCCATTCGATACCAGCGGCGTTCTGGCATGAGTTGCGGGCGTCGCAACTGGTCGACGCGGCAGCACCTTTGCCGGGCGAAGCGGCAAGTATCCAGCCATGACCGGGGGCAGGCGATGAGATTTTCCATCGAGGCGGTCGACGCCCACACGCAGGGAGATGCATCGCGTGTGATCTTCGGCGGCGGGGTCGGCGTCCTTGCCGCGCCGGGCGCGACCATGTTCGAGAAGATGCGTTATTTCGAGACCGAGGCGGACTGGCTGCGGCGCCTGATGTTGCGCGAACCGCGCGGTTCATCCAATTTGTGCTGCAACCTGATCATGCCGCCGACCGATGCGCGTGCGGCGGCCGGCTTCATCATTCTGGAGCAGCAGGACTACTATGCCGCCATGTCCGGCACCAACACCATCGCCGTGGCGACGGTACTGCTTGAGACGGGGCAGATCGAAATGGTCGAACCCGTCACGGAGTTCTACCTGGAACCACCGGCCGGGCTTGTATTGATCCGTGCGCACTGCAAGGACGGCCGCGTGCTGCGCGTCGATTTCCAGAACGTGCCCAGTTTCGCGAGCGTGCTCGATGCGCCGCTCGACGTTGCGGGCTATGGTCGACTGACAGTGAGCGTCGCATTCGGCGGAATGGCCTATGTGCTTGCCGACGCCGAGCAACTCGGTATGTCGCTCGACCCCGGCGAAGGGCTGGCCATCCAGGCCGCCGCGGCGGCGATCTGCGAGGCGGCCAACGTCTCCATCGGCTTCAGCCATCCGGAGAACCCGGACCTGACCATGATCGAGGGACTGATCCTCTACCGAGAGGCCAGCGGGACGGGAAGGCTGCGGCAGGTGCCGGTCAACGCCGGAAGCTCCGTGGGCAGGACGCCGGCCGGGACCGGCGTTTCGGCGATGGCGGCCGTGCTCCATGCGCGCGGCGCCTGCCGCGCGGGCGACACCTTCGAGATAGACGGCATGCTCAACAATCCTTTCCACTGTCGCATCCTTGAGGAGACAAGTGTGGGGGGCGTTGCCGCCATCGTGCCTGAAATCGGCGGGCGGGCGTGGATCACCGGACACGGCCGCTACGTCCTGCAGGACGACGATCCGTTCCCGGAAGGCTTCATGGTCGCTGACCTTTGGCCGATGGCGAAACCCGGTTCGCCCGCCGCGAGGATGGCCGGGCAGCGTCGCCTTGTTTCCGGTCACCCAACCGAAAAGCCGCTGCCTTGACCCCAGGTTGCCGACGCTATTTCGGCAATACTTCCTGCGGTGGCCGCCGATTCATCTGAAAGGTCGGAATCAGCAGGCAGGCGGGAACGATCATGGCGGCAAACAGCAGCATTGTGATGAAAGTCGCGTGCAGCGCTTGCTGCAGGGCAAGCCGGATTTCTTCCGTGCTGCCGATTGCGGCACCTGTGCCGTCCAGCAGGGCCCGGATCTGCTCGGGCGATATGGTCTGCCCGTTGGTGGCGTGCGCGAGCCCATAGGCCAGCACCGCACCGAGCACTGCCGCGCCGAGCGTGCTGCCAAGATTGCGCGAGAAGACGTTGGAAGCGGTTGCACTGCCGCGCTCGGACGCGTCCACGCATTCCTGCGTGAGAATGAGGGCCCCGATATTGAGCAGGCCCATTCCGAAGCCCATGATGAGCGAGCCGATGCCGGCAAGCGCGACCTGGCTTGAGGGTGTGAGCAGGACAAAAAGGAAGGTGCCCGTCGGGATCAGGAAACTGCCGGCGATCATGACTGGCCGCAGTCCGAAGCGGCCGATCTGGCGGGAAGCGACGGTGGCGCCGGAGGGCCAGCCAAGCAGCAGCATGGTCAATGTGAAGCCCGCCACGAGCGGCGAGCGGTTGAGTACCGCCTGCACATAGATCGGCAGGAAAGTCGTCAGGCCCATGATCGCCATGCTCGCGAAACAGACCGCGAGGTTTGCAAATGCGATCGGGCGCTTGAGCCACAGGCCCGGCGCGATCATCGGGCTTTCCGCACGCCGCTCCTGCCAGATGAAGGCAACGAGCGCGATAACGCAAATGGTGACCGCAATGATGGATTGACCCGACCCGGCACCCTCCACTTCGGTCAGGGCAATCATCAGGGCGGAGATGGAGACGGCAAAAAGCGCTGCGCCGAGCACGTCGACGGACACCAGCCGCGGGCGCTTCTCTTCCTGCAGAAAAAGCAGGAACGCGGCTGTTGCGAAAAGCCCCACCGGCACGTTGATCCAGAACACCCAGGACCACGGCAGGTTGTGAATGATGAGACTGCCGAGGAGTGGACCGACGACGGCGGACAGCGCCCAGACGCTGGCCAGATAGCCCTGGACCTTGCCCCGCTGATTGCCGGGGAAGAGGTCGGCCACGATGGTCATGGCAACGGGCTGAATTGCCCCGGCCCCGACACCCTGCAGCAGTCGAAATACGATCATCGACGGCATCGACCAGGCAAAGCCGGCGAGCACCGAAGCGAACAGAAAGATCGCGATGCCGATCAGGATCATCGGCTTGCGTCCATAAATGTCCGCGAGCTTTCCGAAGATGACGGTCATTGTCGTCTGGGTCAGGAGAAACGCCGAAAAGACCCACGAATAAAGGTTGATCTGCCCGAGCTGCGCGGCAATCTGCGGCATGGCCGTCGACACGATCGTCGCCTCGATGGCGATCATCGCCATGCTTGCCATGATCGCAACGACGACAAGTCCGCGGCGCGACGTCATTTCTGTCATGGATGAGTATCGGACCAGGCGTCCGCTCGGGTGGGGGAGTGCGTCATCGTATGCCGGATCGCACTAATCCAATGATCCTGTCGGTCAAGTCGGATTTGACATGTGTCCGCTGGCGCAGGTGACAAATCGACGTTCGGCGGCATCGCGTGGCGGTCAGTACGATCTCGGCAGGCCGAGCACATGTTCGGCGACATAGGAGAGGATCAGGTTTGTCGAGATCGGTGCCACCTGGTAGAGGCGGGTCTCGCGGAACTTGCGCTCCACGTCGTATTCGGCGGCAAAGCCGAAACCGCCATGGAACTGGAGGCAGGCATTGGCGGCTTCCCACGAGGCCTTCGCTGCCAGGAGCTTTGCCATGTTGGCCTCGGTGCCGCAGGGAAGCCCCGCATCGTAGAGCCGACAGGCTTCCGAGCGCATGAGGTTTGCCGCCTCGACCTCGATGAAGCTTTCCGCGATCGGGAACTGGACGCCCTGGTTCTGTCCGATGGGACGACCGAACACCTTTCTTTCCTTGGCATAGGCGGTGATCCTGTCGATGAACCAGTAGCCGTCGCCGATGCATTCGGCGGCGATCAGGGTTCGCTCCGCATTCAGTCCGGTCAGGATATATTTGAAACCCTGGCCTTCTTCCCCGATCAGGTTCTCGGACGGAATTTCGAGATTGTCGAAAAACAGCTCGTTGGTCTCGTGGTTGACCATGTTGCGGATCGGCTGGACGGTCATCCCGTTGCCGAGCGCCTCCTTGAGGTCGACGATAAAGATGGACAGTCCCTCGGACCTTTTGCGGACCTGCTCGGCGGGCGTGGTACGCGCCAGCAGGATCATCAGGTCGGAATGCTGTATGCGGGAAATCCAGACCTTCTGGCCGTTGACGACATAGCGGTCGCTTTTCCTGACCGCCGTGGTCCTGATGCTGGTCGTGTCCGTGCCGGTGGTCGGCTCGGTCACGCCCATTGATTGAAGACGCAGTTCGCCGGTTGCGATTTTCGGGAGATATTTCCGCCGCTGCTCCTCCGAGCCGTGCCGGATCAGCGTGTTCATGTTGTACATCTGGCCGTGGCACGCGCCGGAATTGCCGCCCGAGCGGTTTATCTCTTCCATGATGACGGACGCTTCCGTGAGCCCGAGTCCCGCGCCGCCATATTCTTCGGGGATCAGCGCCGCCAGCCATCCGGCATTGGTCAGCGCGGCGACAAATTCTTCGGGATAGGCCCGGGCCTCGTCGACCTTGCGGTGATATTCGGCGGGAAATTCGGCGCACAACGCGCGGATCGCATCGCGAATCTCGACAAAGTCCTGGCCGCGTATGGTCTGCATCGAAGCATCTCCTGGAGAACCGCCATCTGCCGGAAGCGCAAAGGCGCAGTCCTATGCGGCGCTCGCCCTGTCACGCAGAAGCCGACGGACGACCTTGCCGTTTGAATTGATCGGCAGCGACGTCACGAAATCGATGCGCTTCGGCTTCTTGTAGCTGGTCAGGTGCTTTCTGCAAAAATCGATCAGCTCGGCTTCCGTGGCATGCTTGTTGCGCTTGAGCACCACGAATGCGGTGACCTGCTCTCCCCATTCGCGGTCGGGCACCCCGACCACGGCGCATTGGTGGACGCTGTCATGGGCGAGCAGCACGGCCTCGACCTCATGCGGGGAGACGTTGTAGCCACCCGTGACGATAATCTCCTTGCTCCTGCCGGCAAGGTACAGGATGCCGTTGTCACCCCGAAGGCCGAGGTCGCCCGTCCAGAAGAAGCCGGTCCGCATGGCCTGCGACGTCGCCTCGGGGTTGCGCCAATATTCGAGAAAAACCATCGGGCCGCGCACGGCGATCTCGCCCACATCGCCGTCAGGCACGGGTTGACCGTCCTCGTTCAGAAGCGCGATTTCCGCCATGGTCACGTCCCGCCCCAGCGGCTGGTGCCAGTTCATGCCGTCCATCACCGCATAGCGGTGGTCCTGCTGTTGCAGGGTGGAGACGATCGGGGCCTCGTTCAGCCCATAGCCCTGAATCAGTTTCGGCCCCATCAGCGCGGTGGCCTCGCGCAGCGTGACGCCATCGATGGGCGCTCCGCCATAGCTGACGGCGCGCAGGGTCTCGCGCTTGAGCGCGTCCGCCTTCGGATTGTCGAGAAGCCGCCTGAGGCCGGTGGGCACGAGTTGCAGCACGGTGCAGCGGTTCGTCTCGATGAGGTGGAGAATGTGGTCCGGGTCGAACTTGTCCACGACCTCGATCGTCGATCCCCGGATCAGGGAAGGCAATATCCACAATCCGGCGGCGTGGACGAACGGGCTGGTGCCGACATAGATGTCGTCCGCCTGCATGTTGCAGCGGTCGAGCAGCATGCAATAGGCCGTGGTCAGCCAGTTGCGATGCGTGAGATAGACGCCCTTGGGCGAGCCGGTCGTGCCGGAGGTGAAGCGGATGATCCTGCCGTCCACGGCGTCATCCACCTCCACGCAGATGTGTTCTGCCGATCCAGCGGCCACTGCGCCTTCGTATGAGTTCTCTCCTTCGCTTCCCACCAGCAGGACCGGCAGTTTCAGCTTGTCGATCACCGACTGGAGGCGCTCGTGAAGCGTCACGTTCGTGATGAGCAGGCACGCGTCCGCCGCCGCCGCCAGACCCGCGATCTCGTTCTCATGCAGGTGCGGACTGATGGGCACGCTGACGGCGCCGGTCTTGGCGATGCCGAAATCCGCCTCGATCCATTCCGTGCTGTTCGGCAGGATCAGGATAACCCGGTCCCTGAGCTTCACACCCCGGTCGATCAACGCGTGCGCAAGACGGTTCGTGCGCTCTTCAAGGAGGAGAAACGACGTCGATCTTCCCCCTTCGGCGATGGCCGTTCGATCACCGAAAGAACGCGCCGCGCGTTCGACATACAGCCCGACATTCATATACGCGATACTCCGTAGCGGAGGGTAGTTTCCAGTTCGGTCGCGAGAATACCCCGATCCCCGAAGGCGGAAAAAGATTCAAAAGGAGATGCGCGAAATGCTGCAATGATATGGATAGAGCCTCAGGGCTGCGCGAGGATGTCGGATATGGTGCGGTTCGGCGCTTCGGACACATGACGGATCAGGGGATCGCCCGCAACCTGCGGAAACAGGTCCGAGACCAGCGGATCGTGGCCCGGTATGAGATGGTCCGGGCTTTCCGCAAGTTCGAGCACCTTCTGGTGGCCCTCAAGCACTGCAGATACGTCCGCGAAGATCGGAAATGGCCGCTCCAGCGCGATATTGGCATAGAAATGCGCGGCATCCGCCGCGAGGCATAGCCTGCCGCGCCGGGTCGTGACTGTGACCGACTGGAGGCCCCGGCTGTGGCCCGGCACATGATGCACGGCAATGCCGGGCGCGATGGTTTCGGTGCCGCTGACGAACTTCACCCGACCGGCGAAATTATGCGCAACCATCTCCTGTATATCGGAAAGCTCGAAAGGCGCGCGCATCGACTTGAAGCGCATCGTGCGGCCCGTGGCGAAGCGCATTTCCTCGTCCTGAAGAACGAATCGTGCCTTCGGAAAGCGATCGAGATTGCCTGCATGGTCGTAGTGCAGATGCGTTACGATGACCGTTTCCACATTGGCGGCATCGATGCCGAGCGCCTTCAATCCTTCCGTCGGGCACCTGATGAAGTCGCGCTTGCGAGCAACCGCGCGCTTTGCGTCGAAGCCGGTATCCACCACGACCACGCGTGCCTCGTTGCGGATGACCCAGATGTAGTAGTTTATCGGGGCAGGGCCGTCATGCGGGTCGTCGCCGAAGAAATATTCCCGCGACGACCTGACGGATGCCGCATACTGGATGGCAAAAACATCATAGTGTTCAAGAGGCATGAAACCATCCGCGTCCTATGCGTCGACCCCGTTGCCGGCATCTTCGATATAGCGAAATATCTCCGTATGGTCGGCCCCCTTGTCGAGCTTGGCGGCGGCCTCCTTCCACAACTGTCTGGCCGCATCGAGTCCGGGCAGCGAGAGGCCGAGGCGGTCGGCCAGGTCGGCGGCGGTCTCGACATCCTTCGTCATGAGATCGAGCGCGAAGCCGGCTTTCCGAAATTCTCCTGACAGGACAAAAGGCTTTATCTTGATTTCGGTCGAATGGTTGCGGCCGGTCGATGCGTTGATCACGTCGATCATCAGGGCCGGATCGAGTCCGAAGGACTTCGCAACCACCACGGCTTCGCAGGCGGCGGCCAGACCCGCTGCGGAGACATAGTTGTTGAGCGCCTTGATGGCGTGGCCGGAGCCGAGCGCGCCCGTGCGGAAGGTTTTTCCCATCGCCTCGAGAACGGGCGTCGCCCTTTGACAAGCGGCCTCGTCGTCGCCTCCGACCATGATGCTCAGCGTGCCGTCCACGGCCTTCCTGATGCCGCCCGAAACCGGCGCGTCGACAAGCGCGATGCCATTTTCCTTGAGCGTCGCGCCAAGCGTGCGTGTCGCCATCGGGTTCGAAGAACTCATGTCGATGATGAGCCCGCCTGTGCCGAGCCCGTCAACCAGTCCTTCCCGGCCTTCGCTTCCCAGACAGACCTGCTCGACGATCTTAGAGTTGGGCAGCATCAGGATGACGATTCCGGCGTCCTGCCCGAGACGGGAAAGCGATGCGGCCGCCTCGCCTCCGGTTTCAGCGGCGAGCTGGTCCGAAATACTGCGATCGACATCATACAGCCGGAGCTTGTAGCCCGCTTTGGCAAGGCAGCGGACCATGGGAGCGCCCATCCTGCCCAGGCCGACGAAAGCGACGGTATCGTCCCCGGCGGCGGCGCTGCGATCGTTACTTGGCATCCAGCTCGTCCAGAATTTCACGCGCGATGCGGAAACTGTCGACCATGGCCGGGACCCCGCAATAGATTCCGACCTGAAGGAGGATTTCCTTTATTTCGGCCCTTGTCAGCCCGTTGTTGACCGCACCGCGCACATGGGCGGCGAGTTCGTGCGGACGATTGAGCGCGCTGATCATGGCGAGATTGATGGTGGAGCGCGTTTTCCGGTCAAGCCCCTCGCGGCCCCAGACCTCGCCCCAGCAATAGGTCGTGACGAGTTCCTGCAGGTCGCGGGTGAAATCATCCGCCTGTGAGAGAGCCTTGTCCACATAGGCGTCGCCGAGCGTGGCGCGTCGGATCTTG